>CAZLGB010000165.1:0-7928 GCA_964558825.1 uncultured Intrasporangiaceae bacterium
CCCGCGCCAACGGCATGACCTACAACCGGTTCATGCAGGGCCTCAAGGCCGCCGGCGTCGAGGTCGACCGCAAGATCCTCGCCGACCTCGCGGTCAACGACGCGACGGCCTTCACCGCGCTCGTCGAGCTGGCCCGCGCGAGCGTGCCGGCGCAGGGCGACGCCGCCTGACCGGGCGGCATACCTCACCACCACCGCAGCGCCGGGCCGTGGGCGATCACGCCAACCTGAGCAATCCCCGATCCGATCGGGTCCGTCAGGTGGCCGCCCTGGCCCGGCGCTCGGTGCGTGAGCGCACCGGCACCTTCCTCGCCGAGGGCCCCCAAGCCGTCCGCGAGGCCGTGCGCCACCGCCCCGACCTCGTCGAGGCGCTCTATGCCACCACGGAGGCCACGGACCGGCATACCGACATCGTCTCGGCGGCCGACGCGGCGGGCTTACCCGTGACCGTGTGCACCCCCGAGGTGCTCGCCGCGATGTGCGACACCGACGCGCCGCAAGGCCTGCTGGCCGTATGCCGGTGTGCCCCCGTCTCGCTCGAGCAGGTGCTCGCGGGCCGACCCCGCCTGCTCGTCGTCCTCGCGCACGTGCGCGACCCCGGCAACGCCGGCACCGTGCTGCGGGGGGCCGATGCCGTCGGAGCCGATGCCGTCGTGCTGAGCACAGCCAGCGTCGACGTGTGGAGCCCCAAGGTCGTGCGCTCGACGGTGGGCTCGATCTTCCATCTGCCGATCGTCACGGACGTGGCCCTGCCCGCCGGCCTGGACCAGCTGCGGGCCGCGGGCGTGCGCGTGCTGGCCGCCGACGGCGCCGGAGAGCGCCTGCTCGACGACACCGACCTCAGCGCGCCGCACGCGTGGCTCATGGGCAACGAGGCCTGGGGGCTGCCGTCGGAGCTGCGCGCGGCGTGCGACGAGGTGGTGCGGGTGCCGATCTACGGCCACGCCGAGTCGCTCAATCTCGCGATGGCGGCGACCGTCTGCCTCTACGCCTCCGCGCGCGCCCACCACCCGACGCCAGGCTGAGCCCCCGCGGAACCTGCGCGGACGCGGGTGCCCGCGGTCGCGACCGGCGCGATGGGCCACGTATCGACATCCGCGTCGGTTCCCCAGGTCGACTCGCTACGCTGACCGGGTGAGCGGGGATCACGCCGGCGCACGGGCGCCGGCCACTGGGGCGAGGCCGACGGGAATGCTTGAGGGTGTGGGCCAGGCCGAGCGGCGGGAGCTGGCCGACGTGCTGCCCGACGGGCTGGTCGTCATCGACGGCGCGGGCGTCGTCGTGCTCGTCAACAGCCGCGCCGCCGACGTCCTGCGGATGCCCTTGGACGCCGCGGTCGGCCGGCCGGTCGCCGAGGCGATCCCGCTGACCGACAGCGACGGTCGCTCCTGGTGGGAGGTCACCGATCCGTGGGGCGGGCTGTCGACGCTCAAGGGCCACCGCGAGAAGCTGCTCTGGACGGCCGCCGGTGTCGAGGTGCTCGCGACGGCTCGCTATTGGCGGGCCGGCAGGGGTATGCCGGTCGAGCGGGTCGTCGTGTCACTGCGCGACGCCATCGCCCGGGAGCGCGCCGAGCAGGACCACGCCGCTCTGCTGTCCACCCTCGCCCACGAGCTGCGCTCACCGCTGACGTCGGTCAAGGGTTTCTCCAGCACCCTGCTGCGCCGCTGGGAGCGCTTCAGCGACGAGCAGAAACGGCTCATCGTCGAGACCATCGAGGCGGATGCGGCGCGGCTGACCCGGCTGGTCGGCGACCTGCTCGACGTCTCGCGGATCGACGCGGGACGGCTGCGGGTGCACCGCCAGGCGTTGGCGATCGACGAGATCGTCGCCCGGCATCTCAGTCGCAACGAGTCGCTGGGGATCGAGCCCGACCGCGTGGTCGTCGACGTCCGCCACCCCTTGCCCGAGACCTGGGCCGACCCCGACCGGGTCGACCAGATGCTCATCAACCTCGTCGACAATGCGTTCAAGCATGGGCGGGGTCGGGTCACCGTCGGCGTGCGCGCCGGCGCCGTCGACCTCGCCGACGGCGCGGCGGGCGATGCCCGGCCCGCGACGATCGTCTCCGTCGCCGACGAGGGCGACGGCATACCCGACCGGCTGCTGTCGGTGATCTTCTCCCGGTTCTGGCACGGGCCGGGGCGGGGCAACAGCGGCCTCGGGCTCTACGTCGTCAAGGCGTTGGTCGAGGCCCACGGTGGCCGGATCGCAGCAGCCAATGCGCCGGACGGGGGAGCGGTGTTCACCTTCAGCATCCCTGCGGGCGCGCCGCAGGCGGTCGTCGCCGAGGGGGTCCGGTCCGGCTGACCGGCGCCCCCCTCTGCCCGTCCGCTCCCCGGTATGCCGTGCGCCCGCCCGCCTCGCCTCCGCCTAGACTCGACCGCCGAACCCTCGTCGTGGTCCCAGCCGCCCACGACGCCCGCCGCCGTACGAGACCGTGAGAGACATGTCCGCACCGAACTCGTCCTTCGACCCCGTCGAGGTCGCCGCGCTCGACCCTGCCGCCCTCGAGTCGGCGATCAGTGCCGCCCGCGCGGCCTTCGCGGAGGCCGGCGATCTCGAGGCGCTCAAGGTCGCCCGGCTCGCCCACCTGGACCGTGGCGCGGTCGCCCAGGCCCGCCGCGAGATCGGCGCCCTGCCACCCTCGGCCAAGGCCGAGGCCGGCAAGCGGGTGGGTGCGGCCATGGCCGCCGTGCAGACGGCATACACCGAGCGGGAGTCGCAGCTGGCGGCGGCGCGTGACGCGCAGATCCTCGTCGCCGAGCGGGTCGACGTCACCCAGGCGGTGGGACGGCGCCCGGTCGGTGCCCGTCACCCGGTCGAGCTGACCATGGAGCGGCTCGCCGATGTCTTCCTTGCGATGGGCTGGGAGGTCGCCGAGGGGCCCGAGGTCGAGTCGGAGTGGATGAATTTCGACGCGCTCAACCTCGGCAAGGACCACCCGGCCCGGCAGATGCAGGACACCTTCTTCGTCGACCCACCCGATGGCGGGCTGGTGCTGCGCACCCACACCTCGCCGGTGCAGATCCGCACGATGCTGACCCGCACCCCGCCGATCTACATCGTCGCGCCGGGCAAGGTCTTCCGCACCGACGACCTCGACGCCACCCACACGCCGGTCTTCCACCAGATCGAGTGCCTGGCCGTCGACAAGGGGCTGACGATGGCCCACCTGCGCGGGGCCATCGACCACTTCGTGCGGGCGATGTTCGGCGACGTCCGCACCCGGGTGCGGGCGTCCTACTTCCCCTTCACCGAGCCGTCGATGGAGACCGACTTCCAGTGCTTCGTCTGTCGCGGCGTGCCGGCAGCGGCAGGGGAGGAGCCCTGTCGGATGTGCGGCGGCTCGGGCTGGATCGAGCTCGGTGGGTCGGGGATGGTCAACCGAAAAGTGTTGCAGGCGTGCGGGATCGACCCAGATGTCTACACCGGCTTCGCCTTCGGCTTCGGCATCGAGCGGGCCCTGCAGCTGCGCAACGGTGTCTCTGACATGCGCGACATCGTTGAGGGCGACGTGCGCTTCTCCGGCCAGTTCGGGATGGCGGTGTGACATGAGAGTCCCTCTGTCCTGGCTGCGAGAGCTCGTCGATGTCCCCTCCTCGGCGCGCGGCGCCGACGTCGCTGCATCCTTCGTGTCGGTGGGCCTCGAGGAGGAGGCCCTGCACGGCGGCGGCATCGTCGGCCCGATCGTCGTGGGTCGCGTTCTGACCATCGAGGAGTCGGTCCAGAAGAACGGCAAGACGATCCGCTATTGCACCGTCGACGTGGGCAACCACGGGCAGCGGTTGACCGACGGGATCGCTCAGGAGATCGTCTGCGGCGCAACGAATTTCGAGGTCGGGGACCTTGTTGTCGTCGTGCTCCCCGGGGCGACGCTGCCGGGCGGCTTCGAGATCGCGGCTCGCAAGACCTATGGCCGCGTGTCCAACGGCATGATCTGCGCCGAGGACGAGCTCGGCATGGGCGAGGACCACAGCGGGATCATCGTGTTGTCGCGGTTGTTGGGCGAGAGCGCCGCCGCGGCGCTGCAGCCCGGCGACGACGCCATCGCGTTGCTCGGCCTCGGTGACGAGGTCGTCGAGCTCAACGTCACCCCCGACCGTGGCTATTGCTTCTCCATGCGCGGGGTCGCGCGCGAGTACTGGCACTCGCAGGGCAGCCCCGCCGGCGGCTTCCGCGACCCGGGTGTCGTGGCGACCAACCCCGACGCCAACTGGCAGGGGTATGCCGTGCACCTCACCGACGCCACGCCCATCGACGGGCATGTCGGCTGTCAGCGCTATGTGGCCCGGATCGTCCGGGGCATCGACCCGTCGGCGCCGTCGCCGTCGTGGATGCAGAGCCGGCTCACCCAGGTCGGGATGCGGCCGATCTCGCTGGCCGTCGACATCACCAACTACGTGATGATGCTCACCGGCCAGCCGCTGCATGCCTTCGACCTGGCGACCCTGCAGGGCGCGATCACCGTGCGGCGCGCCCGGGCCGGCGAGCGGCTGACCACCCTCGACGGCGTCGAGCGCCAGCTGCACCCCGAGGACCTGCTCATCACCGACGGCGGGCAGCTGCCGCTGGCCCTCGCCGGGGTGATGGGCGGGGAGAGCAGCGAGGTCAGCGCGACGACGACCGACATCCTCATCGAGGCCGCACACTTCGACCCGGTCACCGTCGCGCGCACGGCACGGCGTCATCGGCTGGTCAGCGAGGCGTCCAAGCGCTTCGAGCGCGGGGTCGACCCCCGGGTCGCCGACGATGCCGCCCAGCTGGCCGTCGACCTGCTCGTCGAGTTCGGCGGGGGCACCGTCGACCCCGGTTCCACCGACGTCGACACGACCGAGAGCCGCCCGGCATACCCCTTGGATCTCACCCTGCCGGGGCGGCTCATCGGCATCGACTACTCGCCCACCCGGGTCGTCGAGATCCTGCGCCAGCTCGGCTGCACGGTGCAGGACCCGCTGCCCGGCCCCGGCGAGGTCGTCTTCGTCACCCCGCCCTCGTGGCGCCCCGACCTCGTCGACGGCCCCGACTATGCCGAGGAGGTCGCCCGCATCGACGGCTACGACCGCATCCCCTCGGTGCTGCCGGTGCCCTTCGGTGGCCGCGGTCTGACCCATGGCCAGCAGGTGCGTCGCGTCGTCGCGAGCGCGCTCGTCGGGCGCGGGCTCACCGAGGTCCTCACCTATCCCTTCGTCGCTGCCGACTTCGCCGACACCCTCGGCCTGGCCCCTGATGACCCCCGGCGCAGCACGGTGCGGCTGGCCAATCCGCTGTCCGACGAGGCTCCGCTCATGCGCACGGCGGTCCTCGACACCCTGGTCGATTCCTTGCGCCGCAACGTGTCTCGGGGGCAACGCGACGTGGCGATTTTCGAGCTGGGGCTGGTCACCCTGCCCACGCCCGGGTCGGCGACGACGGCCCCCGTGCCCGGCGTCGACCGGCGCCCCGATGACGCGACGATCGCGGCGATCGACGCCGCAGTCCCGCCGCAGCCACGCCACCTCGCGCTGGCCTTCGCCGGTGACGCCGAGCGCTCGGGTTGGTGGGGCAAGGGTCGCGCGGCCGACTGGACCGACGCGCTCGAGGCGGTCCGGGTGGTCTGCGGGGCACTCTCGCTCGAGCCGATCGTCACCCCGGCCGAGCACCCGCCGTGGCACCCCGGCCGGTGCGCCCGCGTCACGCTCGCCGACGGCACCCTGCTCGGGTATGCCGGTGAGCTGCACCCGGCCGTGCTGGCCCGGCTGGGCCTGCCGCCGCGCACCTGTGCCGCCGAGATCGACGTCGACGCGCTGACTGTCGCCAGCGCCGAGCCCACGCGGATGCGGCGCTTCTTCACCCAGCCGGTCGCGCTCACCGATGTCGCGCTGACGCTCGACGAGGCGGTGGCGGCGGGCGAGGTCGAGGCGTGTCTGCGTGAGGCCGCCGGGGCGTTGCTCGAGTCGGTCACCCTTTTCGATGTGTATCGCGGCGACCAGGTGGGTGCGGGCAAACGCTCGCTCGCCTTCCGACTGGCCTTCCGGGCCCCTGACCGCACGCTGACCACCGACGAGGTCAGCGGCTTCCGCGATGCCGCCGTTGCCGCGGCCGCGGCGCGGTTCGGGGCGGTCCAGCGCTGAGCCTGCGCGGCCTGGGCCGCCGCGCGTCCGCGCGGCAGCCCAGGCCCCGCACCCGCAGCGCAGGCTGCGTCAGGCGTTGAGCTGGGAGCCCATCTCGGTCCGGGCGAAGGACCTCGCCATTGCGACCGACATGGCCGTGAGGGCGATGGCGACGAGCGCCATCGTCACGAGCCCGGGCAGCGCCCCGGCCGCCAGCGTCACCGCAATGACGGCGAGGATGCCGAAGAGCCGCTCGCGCGCCAGGCGTCGGCCGATCTGCCACTGCAGCCACAGCAGGCCCCCGACGAAGAGCACGACCGAGACGGCGAGCAACACCCGGTCCGAGGCGCCGAGCGGCCCGCCGGGGTGCTGGACAAGGTGCTTGGCGGTCACGGCATACGAGATGATCCCGAGCACCAGGGGGACGTGACCGAGGGTGCCGAGGTCGCGAGCGAGCTGGCCTCGGGTCGTGGGCGGGGCCGTGTGCAAGGCGTGCTCGACGACCCGGGGGATATAGGCGAAGTAGGACCACCACAGTGCTCCGGCGACCGCAGTCGACACCACGAGCGCGACGACCGTCGCGAGGTCGAGGCCCGGATCCTCAGCTGTCGCAGCGACATTCGACCCGATGGCCACGAGCACCTCGCCGAGACAGATGATGACGAAGAGCGAGTGACGCTCGGCGAAGTGGACGGCGTCGACATGCCATTGGCCGCCTTGGCGGCCGGCGAGGATCGCGCTGCCGACGTTGAGCAGCCCCACGAGGATCCAGATCCACAGCCGCGCGCCCTCGGGGGCGAAGGCACCGGCGAGCAGGACCACCGGGCCGAGCAACGCGAGCGGCCAGTAGTTGCGAAAGCCCGACCACGCGATCGCGTCGCCCCTCGCCATCCACCCTTGGATGACGACCAGCCACATCGCCACGGCGGCATATCCGATGGCGAACGCGAGCGGATCGGTCGTCAGGGCCGTCGGGATGGTCGAGACGGCAAGCAACACCGCTGGAATCATCACCAGGACCATGACCCGGGTGCGCACCTCGGACTGCAGGTCGACCGTCGTCCCGAGCCAGGTGAACAGGCTCCACATCCACCACGCCAGCCAGGCGAGCAGCAGCGATCGCGCGGCGCCCCCGAGGGTGACGTGGTGGGCGAAGTAGCTCGTCACCTGGGTCACGGCGAAGACGAAGACGAGGTCGAGGAAGAGCTCGAGATTGGTCGCGTGTCGACCGGTCGCAGTTGCCACGCGCGCATCCTACGAGCCGCGCGGCCCCTACCCCGAGCGCTAGATTGCGCCCCGTGAGCCAACCTCGCGGCATACGCGCCCCGTGGGTGGTGCTCGTGGCCGGGGTGGCGACCGCGCTGCACCTGGGCAAGCTGCCGCCCGCGGTGCCCGTGCTGCAGGCCGAGCTGGGCATGACCCTCGTCGAGGCGGGCTTCCTGCTGGCGCTCATCCAATTCGCCGGGATGTGCCTGGGGCTGGTCGTCGGCGTGCTGTCCGACGGCTTCGGGTTGCGCCGAGCCATGCTGACCGGCCTCACCGTGTTGTCGGCAGCGGGCGCGGCTGGCGGCTTCGTCTCGAGCGTCCCGGGGCTGCTCGTGCTGCGCGCTGTGGAAGGTTTCGGCTTCCTGCTGGCCACCGTGCCGGCGCCTGGGCTGCTGCGGCGCACCGTCGCACCGGCGCAGCTCACCCGGATGCTCGGCTATTGGGGCGCTTATGTCCCCTTCGGCACGGCGCTGGGCATGCTCGTCGGGCCGCGCGTGCTCGCGGCGGCCAGCTGGTCGGTCTGGTGGTGGCTCGTGGCCGGCGGCACGGCCGTCGCGGCGCTCGCCGTCGC
>CAZLGB010000166.1:0-7919 GCA_964558825.1 uncultured Intrasporangiaceae bacterium
CCCTCCAACAGGACGCGGCATAAGGAACCCTCCACGATTCGGGGGGAACCTCACTAGTCCCCTAAGACGGGGTGCGAGCTCCCGATCGACGCTCCCAACTGGGCCACGCAGCCGGGACCCGGTGAGCCCTTCGCACGTCAGGTGCCCATCCGGCGGTAGCGCGCGAGTCGGCTGGCCAGCCGTTCGTCCGGATCAGTGCGCCACAAGGCGTCGAGCTCCTGGTGGATCGCCTCGGCCATTCGCCGGCAGAAGGCCTCCGGCTCCTCGGCGGCGTCGGGGTGCTCGGGGACGATCCGGTCGACGATGCCGTCGGCCCGCAGGTCGACCGCGCGCACCCGCTGCGACTCGGCGAGCTCGGCGGCATGGTCGACGGTGCGGTGGACGATCGCCGACGCGCCCTCGGGCGGCAGCGGCGAGAGCCAGGCATGCTGAGCGCTGATGACCCGATCGGCCGGCAGGATGGCCAGAGCCCCGCCGCCGGTGCCCTGCCCCAGCAGCACGCACAAGGTCGGGGCCGGCAGCATGACCAGATCGGCGAGCGACCGGGCGATCTCTCCGGCCAGCCCGCCCTCCTCCGCCTCCTTGGACAGAGCCGCGCCCTCGGTGTCGATGATCGACACGAGCGGCAGGTGCAGATCGGCGGCGAGGCGTATGCCGCGGCGGGCCACTCGCAGCCCGCCCGGCCCGAGCGGCTCCTCGAGGGTCTTGCGGTGGCGGTCCTGCCCCAGGACGATCGCCGGGGTGCCGCCGAAGCGCGCGAGCGCCAGCAGCATGCCCGGGTCGTGCTCGCCCTGTCCGGTGCCGCGCAGCAGCAGCACGTCGGAGGCGCCGAGCTTGAGCAGAGTCTTGACCCCGGGCCGGTCGGTGCGACGCGAGCGCAGGATCGACTCCCACGCCGAGCCGCGGATCGCCTCGGGGGACAGGCCGGCATACGGGTCGGCGGGCTGCTCGTCGCGCGGCACCGGGGGATGGTCGGTATGCCGGGCATCGAGCACTCCCAGTGTGCGGCTGGCCATCTCGGCAAGCCGCTCGATCGGCACGACGGCGTCGACGAGGCCGCGGGCGTGGAGGTTTTCGGCGACCTGGACACCCTCGGGGAAGGGCCGGCCGTAGAGCGTCTCGTAGACCCGGGCGCCGAGGAAGCCGATCATCGCGCCCGGCTCGGCCACCGTGACGTGCCCGAGGGAGCCCCACGAGGCGAAGACACCGCCGGTCGTCGGGTGGCGCAGATAGACGATGTAGGGCAGGCCCGCGGCCTTGAAGGACGCGACAGCCGCGGAGATCTTGACCATGCCGAGGAAGGCGGGTGTGCCCTCCTGCATGCGCGTGCCTCCCGAGGTGGGGGCGGCGAAGAGCGGCAGCCGCTCGCGCTGCGCGCGCTCGAAGGCCAGCACGATCCGCTCCGCGGAAGCCTTGCCGATCGATCCGGCGAGGAAGCTGAATTCCCCTGCGACGCAAGCGACTCGGCGGCCCTTGATGCGGCCTTCGCCGGTGAGGACCGACTCGTCGGTGCCGGCCTTCGCGGCAGCGGTGGCGAGCTCCACGGCATACGAGCTGCCGGGCGGGGCGACCGGCAGGGGAGGGGCGTCCCACGACACCCAGCTGCCCTCGTCGAGGACGGTGTCGAGCAGCTCGCGCGCCCCGAGGCGCCGGCCCGCGCCCACGCCCGCCGCCTCAGTCGGTGCCGGGGTGCGCCGCGTCTTGCGCGGCCTGCTCGGCGAACCGTGCCATAAAGCGCTCGGGGTCGACGAGGCGGCGGTGCATCTCGCCGACGGCGACCTCGTCGCCGCGCTCGTCGACGGCCGTGACGTGGAAGATCAGGCGGCGCCCGTCGCTGATCGGCATCGAGCACTTGCAGGTGAGGACGGTGCCGACCGGGCTGGCCTTGAGGTGCTCGACCTTGACGAGCGTGCCGACGCTCGTCTGGCCCTCCGGGCAGGTGCTGCGTGCTACGGCATACGACGCCCGCTCGAGCCAGTTGATCAGGCGTGGGGTCGCGAGGACGGGCAGGTCGCCGCTGCCCAGCACGGCGGCGGTGTCGCCCTCGGTCACGGTGTGCTCAAAGCTCTGGACGGCCATATGTCGAGTCTAGGCAGTGGCTGCGGGCGTGCCGACTGGGGACGACGTCCCCCATGCGGCAGGGTGTGACGCGATGAACAGCTATGTATGGGTGCTGCTGATCGCTTTCGCGGTCGCGGCCGGCGCCGATTGGGCGGCCGTGGCCCGCTCCCGTCGAGATCTCGAGTCGATCGCCAAGCCTGCCGTGCTCGTCATCCTCATCGTCCTGGCCTGGCTGCTGCGCGCCGATACGGTCTCGTACGGGCAGTATCTGCTGGCGGGTCTCGCGCTCTCGCTCGTCGGCGATCTCGCCCTGCTCGGTGACTCGGCTCGACATTTTCTCGCCGGCCTGGTGGCCTTCCTCGTCGCTCACCTCACCTACATCGCGGCGCTGCGCCGGGTGCCGGGCGACGGCCCGATCTGGCCGGCCGTCATCGCGGTCGTCCTCGTCGCCGTCGCGGTGATCTGGTGGCGCATCCTTCCGCGGGTGCGGGCGTCCTGGCGCGAGGGCATACCCCTGCTGGCGTATGCCGTGGTCCTCGCGACGATGGCCGCGCTCGCCTGGGCGACCGGCTGGGTCGTGCTCGGGATCGGCGCCACTCTCTTCCTCGTCAGCGACGCGCTGCTGGCCGTCAACCGCTTCGAGCGCGAGCTGGCCTGGGGGCCGCTCGCCGTGCACGTGACCTATCACCTCGGGCAGCTGCTCATGGTCTGGGGGATGCTGCGCGGGGTGTGACGGGCGATTCTCCGGCGAGGTCCGGCGGGGGCGTGCGCTACCCTGGGCAGGTGGCCGTCCGGGCAGCGATTCTGCTTCTTAGTCAGCCGCGCTGAGCAGTCGGACGTCAGCGCGGCAGCCCCTCCTGCGTGAGGGGCTTTCGTCTGTCCGGGACTCTCACATCCGCACGAAACACCCGAGGACGAGGGACGATGAGCGAGGACACCCCCTATCGCTACACCGCCGCGCTGGCCGACACGATCGAGCTGGCCTGGCAGGACCGCTGGGAGGAGGCGGGCGTCTTCCACGCCGCCAATCCGGCTGGGCCGTGGGCCGATCCCGCGACCGTGGCGGCGCGCGGCCCCAAGCTGCTCGTCCTCGACATGTTCCCCTACCCCTCGGGCGCGGGCCTGCACGTCGGGCACCCGCTCGGCTATATCGCGACCGATGTCTTCTCGCGCTATCACCGGATGCAGGGCCGCAACGTTCTGCATGCCCTGGGCTATGACGCCTTCGGGCTGCCGGCCGAGCAGTATGCCGTGCGCACCGGGCAGCACCCGCGCAAGACGACCGAGGACAACATCGTCATCATGCGTCGCCAATTGCGGCGCCTGGGGCTGGGATTCGACGACAGGCGCGAGTTCGCGACGATCGACGAGGACTACTACACGTGGACCCAGTGGATCTTTCGCGAGATCCGGGAGTCTTGGTATGACCCCGAGGCCGTGCGCCCGGACGGCTCACTCGGTGCGGCCAGGCCGATCACCGAGCTCATCGCCGCCTTGGCGGCCGGCGAGCGGACGCTGCCCGAGCTGGGTGGGCGAGCCTGGAGCTCGCTGAGCGCCGCCGAGCAGTCGGGGGTGCTGGAGGGCTATCGCCTCGCCTATCCGTCGGAGGCCCCGGTCAACTGGTGCCCGGGCCTGGGCACGGTGCTGTCCAACGAAGAGGTCACCAACGAGGGCCGCTCCGAGCGCGGCAATTTCCCTGTCTTCCGCCGCAATCTGCGTCAGTGGATGATGCGCATCACCGCGTATGCCGACCGGCTGGCTGCCGATCTCGACCGGGTCGAGTGGCCCGAAAAGGTCAAGATCATGCAGCGCAACTGGATCGGCCGATCCACCGGTGCGCGGGTCGACTTCGTCGCCGAGACCGCCGCGCCGACGCTCGCGCAGGAGGTCATCACCGTCTTCACCACGCGGCCGGACACGCTCTTCGGCGCGACCTTCATGGTGCTGGCGCCCGAGCACCCGACGGTGTCGGTCATGGTGCCCGCGGCGTGGCCCGACGGCACTCCCGAGGCGTGGACCGGCGGCGCCGCGACCCCCGCCGAGGCGGTCACGGCATACCAACGAGCGGCCTCGCGCAAGAGCGACATCGAGCGTCAGGTCGAAGACCGCACCAAGACAGGGGTTTTCACCGGCGGGTATGCCGTCAACCCGGTCAACGGGGAGCGGATCCCGGTCTTCATCGCCGACTACGTGCTCATGGGCTATGGCACCGGCGCGATCATGGCGGTGCCGGCTGGAGACCAGCGCGACTTCGAGTTCGCGACGGCCTTCGGGCTGCCGATCGTCGACGTCGTCGCACCCGCGACCGACGCCGGGGTCGCCGATGCGTCCTGGCCGGGGTCGGTCGCCGACGGGGTGGCCTTCACCGACGCAGGCGTGGCGATCAACTCGGCCAACGACGAGGTCTCCCTCGACGGGCTGGGCACCGCAGACTCCAAGGCGCGGATGACGGCATACCTGCAGGACAAGGGTTTTGGCGAGGGGACGATCAACTATCGCCTGCGCGACTGGCTCTTCAGCCGGCAGCGCTATTGGGGCGAGCCCTTCCCGGTCGTCTGGGACGAGGATGGGGTCGCCCACTCGCTGCCGGCGTCGATGCTGCCCCTGACGCTGCCCGACGTGCCCGACTATTCGCCCAAGACCTACGACCCCGAAGACGCGGCGAGCGAGCCCGAGCCGCCGCTGTCGCGGGTCACCGACTGGGTCGAGGTCGAGCTCGATCTGGGCGACGGGCGCGGGGTGCGGCGCTATCGGCGCGAGACCAACACCATGCCCAACTGGGCCGGATCCTGTTGGTACTACTTGCGTTACTGCGACCCGGCCAACGCCGAGGCGCTGATCGACCCGGCCAACGAGAGCTATTGGCTGGGTCCGCAGGCGACGCCCGTTGCCGGTGCGCCAGAGGGCACCCGCGACCCGGGTGGCGTCGACCTCTATGTCGGCGGCGTCGAGCACGCGGTGCTGCACCTGCTCTATGCGCGCTTCTGGCACAAGGTGCTCTTCGACCTGGGGCACCTGTCGAGCGAGGAGCCTTTCCGCACCTATTTCTCCCAGGGCTACATCCAGGCGCCGGCCTATACCGACGCGCGTGGGCAGTATGTGCCGGCCGAGGAGGTCGTCGAGACCCCGGGTGCGCATGGAGCTGATCCGACCTTCACGTGGGAGGGCCAGCCGGTCACCCGCGAATTCGGCAAGATCGGCAAGTCGCTGCGCAACATGGTCAGCCCCGACGAGATGTATGCCGCCTATGGCGCCGACACCTTCCGCATCTACGAGATGTCGATGGGGCCGCTGGAGCTGTCCAAGCCCTGGGAGCTGCGCGCCGTCGTCGGGTCGCAGCGCTTCCTGCAGCGGCTCTGGCGCAATGTCGTCGACGAGGTCACCGGTGCCATGCGCATGGTCGACGTGCCCGAGGCGGATCTCGACCCGGCGCTGATCACGTTGCTGCACAAGACGATTCACGGTGTGCGGACGGACTATGAGGCGCTGCGCTTCAACACGGCCATTGCCAAGCTCATCGAGCTCAACAATGCCGTGACCAAGCTGGCCGACCCGCCGCGGGCGATCATGGAGCCGCTGGTGCAGATGGTCGCCCCGGTGGCGCCCCATATCGCCGACGAGTTGTGGGTGCGGATGGGCCACGAGGGCTCGCTCGCGCTGGGGCCCTTCCCGGTGGCCGACGAGGCGCGGCTGGTCGAGCAGACCGTCACCTGTGTCGTGCAGGTGCGCGGCAAGGTGCGCGACCGCATCGAGGTCCCGACCGACATCTCCGAGGCCGAGCTGCGCGAGTTGGTGCTGGCCCGTGAGAAGGTGAAGGCAGCCACCGTCGACGGCATCCGCACGGTCATCGTCCGTCCGCCGACCCTGGTCAACGTCGTTCCGCTCTGAGGTGCTGACGCGGGCTCCGGCCCGAGGCAAGGAGGCGCGTCGTGACTGTCGCGCTCGTCACCGACTCCACGGCATACCTCTCGGCGCAGCAGCTCGCCGCGGCGCCTGCCCCGGTGGGAGTCGTGCCGCTGCACGTCGTCATCGGCGGGCACGAGCGGCGTGAGGGCATCGACGTCGACGTGAGCGACCTCGCCGACGCGCTGCGGCGCTTCGTGCCGGTGACCACGTCGCGGCCCGCGCCCGCCGAGTACCTCGAGGTCTACGAGCGGCTCGCCGCGGCGGGCGCCGACGAGATCGTGTCGGTGCACATCTCCGCCGACATGTCCGCGACCGTCGAGGGCGCTCAGCAGGCCGCGGCGTCGGCGCCAGTGCCGGTCACCGTGGTCGACTCGCGCGTGCTCGGCGGCGCCATGGGCTATGCCGTGCTCTCCGGAGCGGCCGCGGCTGCCGCGGGTGCTGATGCCAAAGCCGTTGCAGCCGTGTGCCGTTCGCGTGCCCTCGCGGCGACGGTCGTCTTCTACGTCCACACCCTCGAGCACCTGCGTCGGGGCGGGCGGATCGGGTCGGCCTCGGCATTGCTCGGGTCGGCGCTGGCGATCAAGCCGATCCTCTCGCTCGAGGACGGGCACATCGCGCCGATCGACAAGGTGCGCACCTCGGCCAAGGCGCTGGCGCGGATGGTCGACCTCGCCGTGGCGGCGGCCGACCGGGCCCGCGTGTCCGGTCGCATCGTGGACATTTCCATCCAGCATCTGGACTTCGCCAACCGCGCCGAGGAGCTCGCCGTCGACCTCAGCGAGCGGGTGCCCGATGCGGGGGAGATCCTCGTCGGCGAGCTCGGTGCCGTCGTCGGGGCGCATGTCGGCCCGGCCACCGTGGCGGTGTCGGTCAGTCCGCGACCGGGTGGGGCGGGCGCCTCGTGAATCTCGGCGGCTCGGGGGTCGAGTTTCCCGTATTGGCGTTGGTGTTCTGGCTCGTGGTGCCGGTCGTGGCGTTCTTCATCGGGGGGATCAACCCGGCGAGCATCTTTGCCCGACTGCTCGGCAAGGACATCACCCAAGGCTCGGGCAACCCGGGGGCGACCAACGCCGGGCGGGTGCTCGGGCGCAAGTGGGGCGTGGCCGTCGGCGTGCTCGACGTGCTCAAAGGGGCGCTGCCGGTGTGGGTGGCCGCCGCGCTGCTCGGTGTTGGCACGGCATACCTCACGGGGATCGCGGTCGTGCTGGGGCACGTCTTCTCGCCCTACCTGCGCGGGCGCGGCGGCAAGGGTGTCGCGACGACGCTGGGGGCGATCTTCGCCGTGCATCCCTGGTATGCCGTGGCCCTCGTCGTCGTGTTCGTCGCCGTCGTGGCGGTGAGCCGGTGGGTGGCGCTCGGCTCGCTCGCGGCGGCCTTCGCCATGGTCGTCGGGGGCGTGCTCGCGGCGGTGGGGTGGCTGCCGGGGGCTATGGCTGGGGCACGGCGCTGTGGGCCTTCGCCCTCGGGGGGATCGTCATCGCGCGCCATCGTGACAACGTCGTCGAGCGCTGGCGGGCGCGCAGGCTGCCGGGCTGAACGCAGCTCCGGTGCCGCGGGCTCTCGTCGGCTGGCCGTTTGTCCACATGGGGTCGACCGGTCGTCCCGTTGTCCACAGGTGGCGAGCCGGGGCTGATGTCAGCTCGGTCGTCGTGCCTAGCGTGCGGTCATGGCTGGCTCCCAGGTCCTCGACGATCACGGCTCCGAGCGCGTGCTGCGCTTGTTGCGTGAGGCTGCGCCGCATCTCGCCCAAGCGACGCTGGGTCCCACCGACCCGATCGAGCCGTGGTATGCCGCCCTCCCCGGGCTCGATGAGGGGCCTGGTCGGTCGGCAGGCTGGGTGCCGCCCGCTCCGGCGCTGAGCGAGCGCCCATGGACGCCGCCGGCGCCGGACCCCCCTGCGGCTGGTGGCGGTCGAGTCGGCGGCAGGCCAGCGACTGGCCGGGGCGGGGCGG
>CAZLGB010000167.1:0-7904 GCA_964558825.1 uncultured Intrasporangiaceae bacterium
TCGCGGCGGCGCCGCGGGCGAGCGGCATCGCCGCGCCACCGGCGACGACGAGCATGATCGCCAGCGCGGCCAACGGCGTCGGCACGGCCGAGCGAGCCGCGGCATATCTGCCTGGCTGTGGATGTCGATCTAGGCGCACACGCACGACGCCTTGCCTCCCTGTGCGGCGTCCATCCCCCCGGATGTCTCACTCACCCTAACCCACCTCGCTGGGACGCAAGAGCGGAACCGGCAAACTCGATACCCTGGCAGATGACACCGCGCCCGGCCGCTCGGATCGGCGAGTCTCGTCGAGGCGCGACGGCATAACGGGAGCGACAACGATGGTGACGCAGTCCACGCAGGCGACGGGCACCGGCGAGCTGACCTGGGCACGCCACCCCAGCGACCACCCCACGCCGGCGGCGGAGCGGGATGCGAAGCTCGTCGACCCGGGCTTCGGCAAGATCTTCACCGACCACATGGCCATCGCCTCGTGGACCCGTGAGGCCGGCTGGCATGACGCGCAGATCCGCGCCTACGGACCGCTCTCGCTCATGCCGTCGGCGGCCGTCCTGCACTATGCCCAGGAGGTCTTCGAGGGGCTCAAGGCCTATCGCCACGAGGACGGCTCGGTGTGGAGCTTCCGGCCCGAGGCCAATGCGCAACGGCTGCAACGCAGTTGCCGACGGCTGGCGCTGCCCGAGCTCTCCGTCGACGATTTCGTCGGCTCGCTCAAGGCGCTCGTCGCCATGGACGAGGGCTGGGTGCCGCCGGCGGGCACGGGCGAGACGAGCCTCTACCTACGGCCGTTCATGTTTGCCTCGGAGGCCTTCCTCGGGGTGCGTCCGGCCAACGCCGTGACGTATGCCGTGATCGCCTCGCCCGCGGGCGCCTACTTCAGCGGCGGGCTCAAGCCCGTGACGCTGTGGATCTCGCGCAACTACGCCCGCGCGGGCGAGGGCGGCACCGGCTCGGCCAAGTGCGGCGGCAACTACGCCTCCAGCCTCGCCGGTCAGCTCGAGGGCATCGAGCACGGCTGCGACCAGGCGGTCTTCCTCGACTCGGCCACCCACTCCTTCATCGAGGAGCTCGGCGGCATGAACCTCTTCTTCGTCACCTCCGACGGCAAGCTCGTCACTCCTGAGCTCACCGGCACCATCCTCGAGGGCGTCACCCGCAGCTCGATCCTCGAGCTCGCCAAGGAGATGGGCCTCGAGCCCGAGGAGCGGCGCATCCCCATCGAGGAGTGGAAGGACGGCGCTGCGTCGGGCGAGATCACCGAGATCTTCGCCTGCGGCACCGCCGCCGTCGTCACGCCCGTCGGCGAGCTGCGCTGGGACGGCGGCTCGGTCGACCACCGCGGCGACGGGCCCGAGATCGGCGAGGTCACCCAGTCGATCCGCCAGCGGCTGCTCGACATCCAATACGGCCGCGCCGAGGACACCCACGGCTGGCTCACCCGGCTCGCCTGATCCTCCCGTCATCGGGTATGCCGTCCGGCCCGGGTGCACGGCGCCCCCGACTCGTCGCCAGTGACCTGGACGGGACCCTGCTGCGCTCGGACGGGCGCTTGAGCGAGCGCACGGCGGCGGTGTGGTCAGCGCTGGGCGCGGTCGGCATCGAGACGGTGCTCGTCACGGCCCGGCCCCCGCGCTGGCTCGACGAGTTGGAGCATGTCGTCGGCCAGCACGGGATCGCTGTCTGCGGCAACGGCGCCTTCGTCTACGACGTGCCCCGGCGGGCGGTGCTGGCCGCACACGGCATACCCGATGAGGTGGTGACTGCTCTCGTGCGGGAGCTGCGGGCGAGCATCCCGGGCATCTGGTTTGCCGCCGAACGGGCCAGCGGGCCACTCTTCGAGCCGGGATATCCCAGCCCGTCGGCCCACCCAGTGCCCGCCGACGCCGTCATCGGGCCGCTCGACGCCCGCGGGGAGGAGCCGATCGGCAAGCTCCTCGCGCTCGCCCCCGGGCTCGGCGAGGACGCCTTCCTCGCCGCGGTGACCGCCATCGTCGGGGAGCGGGCTCACGTCGCCTATTCGGGGGCTCATGGGCTGGCCGAGATCAATGCGCTCGGGGTGACCAAGGCGGCCGGCCTCGAGCGATGGGCGGCTGAGCGGGGGATCGCCGCCGAGGCCGTCTGGGCCTTCGGTGACATGCCCAACGACCTGCCGATGCTGCGCTGGGCCGGGCGCTCCTTCGCCGTGGCCAATGCCCACGCCGACGTGCTCACCGCGGCCGACGAGATCTGCGCGAGCAATGACGACGACGGAGTTGCCGAGGTGCTCGAGCGGCTGCTGGCCGCTGGCGGACGCTGAGCCGGCTGCCGCGGGCCCAGAGGCCTCGACAGGCCCCTCGGACCGCGCGCATAGCGGATGCGCATCTCGCGCCCCAAAGGTATGGACTCATACCTTTGGTGGGTCTAGTGTGAGCGCCGTCACTTCCCTCCGCGTCAAGGAGCCTTCGGTCATGGCCGACCCCGCACCCACGTCGCAGTTGTCCGCGGACGAGGCCCAGCTCGCCGAGCTGGGCTACAAGCAGGAGTTGTCCCGGTCCTGGTCGGGGTTCTCCAACTTCGCCATCTCCTTCTCGATCATCTCGATCCTCGCCGGGTGCTTCACGACCTTCGGCATGGGGTGGAACAACGGTGGCCCGGCGGCCATCGCCTGGGGGTGGCCCATCGTCTCCGCCTTCATCATGGCGATCGGGCTGTGCATGTCAGAGCTCGTGTCGGCATACCCCACATCGGGCGGAATCTATTGGTGGGCAAGCAAACTCGGCGGGGTGAAGGCGGGCTACTACACCGGCTGGCTCAACCTCATCGGGCTGCTGGCCATCGACGCCTCGGTCGCCTACGGCTGCGCGACCTTCTTCGACCTCACCCTCGGCTCGTTCAACGCCGACTACACGGTGGGCGACCTCAACCGGATCTTCGTCTACTTCCTCGTCGTGCTCGTCCTCGTCGCGCTCATCAACGTCTTCTCGGCCTCGCTGCTGGCCATGCTCAACAACATCTCGGTCTGGTGGCACGTCGCCGGTGCGGCCGCGGTCATCCTCATCCTGTGGCTGGTCCCCGCGCAGCACGCCAGTGCCTCGATGGTCTTCACCCACCTGGTCAACAACTCGGGCTTCTTCGACGGCCAGACCAGCGGCGTCGGCTTCCTGCTCTACGTCCTGCCGATCTCCGCGATCCTCACCCAATACACGATCACCGGTTATGACGCCTCGGCCCACCTGTCCGAGGAGACCCAGGGCGCGGCCAACAGCGCCGCCAAGGGCATCTGGCAGTCGATCTTCTACTCGGCCATCGGCGGGTGGATCCTGCTGCTGACCTTCCTCTTCGCCGTGCAGGACGAGGATGCCGTCTCCAAGGGCGGCGGCGGGGTGGCCGTGATCTTCGGTCAGGCCCTGGACCCCAAGTGGGCGGGGATCGTCCTGTTCATCTCCACGGCCGGGCAGTTCTTCTGCACGACCGCCTGCATGACCTCGACGAGCCGGATGCTCTTCGCCTTCAGCCGTGACGGGGCCGTCCCCGGCGCGCAGTATTGGTCACGGCTCAACGCCAAGCGAGTCCCGGTCAACGCCGTCGTCATCTCGGCAATCGTCGCGGTCCTGCTCACCCTCCCGGCGCTCTTCAAGGTCAACGTCGGCACCGAGGACGCTCCGATCCTCGTCCCCGTCGCCTTCTACGCGGTCGTCTCCATCGGCGTCGTCGGCCTCTATGTCGCCTTCGCCGTCCCGATCTACTACCGCTGGCGCGCCGGCAACACCTTCCGCCAGGGGGCCTGGAACCTCGGGACCAAGTGGCGGTGGCTCGCGCCCTTGGCGATCGCCGAGATCGCGGTCACGTCGATCGTCGCCCTGCTGCCGACGCTCAAGGCGGGTATGCCGGGCGACCCCGACTTCGCGTGGACGGCGGTCAACTACACCCCGATCGTCGTGCTCGGGGCGCTCGTGCTGCTGTGGATCGGGTGGCACACCTCGGCCAAGCACTGGTTCACCGGGCCCAAGATGACCGTCGACCTGCCGGCCGGGGTGTCGGCCGCCGACGAGATCGCGGCTGAGCACCACGGCCAGTCCCTCCACCAGGGCGAAAGCACCGATCCGCGCCCATGACCGATCCCGCCGTCGATGCCTTGCTCGGCCAGGTCGCGCTCCTCGCCGGGACGCATCGGGTCGTCACCTCGCTCGGCGGCGGGTTGACCAATCGCAACTACCGCGTGCAGACCGATGCGGTCGACTGCGTCGTGAGGGTCTCGGCCAGTGGTGCCGAGACCCTCGGCGTCGACCGGGAGCGTGAGCACGCCAACTCGATCGCCGCGGCGGCCGCCGGGGTGGGTGCGCCGGTGCTCGACTATCGCCCCGACCTCGGGTTGCTCGTCGTCGGTTTCATCCCGTCGCGGACCTTCACCCCGGCCGACGTGCGCGCGTCGCTGCCGAGGGTCGCCGCCGCGCTGCGGCGCCTGCATGCCGGACCGGTCTTCAGCGGCCGCTTCGACATGCTGGCCCTCCAGCGGACGTATGCCGCGACTGTCGCCGCCCAGGGGCTGCGGGTGCCGGACGGCTACGCCGAGGCGGGCGAGGCGGCAGCTCGTGTCGCTGCCGCTCTCGCCGAGGATCCCGAGCCGCTCGTGCCGTGCCACAACGACCTGCTCGCCGCCAACCTGCTCGACGACGGCGAAACCCTCCACATCATCGACTACGAATACTCGGGGATGAACGAATCCGCTTTCGAGCTGGGCAATCTCGCGCAGGAGAACGCCCTCGACGATGACGAGCTCGCGGCGCTGGTCGCGGCATACGACCAGGCGCCGGGAGGCGAGCCGGACCCGCGGCGGGTCGCTCGGGCGCGGCTGTGGGCGATCTACGCGGGCTATGGCTGGACGCTCTGGGGGGTCATCCAGGCGGCGACGAGCGACCTCGACGCCGACTTCTGGGGTTTTGCCCTGGAGCGGTGGGAGCCGGCCCGCGAGGCCTTCGCCTCGGGCGTCGCCGACCGGTTGGTCGCCACGCTGCGGGGTGCCGCATGAGCGCCCCGACGTCGCCCCTCCCGACCCGCGCCCAGGTCGTCATCATCGGCGGCGGCGTCATCGGCACGAGCGTCGCCTATCACCTCACCCGGCTCGGCTGGACCGACGTGCTGCTACTCGAGCAGGGCACCCTGTCGTGCGGCACGACCTGGCACGCGGCCGGCCTGGTCGGCCAGCTGCGCGCCTCCGAGGCGGGCACTCGCCTCGTCCAGTACTCGACCGACCTCTATGCCCGGCTCGAGGCCGAGACCGGTCTGTCCGCCGGCTACCAGGTGTGTGGCGGGCTCACCGTCGCCCGCACCCCCGAGCGGATGGTGGCCCTGCGGCGCACGGTGGCGACGGCCGCGGCATACGGGCTGGAATGCCACCTGCTCAGCGCAGCCGAGGCGGGGGAGCGCTATCCGCTGCTGCGCACCGACGACCTCGTCGGGGCGATCTGGCTTCCCGGTGACGGGCGGGCCAATCCGACCGATCTCACCCAGGCGCTGGCCAAGGGCGCCCGGCAGGCCGGAGCGACGATCCGCGAGCGGGTGCGGGTCACCGGCGTCATCGTCCGCGAGGGGCGGGCTGCGGGCGTGCGCACCGACGCGGGCGATGTCGAGGCCGAGGTCGTCGTCAACTGCGCGGGGCAGTGGGCCAAGGCCGTCGGGGCGATGGCCGGGGTCACCGTGCCCCTGCACTCGGCCGAGCACTTCTACGTCGTCACCGAGCCGATCGACGGGGTGTCGCGCGACCTGCCGGTGCTGCGCGATCCCGACGGCTACATCTACGTCAAGGAGGAGGTCGGGGGGCTGCTCGTCGGCGGCTTCGAGCCGCAGGCCAAGCCGTGGGTGTCGCCCGAGGAGATCCCCTATCCCTTCGAGTTCCAGCTGCTCGACGAGGACTGGGAGCACTTCGAGATCCTCATGAGCAACGCGGTCCACCGGCTGCCGGTGCTGCCCGAGGTGGGGATCCGCAAGTTCTACAACGGCCCGGAGAGCTTCACCCCGGACAACCAGTTCCTGCTCGGCCAGGCACCCGAGGTCGGGGGCTTCTTCGTCGGGGCGGGCTTCAATTCGGTCGGCATCGCGTCGGCCGGAGGTGCGGGGCGTGCGCTCGCCGAGTGGATCGTCGCGGGCGAGCCGACGAGTGACCTCGGGGCGGTCGACATCCGCCGCTTTGCGCCCTTCCACGGGGACAGCGCGTGGTTGCGGGCGCGCGTCGGCGAGGTGCTCGGCCTGCACTATGCCGTGCCGTGGCCCAACCGTGAGCTCGAATCCGGTCGGCCGCAAAGGGTTTCGCCCGCGTATGCCGCCCTCGTCGCCGACGGCGCTGTCCTGGGGACGAAGATGGGCTGGGAGCGGGCGCTCGTCTTCGCCCCCGCGCCGGCCGAGACGCCGCGGCTCGACTATTCGTGGGACGCCCCGTCCTGGTTGCCGTGGTGTCGGGCCGAGCAGGAGGCCACCCGCACGACGGTCGGTCTCTTCGATGAGACGTCGTTCTCGAAATACGAGATCACCGGTCCCGACGCCGAGGCCGCCCTCCAGTGGCTGTGCACGGGCGATGTCGCCGTCGAGGTGGGCCGCACCGTCTACACGGGGATGCTCTCCGAGCTCGGGCGTTACGAGGCCGACGTCACCGTCACCCGCACCGGCGAGCAGGCATTCCTCGTCGTCAGCAGCTCCGCCTCGACGATCCGCGACCTCGACTGGATCCGCCGGCATACCCCTGCGGGGGCGGGCGTCGAGGTGACCGACGTGACCGATCGCCTGGCCGTCTACGGGGTGATGGGTCCGGCCGCACGCGAGGTGCTCGGCGGGCTGCTCGACGTCGACCTTGACGACGCCGCCTTCCCCTTCGGGAGCTCGCAGGAGGTGTCCGTCGCGACCGCCTCCGGCCCGGTGGCCGTGCGCGCGACCCGGCTCACCTATGTCGGTGAGCTCGGCTGGGAGCTCTACGTCCCGGTCGAGCACGGCGCCGCGGTGTATGCCGCCCTGGCCACGGCGACCCGCGCGGCAGGAGGTCGCCCGGCCGGCTATTACGCCATCGAGGCGATGCGGCTGGAGAAGGCCTATCGCGCCTTCGGCCGCGAGCTCACTGCTGACGTCGACCCCGTCCAGGCCGGGCTGATCTTCACCTGCAAGCTCGGCTCGTCGATCCCCTTCCTCGGTCGCGCGGCGGTCGAGGCCGCCCGGGTCGCCGGGCCGCGGCGGCGGGTCGTGTCGGTCGTCTTCGACGACCCCACGGCATACCCCTGGGGTGGCGAGCTCGTCCTGCGCGACGGCGTGCCGGTCGGCCAAGTGACCAGTGCTGCATGGGGTCACACCGTGGGGTCCGGCGTGGGCCTTGCCCTGGTCGGCGACCCTGACTCCGCGGCCACCAGCCTCGACTGGGTGCGCAGTGGTCGCTTCGAGGTCGACCTCGCCGGCAGGCGGTATGCCGTGACCGTCACCACTCGGCCACCGGTCGACCCCGAGGGCGCCCGCCTCGGTCGGCGCGTGGGACAGGGGGTCTAGTACGGTGCCCGTGCGCAGAACACCAGCCACCAATCAGCGCTCGATCTCGGAGGAGACCGCCGTGCCCTCGTCGATCCAGCTGCTGCCCGATGTTGTCCTGCGCCCGGCCTCGGGCAATGCCTATGAAGTCACCGTCGAGCAGCTGGCGACGGCGATCCGGCTCGGGGTCTTCGTCGAGGGGCAGGCGCTGCCGCCCGAGCGCGACCTCGCCGAGCGGCTGGGGGTCAGTCGCAACACCCTTCGCGAAGCGATCGCGGCCCTGCGCGATGCCGGCCTCGTCGTGACGACCCGCGGGCGTGGCGGAGGCACCGTCGTCACGAGGACGGGCTTCGGCCGGGCCACCGGTCTCGAGCGCCCGCCGGTGGCGCGGTCGGCGTCGGCCGTCGCCGACGCGCTCG
>CAZLGB010000168.1:0-7838 GCA_964558825.1 uncultured Intrasporangiaceae bacterium
GTCGCACCGCCCCGCGGCGAGCCGCGGCGGCGGCCACCGGCTCGGCGAGGGCGGGCACCAGCTGCAGGTGAGCGCGGGAACGGCGGACCGGGGCCGAAGGGGCGGGAACGAGGTCCCACGCGGCGAGGGCGCTCATCGGGCTCTCCTTGTCGATGGTCTGGCGGACTGGCTGGCTGGTGGTCGGGCTGGTCGTGCTCCGTGCGGTCTGGTCGACCCTCGGCAGACTCAGCTCTCGAATCTGTGCTGGACGATTCGATCGTCGAATCTCTGTCCGATGGACGCCTGTTCGATGTCTAGCACAATCGTACGACAAAGTCGAGACACGCCTCGAACGCATGTTTGCCACGCGTGTCCGAACGGCATACCCTGTGCTCATGGGCGAGAGTCCAGCAGAGACCACCGACAGAGGTTCTGACAGAGGCCCGACAGAGGCCTGAAAAGACACCGACGACGGCCTCTGCCGTCTCGACTAAACCGCCTCTGACCTGCGCAAACGCACCACACCGGAAGGAGCACCACCCAATGGCCGACGTCAGGCACCTGCCCGAGCGTGGGGGCGACGGGCTCACCGTCCGCCAGCGCAAGGTCCTCGAAGTGATCCGCAGCTCGGTCGATCGACGCGGCTATCCGCCCAGCCTGCGCGAGATCGGCACGGCCGTCGGATTGACCAGCCCCTCGAGCGTCGCCCACCAACTCGCCGTGCTCGAGCGCAAGGGCTATCTGCGGCGCGACCCCAACCGCCCGCGCGCCATCGAGGTCATCACCCCGGGCGCGAAGAAGAACGAGCGCGGCTACCGCGGTCAGAGCACGCCTGCGCCTGCTCGCCCGGCCACGGTCATCGACCCGAGCGCCGACCTCGACGAGACCGGATCGGGCGACGCTCGCCCCGAGGCGACCTACGTGCCGGTCGTCGGGCGGATCGCCGCCGGTGGCCCGATCCTCGCCGACGAGGTCGTCGAGGACGTCTTCCCACTCCCCCGTCAGCTCGTCGGCGAGGGCGCGCTCTTCCTGCTCAAGGTCGTCGGCGACTCGATGGTCGATGCGGCGATCTGCGACGGCGACTGGGTCGTCGTCCACCAACAGCCCACCGCCGAAAACGGCGACATCGTCGCGGCGATGATCGACGGTGAGGCGACCGTCAAGACCTTCAAGCGCCGCTCGGGCACCGTCTGGCTGATGCCGCACAACCCGGCATACGCGCCGATCGACGGCACCCACGCGAGCATCCTCGGCAAGGTGACCGCGGTCCTGCGCCGGGTGTGATCGGCCACGCCCGGTCGCGGCCCTGCGTGTCGGCTGCGAAGCTGAGGGCATGAGCCACTCGAGCGACACTCGGCTGAGCTTCTCGGGCTATCTCACCCAGCTGCAGACCGAGTCCGAGCGTTTCGCCCAGGTGCTGGCCGACGCCGACCCTCAGGCAGCCGTGCCGACCTGCCCCGACTGGTCGGCCACCGACCTGCTCACCCACCTGACCGGCGTCCAGTCGTTCTGGGCCGCCGTCGTGCGCGGCCGCTTGACCAGCCAGCAGCAGGTCGACCAGATCGAGCGCCCCGAGCCGGCCGAGCAGCACGACTGCCGGGTGGCGCAGCTGCGCGCCGCGACGGCGCGCCTGGTCTCGGCCCTGGAAGACACCCCACCGACCACGCCGGCCTGGACCTGGTCCAACGAGCAGACCGTCGGCTTCACCTATCGGCGCCAGGCCCACGAGGCGGCCATGCACCGACTCGACGCCGAACTCGCCGCCGGAGCGACCCGGACCCCGCTCGACCCCGGGCTCGCCACGGACGGGGTCGACGAGGCGCTGCGGGTGATGTTCGGTGGGTGCCCGCCGTGGGGGACGATCGGCGACGTCGACGAGACGCAGTCGGTGCGCCTCGTGGCGAGCGACACCGGCGCGGCGTGGCTGGTGCGGATGGCGCGCTTCACGGGAGTCGATCCCGACGGCACGGCATACGACGAGCCCGACATCGCCACTGCGCCGGCCGATCCGGGCACCGCGGCGGCAGCGACGGTCACTGCCACGGCCGAGGACCTGCTGTGCTGGATGTGGCGCCGCCCGACGCGTGGCCCCATCGACTCCCAGGGCCCGGCCGAGGTTCTCGATGCGGTGGTTGCGCTCATCACCCAGCCGATCAACTGAGCTGCGCGCTCACCGCACTGGCGGCGTCACCGCCTGCGCGAGCCGAGTGAGGGTGAGCGACAGCGGGAGGTCGAGCTTGAGGCTGGCCTGCTCGTCACCGCGCGACCAGCCGTGAGTGAGGATCGCCACCGGGATCCGCTCGACCGCCGCCTTGCGCACGAAGCGATAGCCCGACATTACCGCGAGCGAGGACCCGAGCACGAGCACCGATCGCGACGCCGACAGTGCGGCGAGGCACCGCTCGACGCGCGCGGTCGGCACCGACTCGCCGAAGAAGACGACATCAGGTTTGAGCCGATCGGCGCCGCAGACCTGGCACTGCGGCAGGACGAACTCCCCGACCGCCTCGTCGGCTAGCACGATGTCGCCGTCGGGCCGGATCTGGCTGCTCACCCGCGAGCCCTCCGCCGCGACCGCCTGGACGTATGCCGTGAAGCCCGGGTTGTCGGCGTCCATCCGCTCCTGCAGGACGGCGCGCGCGGAGCGGTCGCCACACTGCAGGCAGACGACCTCGGCAAGCGAGCCGTGCAACTCGATGACGTCGCGGCCACCCGCCTCGTCGTGCAGGCCGTCGACGTTCTGGGTGATGAGGGCCTCGACGAGCCCGGCGCGCTGCAGGGCGGTGACCGCGTGATGACCGGCATTGGGCCGGGCCGCGCGGAAGCGTGACCAGCCGACATAGGACCGCGCCCAATAGCGTTGCCGCGCAGCGCTGGTCGCGATGAACTCGCCGAATTGCATGGGCATCACCCGCCGCACGCCGTCACGTCCGCGATAGTCGGGGATGCCCGAATCGGTGGACAGGCCGGCTCCGGTGAGCACGAAGACCCCGCCTGCCGCGACGAGCTCGGTCAACGCCGCGAAGGCTGCCTCATCCGCGTCCGCGTCGGCGCGCCCGTCACCCGGGCGGGCCGGCTCGGTGTCGGACGCGGTGCGGGTCATCGCCGCAGTATGCCGTGCCCGCGCCGGACGGGCAGCCGCCGGCCCACCGGCATACCCATGACTGATCGTCACGTTTGCTGGCGCGTCGATAACTTGTCGTTATAGCCTTGCCCGCGTGATCGACGCACCGGGCCTCAGGGTCATGCGGGCCATCGCCGAGCACGGCAGCTTCACGGCCGCCGCTGCCGCGCTGGGCTATACCCAACCGGCCATCTCGCAGATGGTCCGCCGGCTCGAGCAGCGCACCGGCACGGCTCTCGTCGAGCGGATGGGCCGGCATGTGCGACTCACCGAGGCGGGCGAGGTGCTCGCCCGGCACGCGGTGTCGGTGCTCGCGGCGCTCGACGCCGCCGAGGAGGAGGTCGCAGCGATCGCCGGGCTGCGCTCGGGACGAGTGCGGCTCATGGCCTTTCCCAGCTCGTCGGCCTCGCTCGTGCCGCGGGCGCTGGCCCTGCTCAAGGCGCGCTTTCCCGACGTCTCGGTGCGCTTCTCGGAGGCCGAGCCGCCCGAGTCTCTCGCCGCGCTGCGGGCGGGTGAGTGCGATCTGGCCGTCGCGTTCGCCTATGACGGCACCGACATCGGCCGCGGCGAGGACCTCGAGTCCTTCGTCATCAAGCCGCTGCTCGAGGACGAGGTGCGCATCGCGGTGCCGCCGGAGCATCCGCTCGCATCGCACGAGGTCGTCGACCTCGCGGCTGCCGCTGACGAGCCGTGGATTGCCGGATGCCCGCGCTGCCGGGGTCATCTGGTGTCGCTCGCCAATGACGCGGGCTTCCGGCCGAATGTCGCCTTCGAGACCGAGGACTATGTCGCCGTGCTCGGCCTGGTCCGTGCCGGCCTCGGCGTCGCGCTCGTGCCGGACCTCATCCTCGAGGCCGCCCACCAGTCCGGGATTGCCGCGCGACCGCTGAGCCCGCCCTCGCGCCGGCAGATCCACGTCGTGACGACCGAGGACCTGCTGCGCGTGCCCGCCGTTGCGGCCACCGTTGACGCGCTCGTCGAGAGTGCCCGTAGCGAGTTGCCGGCCGGGGTGCACTGAGCGCTCTGCCGGTGTCCGCATCGCGGACCACCAGGGATAACTTCTGCTTATCCAATAGATAATGGTGCGCATGGATCTGCGTCCCGGCTTCCCGGACATCGTCGACGAGGTCACGGTGCGCCTCGTCGCGACCGTCGTGCTCGTCGTGGGCATCGTCGCCCTGGTCTCCGGTGCATGGTGGCTGTATGCCGTGCTCGCCCTCGACTTCGTGCCGCGCGCGATCTTCGGTCCTCGGGGCAGCATGATCGCCCAATTCGTCCTGCGGGTCGTGCGCCCGAGCGTCGGCGCCGCCCCTCGCCCGACCGCCGGTCCGCCGAAGCGCTTTGCCGCCAGCATCGGTGCCGTGCTGACCACGGGTGCCGCTCTTGCCGGAGCCGTTGGTGCTGTCACGGGATCCTCTGTGGCCGCTGCGATCGTCTTCGCCATCGGGGCGATCATGGTCGTCTTCCCGGCCCTCGAGGCGGTCGCTGGACTCTGCGTCGGGTGCGTGCTCTTCGCCCAGCTGATCCGCCTTGGGCTGGTGCCCGAGCGGGTCTGCCTCGACTGCGCCGACATCACCCGTCGCCTGCGCGTCGCCACTCCCGCGAGCTAACCACTCGCGACACCAGCGACAGCACCCTTGCGCGTCGCCACTCCCGCGAGCTAACCACTCGCGACACCAGCGACAGCACCTCTGCGGGTCGCCACTTCGCGCGAGCGAGACCCGAGGTAGCGGCCGTCCGGCCTAGGGGCCACGGGTGGCCACCAGGATCGGGCCATCGGCTGGCCGGCCCACGGCGATGTCGCCGTCGAGATCGGTGCGCCTGACCTCGAATCCCCTGTCTCGCAACGCCTTCAGGGTCGATGGGGCCGGATGACCATAGTCGTTGTCGAGCCCGACGCAGATGAGCGCCAGCGGGGCGGCGATCGAGTCGAGCAGTCTGACGTCGCTGTTGGCCGACCCGTGGTGGGCGACCTTGACGACGTCGACCCTCCACCCCGCAAACTCCGGATCCCGGCGCAACTCCCCCAGCACCGCCCGCGCCGCCTCGCGCTCGATATCCCCCAGCAGCACCGCGTCGAGGGTGCCGTCAGAGACGGTGAGCACGACCGAGGCGTTGTTGGGGATCGACCCGTCGCTGATGAGCCGGGCCGGCCACCACACCCGCGCCTGGACCGACCCCCACGCGAGCCGGTCGCCCTCCCTCAGCGCTGTCACGGGCACGCCGGCGGCACCGGCCCACCCGAGCACTCGGTCCAACTCCTCGGACGGCTCGCCGATCGGCGACGTGAGGATCTCTGCGGCCGCACGACCGTGCAGGGCACCGGCCAGCCCCTCGACGTGGTCGGCGTGGAAATGGGTGAGGATCACCGCATCAAGTGCGGTCACCCCGAGGCGACGGAGGCATCCGTCGACCGCCACGGGATCGGGACCGACGTCGACCAGGACGGCCCGCCCGGGACCGCTGGACAGCACGAGCGCATCACCCTGACCCACCGAGCAGGCGACCAGTCCCCAACCCGGCATCGGCCAGGCCACATCCCGGATCGGAGCGGCCGCCCCGAGCACGACGACGAGGCCCAGGAGCATGGCCAGCGGGCGGCGCCACACGGCATACCAAGCCCAGGGCCCGCTGACGAGTGCAAGCAGGGTCAGCCCAGCCAGCAGCAGCGCGCCCGGCGCCCCGCCCGGCCAGGGCAGCGTCCCCCCGGGCAGGCTCGCGGCCGTGCGGGCGACCCAGGAGATGCCGAGCGCGGGTATGCCGGGCGCCCACGACAGCACGTCTGCCGCCGGCAGCCAGACGGCCGCCACCGCCGCAGTGGCGACACCGGCGATCGTCGCCGGCGCGACGAGCGGCTCAGCGGCGAGATTGGCGGGGATCGCGACGAGCGACACGCTGCCCTGCAGGAGCACGACCACCGGCGCGCACATGGCCTGGGCGGCCACCGGCGCGACGAGCGTCGGCCCCCAACCACGCAGTCGGGTCGGCAGCCTCCGCCCCACCCAGCGCCCCCAGGACGGCGCGAGCACGAGCAGCCCCAGGGTCGCCAGCACCGACAACGCGAATCCGAAGGACCTAGCCAACCACGGATCCCAGCACAGCAGGACGAGCACGGCCGTTGACAACGCCGGCACGCCGATGCGCCGCCGTCCGAAACCCAGACCGACCAGCCCGACCGCACCCATGACCGCCGCGCGGATGACGCTCGGCTCGGGCCGGGCCAGCACGACAAATCCGGCCAACGCGACGCCGGCGACGATGGGCCGCCAGCGGCGCCGGACACCGACCGCCCGGCATACGCCCAGCGCGAGCGCGAGCACGATCGAGACGTTGGAGCCGCTCACGGCGGACAGGTGGGTCAGTCCTGCAGTCTTCATCGCGTCGGTCAGAGACTGGGGTGTCGCGGAGGTGTCGCCAATGACCAGCCCTGGCACCAATCCCGCTGCGTCCGAGGGCAGTCCGGCCGTGGCGGCGCGAAAGCGAGCGCGGAGGTATGCCGCTCCGCGCACGATCAGCGGAGCAGGCTCGACCCCTCGTGGTGACCCGGTCACGTGGAGGACTCCGACGACATCCTCACCCGGGTCGGCCGGGCTGAGCCGCCCCGTAGCGACAACGTGCTGCTGCCAGGCGAGGCCGAGCCAGTCGCTGCCTGCGACAACAAGCACAGGGGCGCCGACCTCACTGGCTGCCCCGCGTCCGACGACCCGCTCGACGCGCAGGGTGACGACGACCTGTTGCCCGTCGACCCGCCGTCCCGGCCGCGGGAGCACCGGGCGCGGATCGCTGTCGAGGACCCCCTCCACGTGGACGACGGCTTGCGTGGCGACGAGTGCGTCGAGTGCGCCCGCCGAACGGATCGCCCCGTTGCCCCACAGCGAGACCGATACCGTCGCCACTGCGGCCCCGCAGAGACCGGCCACCTGCCAGGCCGCCGCGCGGCGACGTCGTGGGGCTTGTCCTGGCCCAGCCATGGCGAGGCCGACCGCGGCCAATCCCACGCCACCGGACGCGACCCCGAGGATCAGCCACGGGGAGGCGGCCAACCAGAGCAGGATCGCGACGACCGCCCACGCGCAGAGCGCCGGGCCGAGCAACCGCAGGTCGAGGGCGGCTCGGTCGAGGGTGGCTGAACCGGGGGTGGCCCGGTCGGCCGATCGCACCGTCACACGGTCACCCGAGGCCGCAACTGGGCCAGCAGCTTCTCGCCGATGCCGCTCACCTCCCCCAGCTCGTCGACGCTGGTGAACCGGCCGTGCTCGGTCCGCCAGTCGAGGATCCGCTGGGCCAGCACCGGCCCGACGCCGGGCAGCCCGTCGAGGGTCGTCAGGTCGGCGGCATTGAGATCGACGAGCGCGGGGGCAGGAGCGCCGCCGCTCGCTCCCGCCGCCCCACCACCGCCGGTCGCGCCCACTGATCCGGGCAGCAGCGCCTCGCCGGGAGCAGGGACGTGCACCTGCTCGCCGTCGGTCAACAGCCGCGCGAGATTGATCCGCTCGAGGTCCGCGCCGGGAAGGGCCCCACCGGCGGCCAGCACGGCATCGACCACCCTGCCCCCAGCGGCCACCTGGACGACTCCAGGTCGGGCAACCTCGCCGACGACGTGCACGACGAGCATGCGCACGCCGGCGCCGCCCCCTGCAGCGCCTGGAGCGCCGGCCGAGGCAGCCCCTACCGCCGACCCGGCCGTCGGACCGACGAAGGCGCTGGCGCCACCAGCCGTCGCCGAGCAGGTCGC
>CAZLGB010000169.1:0-7772 GCA_964558825.1 uncultured Intrasporangiaceae bacterium
CTCGACCACGACAGCCGGAGCGGGCGGCGAGAGCCAGGCGCTGCCCTCGGCCACCTCGCGGTGGCGCAGCCCGGTCGTCACCGCGTGCAACCGAGCCGCCCCTGCCAACCGCAGCCCGAGCGGCTCGCCGAGCTCGACGCCACGCAACCGCGCCTCCTCGATGCTCGTCGCCCGGGTCGTCAGCAGGCCGCGGCGGGTGTGCAGGGTGCCGCCCGCGTGGCGGCTGAGCCGGAAGTCCCAGAAGCTCAGCACGTATGCCGTGACCGCGAGGATCGACACGACGACCAGCGCCGTGAGCAGGCCGAGGACGACCGCGAGCGTCGCGCCGAGGGCCTCGACGGCAGCCAGCGCCGACTCGACACGGTCCCATTGCCCGCCGAGGTATTGCATGCCGAAGCCCCAGATGGCCAGCGCCGAGACCATCCCACTCGTCGTCAGCGGCGCAAAACGCACCCAGGACGGATCCAGCCGCAGCAGCAACTGCTCGGCCTGAGGCGTCGGTTCGGGTGGTGAGCCGGGCTCGGGGCGAGCCGGATCGGGAGCCTCGCAGGGACCCGTCGTGGCTGGCGGCCACCCTCGTCGGTGCAACAGCTCGCCGCGCAGCTGCTCGGCCTCCGGGGCGGCGAGGGCATCGAGGACGATCCGCTCGGATCCGGCACCACCCGCCGTGCCGACCTCGACCCGCGCGACCCCGAGCAGCCGGTGCCAGATCGGCGCGGACACGTCGACGGTCCGCACGCGATCGGCCGGGGTGGCGAGCACGGTGCGGCGCAGCAGCCCCTTGCGCAGCTCGATCTGGCCGTTCCAGATCCGATAGCGGGTCGTAAACCATTGCGACACACCGAAAGCGACGACCAGGGCGAGCGCGGCCCAGTCCCACCACGCGTCACGCTGGGAGCTGCGCCCGGTGATGAAGACCGCGAGCAGAGCCGGCAGGAAGCGCACCGCCTCCTGCACCGGGTGGATCGCGAGCATCCGCTTGTCGAGGCGGCGCCATTGGGCGTCTTCGTATGCCGTCGCGCCGGCCTCGCTCATGTGGCGTCGCCTCGCTCAGCCTCGGCCGCCCGGGTGAGCGCCTCGACGAGGCCCTGGGCGACCTCGTGGTCGAGGCCGTGGATCGCCAGCGGCCCGGCCGCCGAGGCCGTGGTGACCCGCACCGACGCCAGCCCGAGCAGCTGGGCCAGCGGCCCGCGGGTGAGGTCGACGGTCTGCACCCGGCTGATCGGGGCGATGCGTCGCTCCTGGGTGATCCACCCGGTCTGGGTGAAGACGGCGGTGGGCGTGGCCTCCCAGCGGTGCACGCGATAGCGCCACTCCGGCATGAGCACGGCATACCCGATCCACAGCAGGCCGGTGACGATCGCGACGGTGAGGTGCGGGCCCGGGGCGCCTCGGCGGTCGGTGAGCCACCACGCAACCTGCGGCGCGGTTAGCACCACGGCCGCCCCGAGGGAGGAGACCCGCCAGAGCCAGCGGGCGCGCGGGCTGACCAGGTGCTCGGGGGCGCGCAGCCGCACCGGTGCAGCGTCCACGGAGGCGTCCGTTCGACCCGAATCCATGCCCCCAGCACATCACACCGTCCGACCCCAGGGACCGACGTGGGAGGGGTCACCTGCGTGATAGTCGGAGCCACCCCTGTTTGCACGGGAAGATGTCCCTCATGGCTGACGTCCGCGAGACCCTGCACATCGATGCGTCCGCCGATCTCGTCTACGACCTGGTCGCGGATCTGCCCCGGATGGGTGAGTGGTCGCCCGAGTGCGAGCGCGTGGTCTGGCGGGGTGGGGCGGGGCGCGCCGAGCTCGGCGCCGGGTTCACCGGCTACAACCGCCGCGGGACGCTCCGGTGGAAGACCTTCGGCAAGGTCATCGCCGCCGAGCCGGGGCGCTATCTCGCCTTCGACATCTTCGTCGGGCCGGTGCAGGTGTCGCGGTGGGAATACTTCTTCGTCCCCGACGCCGACGGTCCCGGCTGCACGGTCGCCGAGCAGTGGACCGACCGGCGCTCGGCCTTCCAGCGCAATCTCGCCGAACGGGTCGTCGGCAACCGGGTGGAGACCAACCGCGAGGGCATCGTGCAGACCTTGCGCGCGCTGCGTCGGGTGGCCGAGTCGGCGGCCCACAAGGCGCGCCCCGCCTGAGCCCAGGAGGGCGGCGCCCCTCCCCTCAGCCCCGTGCGCGAATCACCGCGTCGTAGAGGGCTTTTCGTGACATCCCCGTGGTCGCCGCGAGCTCGGCCGTCACGTCCTTGAGCCGCTCACCCGCCGCCACCCGCTCCTGTATGCCGGCCACGAGACTCTCGAGCTCGACCTCGCCGCCCGCAGCGGCAGCCCCCGCCGGGAGGCCGGCCACGACGATGGTGATCTCACCCTTGACCCCCGCGCCGGCCCACTGCGCCAGCGCGGCCAGCCCATCGCGGCGGACCTCTTCCCAGGTCTTGGTGAGCTCACGGCATACGGCCGCGGGGCGGTGCTCGCCCCACACCGCCGCCATCGCCGCGAGCGTCTCGGCGAGCCGGTGCGGTGCCTCGAAGAAGACCATCGTGCGCCGCTCGTCGGCGAGGGCCGCGAGTGCCCGCGCCCGCTCGCCCGCCTTGCGCGGCAGGAAACCCTCGAAACAGAATCGATCGACCGGCAGCCCGCTGACCGCGAGCGCGGTGAGCACGGCCGAGGGCCCCGGGACCGCTGTCACCCGCACGCCCGCCGCAGCGGCAGCGACGACGAGCCGATAACCCGGGTCGGACACGCTCGGCATCCCCGCGTCGGTGACGAGCAGCACCCGGTCACCGGCCTGCAGCCGCTCGAGCAGCTCGGGCGTGCGGGCGGCCTCGTTGTGCTCGTGATAGCTGCGCACCGTCCCACCGATGACCACCCCGAGCCCGTCGGCGAGCCGCCGCAGCCGCCGGGTGTCCTCGGCCGCGACGACCGCTGCGGCCGCGAGCTCCTCGGCCAGCCGTGGCGGGGCGTCGCGCAGGTCCCCGATGGGGGTGGCGCCGAGCACGAGCACTCCGTCAGGCATGGGGGCCATTGTGCTCGACGCATAGGGTGAGCGCGTGAGCCGCCGCACCCTGCATCTCGAGGTGCTCGTCGTGCTGGGCGTCTCGCTCGGCGCCTCGGCGATCTGGTCGCTGCTGAGCATCATCGAGCGGCTCACCCGCGGGACCCCCCTCGGGGCGCAGACCTCCTCGCTCAACAACTCGGTCACGCCCGACCGGCCCTGGCTCGACCTCGCCTATCAGCTCGTCGGGATCGGCCTCGCGCTCGTGCCGGTCGCGCTGGCGCTCTATCTGCTCGCCCAGGTCGCTCCCGTGCCCGGCGGTGCGAGGGCGGCGTTGGGGCTCGATCGGGTGCGGCCGCGGCTCGATGTCGGCGGCGGTGTCGCGCTCGCCGCGGCGATCGGCATCCCCGGCCTCGGGCTGTATGCCGTGGCCAAGGCCCTGGGCTTCAACACCCAGGTGGCCCCGGCCAATCTCGCCGGCGCCTGGTGGACCGTGCCGGTGCTCGTCCTTTCGGCCGTGCAGAACGCCGTCGTCGAGGAGGTCATCGTCGTCGGCTATCTGCTCACCCGGCTCGAGCAAGCGGGGTGGCGCGGGCGGGTCGCGCTGGGGGCCTCAGCACTCGTGCGCGGGTCCTACCACCTCTATCAGGGCTTCGGCGGGTTCGTCGGCAATGTCGTCATGGGTTTGGTTTTCGGGCTCGTCTGGCGGCGCTGGCGCCGGGTCGGCCCGCTCGTCGTCGCGCACGCCCTCATCGACATCGTCGCCTTCGTCGGGTATGCCGTGCTCAAGGGTCACGTGTCCTGGCTCTGAGCGCACGGCGATAGGGACAAGCAGCCGGCGGCCAGCCACCCGACGACGGGCGATCGCCTAGTTCCCCAGCGACGCCGGGGCGGCCGGCGGGACGACATCGGCCTCGTAGGATCGCGGGTCCTCGATGGGCTCGAGGTGGGTGTCGATGCTCATGTGGGCGAAGCGCTCGAGGAAGCGAGCCTCGATCTGCTCGAGCAGGTCGTGCCCGCGCTGGACGGTCCACTCACCCGGCACGAGCACGTGCATGGCGACGTGCTGCTGGTGCCCGGCCACGCGCGCCCGCACCCCATGGATCTGCACATCGGCGCCGACGAACTCGCCGATGACCGACGTGATCGTCGCCTGGTCCTCAGCCGAGGGCGCGTGGTCCATCAGCCCGTCGACCGACTCGCGGATGAGATGCCACCCGGTCCAGATGATGTTGCAGCCGACGAGGAAGGCGATGATCGGGTCGAGGCGCAAGAAGCCGGTGAGCGCGACGAGGGTCACGCCCACGACGACCCCGACCGAGGTCCACACGTCGGTCAGCAGGTGCTTGCCGTCGGCGACGAGGGTGATCGAGTTGTGCCGGCGCCCGGCTCGCATGAGCACCATCGCGACCAGCCCGTTGACCACCGAGGCGGCGACCGACACGCCGAGACCGACGCCGACGTTGTCGAGCGGCTCGGGGGCGAGGAAGCGCTGCACCGAGGTCCAGAGGATGAAGACCGCCGCGACGAAGATCATCACGCCCTCGACCGCCGCCGAGAAGTACTCGGCCTTCGAGTGCCCGAAGGGGTGATCCTCGTCGGCCGGCTGCGCAGCCACATGCAGGGCGATGAGCGCGACGAAGGCCGCGACGAGGTTGACGACCGATTCCGCGGCGTCGGAGAGCAATCCGACCGATCCGGTCAACACATATGCCGTGAACTTCAGCACGATCGTCACGACCGCGGCGGCGATGGACAGCCAGGCAAAACGGGTGAGGTTCTCGCGCACCGGGCGGGCCGCGGCGGCCGGCTGGGACGCGAGCGGGGACGACGAATCGGGCACAGACGGCATACAGGCGAGTCTGCCACTCAGCCGACCCCCCTAGCATGTCCGCCATGACGCAGACCGAGGAGCAGCTGCGCCGTCGGCTCCTCGGCGATCCTCCCGGCCAGGTGCTGCTCGGCTGGCTGGGGCCTGCGCTCGCCGCCATCGTCGGCGGCATCCTGCGCCTCTGGGATCTCGGCAACCCCCATCAGCTGGTCTTCGACGAGACCTACTACGTCAAGCAGGCGTGGTCGATGGTGCAGTTTGGTGTCGAGATGCGCAACGGCGGGCCCTATGGCGACAAGCCCGACGAGGCCTTCACCCACGGCACGTTGTCGGTCTTCGACACGACCAACGGCGACCTGGTCGTCCACGGCCCGGTCGGCAAGTGGGTCATCGCTGCGGGCGAGGCGATCTTCGGCGGCGACAGCTCGGTCGGCTGGCGGATCTCGGTCTGCGTGCTGGGCATCCTCTCCATCCTCATGGTCGGGCGGATCACCCGGCGGCTGCTCGGCTCGTCGGTGCTCGGCACCATCGCCGCGATCCTGCTGGCGATCGACGGGCACCACTTCGTCCACTCCCGCACCGGGTTGCTCGACCTCATCCTCATGTTCTGGGCGCTCGTCGCCTTCGGGGCGCTGCTGCTCGACCGTGATTCCTCCCGCGCCCTGCTCGCGGCGCGGATGAGCGAGCGTCCGGCCGGGCAGCCGCGCTGGCTCGGGCCGTCGCTGGGATGGCGCCCGTGGCGGCTGGTCGCCGGGGTGGCCCTGGGTCTGGACATCGGCACCAAGTGGTCGGGCGCCTACTTCCTCGCCGCCTTCGGGCTGATGACGGTGCTGTGGGATGTCGGCGCTCGGCGGGCGGCCGGCATCCGCGCCCCGCTGTATGCCGCACTGCGCCGCGATGCGTTCCCCGCGTTCGTCTCGCTCGTGCCGGTCGCCGCCGTGGTCAACGTGGCGACCTGGTGGGGATGGTTCGTCAGCGATCACGGCTACAACCGCGACTGGGCCGTCAGCCACCCGGCGAGCCCGACCTGGGCCTGGGTGCCCGACTCACTGCGCTCGTGGTGGAACTATCAGGCGCAGATCCTCGAGTTCCACCGCACGCTCTTCACCCCGCACGCCTACCAATCCAACCCGTGGTCGTGGATGATCATCGGCCGGCCGACGTCGATGTTCGCCGAATACCCCAAGCTCGGCGAGGACGGCTGCACCGTCGACATGTGCGCCAAGGTCATCACCCCGATCGGCACTCCGACGATCTGGTGGCTCGCCACCGCGTCGCTGGTCGTGCTCGCCTTCCGTTGGGCCTTGCGGCGCGACTGGCGGGCCGGCGCCATCCTCGCGGGGTATGCCGGTGGCTTCTTCCCGTGGTTCTTCATCGGCGACCGGACGATCTACCAGTTCTATGCCGTGGCCTTCGTGCCCTATGTCGTCATGGGCGTGACCTACGTGCTGGGGATGATCCTCGGGCCGCCCGGCGTGAGCGCCCAGCGCCGCAAGACCGGGGTCGTCATCGTCGGGGCCTATCTCACGGTGACCGCGCTCGTTTTCGCGTGGTTCCTGCCGGTCTACACGGCCCAGGTGATCCCCTACAACGACTGGTGGCTGCACATGTGGTTCCCGTCCTGGGTCTGACGGGAGCCGGGAGCGCGACCCTCGCGGTGGGTGCCCGCGCCGATGAACGCCCGCCCGCGCCCATAGGCCTGGCTGCGATGATGAGGCCATGACGTCGGCCAGGGGACGGAGCAGCGCGCTGCGGTCCCTCGCCGGACGGCTCGGCCGGGGGGTCGCCGCTGTGGCGACCGGGCTCGCCGTCCTCGTCGGTTGCACGACCGCGGCCGTCTCGGATGTCTCCCCCACCACGGCGCCGCCCCCTGGCGGCTTCCCCAGTGACTCGCCGCTGGCGATCGCCCCCGTCGGCGCCAGCGAGCAGGCCATGACCTTCGACAAACAGATCCGGATGCTGCGGATCTACCGGCCCACACAGCCCGGCCATCTGGCCCCACTCGTGGTCATGCTCCACGGCGGGCTCGGCACCGCGAAGGATGCCGAGACGGCATACGGCTGGGACGCCTTGGCCGAGCGCGACGGCTTCGTCGTGCTCTACCCCCAGGCGCTGGACAACAACTGGAATGTCGGCGGCGGCTGCTGCGGCCTCGCGGCGTCGACGGGGGTCGACGACGTCGGGTTCGTCAAGGCCGCGATCGACTACACCCGCGCGCACGTGTCGATCGACCCGGGCCGGATCTATGTCACGGGGATGTCGTCGGGCGGGATGCTCGCCTATCGATTGGCCTGCGACACGACGGTTTTCGCCGCGATCGGGCCGGTGGCCGCGACCGAGTTGGGCGACTGTCCCAACCCCGGGCCGGTGTCGGTCATGCATGTCCATGGCAGTGCCGACCCGACCGTGCCGTATGCCGGTGGGCAGGGTGAGGGCATCATCTCGATCAGCGGTCCGGCGATCCCCAAACTCCATCGCACGTGGAGCGAGCTGGATCGGTGTGGTGGTGACGTCGTGCAGACGTCCGGAGCCGTCACGGTCGCGACGGCGAGCTGCCCCAACAACCGGGTCGTCGAGCTCGTGACCATAGACGGAGGAGGTCACGACTGGCCCGGGGTGATCCACCGCGGGCCGCTCGGGGCCTCCCCCTCGCCGGCACCCTCGATCCCGGGCGCCGGCGTCTGGCCGCCGCCCACCGTGTCCGCCCCGGTCGTGGGGCCGACGGCTGCGACCCCCACTTCGGCTCCCACCGCCGCTGCGGCGGCATACCCGACGACGGAGATGCTCTGGGCCTTCTTCAAGACCCAGGCGCGCTGAGGCCGTCGGTTTCGGGTGGTCGGCGCGCCGGTGTTAGAGTTGCCGACGCATCTGGGGCTGTGGCGCAGTTGGTAGCGCGTCTCGTTCGCAATGAGAAGGCCAGGGGTTCGAGTCCCCTCAGCTCCACC
>CAZLGB010000170.1:0-7761 GCA_964558825.1 uncultured Intrasporangiaceae bacterium
GGCCGATCCGTCGACGCCGGTCGCCGCGGCCGATCCGCCGGCGCCGGTCGCCGCAGCAGACCCGCCACGCCCACGCCGCGACCGGAGCCGCTCGCGCAAACGCTCGGCGAGGTCGTAGAGCACCGGCACGAGCACGAGGGTGAGCACCGTCGAAGACACCAAACCGCCGATGACGACGATGGCCAGCGGCTTGGAGATGAAGACCCCGCCACCGGTCACCCCGAGCCCCATGGGCAGCAAGGCGAAGATCGTCGCCAGGGCCGTCATGATGATCGGCCGCAGCCGCAGGCGCGCACCGTTGATGATCGCGTCGGCGATGCCGGCACCGGACTCGCGCATCTGGTTGATGAGGTCGATCAGCACGATGGCGTTGGTGACGACGATCCCGATGAGCATGAGCAGCCCGATCATCGCGGGGATGCCGAGCGGGGTCTTGGTCAGCAGCAGCAGGGCCAGCGCGCCGGTGGCGGCGAAGGGCACGGACACGAGCAGGATGAGCGGCTGCAGCAGCGAGCGGAAGGTCGCCACCATGACCAGGTAGACGACGGCGATGGCGACGAGCATCGCCAGCCCCAGCTGCGCGAAGGACTCCCGCTGCGCGACCGACACGCCCGCCAACCGGACGGTGACCCCGTCGGGCAGCGTGAGTGCGGCGAGCTTGGCCTGGATCGTGCTCGTCACGCCGCCGACGTCTCCGGCGGCCGGCGTGCCGGTGACCGTCGCCGCCCGCACCCCGTCGACCCGCCCGATCGAGGCCGGCGAGGAGACCTCGGTGACGTTGGCGACGTCATCGAGCAGCACGGGCGCGGCCTTGGCCGTCTGGGCGTCCTTGGCGGCCTGAGTCAGAGCGGCCGCATCGGAGCGGGCCTTGAGCGTCTTGGCCCGACTGTCGAGCGCCTTCTGCAGGTTGGTGTCGGTGGCGCTCAGCTGAGCTTGGGCGGCGGCGAGGGACTTCTCCAGGGTGGCGATCTGGGCGCGCAGCGTGGCCAGCGGGTCCGGCGGCTGGACGGGGATCGACCCCGGCGGCAGCGCCGACAACTTGGTCAGCTGCGCGTTGAGCGACGCGAGTTGGGTCGTGAGGTTGGAGATGCTCTTCTGGGCGGTCGCGCGGCCGTCGCGCAGGGCCTTGATCTGGTCGGCCAACGCCGCGTCCTGGTCGGCCTGAGCCTTGGCCTGCGCGGCCTTCTGCTGGTCCTCGACCGAGCTGGCCGCCGACTTGCGGGTGTCGATCGTCTGCTTGGTCGTCACCGGCAGCGGAAGCGCACGCAGGTCATCGACGGTCGTCACCGGCGTGCGCGAGCGCAGGATGACATCGAGCGTCTCGTCGTCGATCGTCACCGTCCCGACCCGGGTGCCCTTGACGGCTTGCGCGACGGCCTGCCCTATCTGCGCCTGCAGCATGCCGCGCTGAGCCGCCGCGGCGGCGTCGATGTCGACCTTGAGCATGCTCTTGGCATTGGTGAGGTCGGTGTGGACATTGCGCATCCCGGGCACGGTCGCGAGCATTGCCGCGACCTGGTCGCTGCCGGTCCGCAAGGCGGCCGGGTCGGGACCCTCCACGACGAGGGCAACGTCGCTGTTCTGTTGTGACGCAACGATTTCAACGGTCCCGACGTCGGTCAGTTGGCCAATCGCCGCGCGCAGTCGATCGCTGACGATCGTGCCGTCCGAGCCCGACGTGAGGGTGACCGAGATCGTCGCCTGGTTGGGCCCGTTGACCAGGCCGAAGAGGGCCCGCGAGGCGTCCCCACCGACTGTCGTCGTATAGCTGACGACGGCAGCGTCGGCAGCGAGCACCTTCTCGACCCGTGCGGCCGCCGCGTCGGTCTGCTCCAGCGCCGTCCCGGCCGGCAGCTCCTGCACGACCCGCAGCGTCGTCGCGCCCAGCTGTCCGAGGAAGTCGGTCTTGAGCCGAGGCGCCAGCCCCAGGGTCCCGCCGAAGACCAGCGCCGCGATGACGAGGGTCACCACGCGGTGCCCGAGCGCCCAGCGCAGGGCGGGCAGATAGCCCCGCTGCAGGCGCGTGACGGGGGAGGTGGCCGGCATACGGTCGGGGTATGCCGGGTCGGCAACGGCGGGAGCCGGCGCGCCCTCGGCAGCCGCACCGCCAGCGTCGCCCCCACGCCTGCGCATGAACCACGAGGCGAAGACCGGCACGACCGTGAGCGCGACGAAAAGCGAGGCGAGCAGGGCGATCGTCACCGTCACCGCAAAGGGCCGGAAGAGCTCGCCGGTCTGCCCCGACACCATCCCGATCGGCAGGAAGACCGCGACCGTCGTCAGGGTCGACGAGGTCACCGCGCCGGCGACCTCACGCACCGCCCGGACGATCGACGCGGGGCCGAACTCACCCAGCCCCTGATGGCGTTTGATGTTTTCGATGACGACGATCGAGTCGTCGACGACCCGCCCGATCGCGACGGTGAGCGCGCCGAGGGTGAGGATGTTGAGCGTGTAGCCGCCGCTCCACAGCCCGATGAGGGCGATGAGCAAGGACAGCGGGATCGAGATGGCCGTGATGAGCGTCGAGCGCATCGACATGAGGAAGACGAGGATGACGACGACGGCGAAGAAGAGCCCGAGCAGGCCTTCGACCGTGAGGTCGTGGATCGAGTCCTCGATATAGGGCGCCTGGTCGAAAACCGTCGAGTATGCCGCGCCCCCACCGAGTTTGGCGATGAGCGCGGGCAGCTCGGCACGCACCTCCTGGCTCACAGCGACCGTGTTGCCGCTGGACTCCTTGAGCACCGAGAGCGTGAGCGACGGCTTGCCGTTGGAGCGCGAGACCGTCGTCGTCGCGACCGGGGCCTCGGCCACATCGGCGACCGAGCTGAGCGGCACCGGGCCGTCGGTGCCCTGGACCTGGATCGCGGCAATCGACTCGACGCTGGTCAGGGTGCGGCCGACCTCGACGTCCAGCGTCGCTCCGGCCGAGGGCAGCGACCCGGCGGGCACGGCGATGCCGCTCGCGGTGAAGGTCTGGGGCAAGGTCGCGGGCTCGACACCGAGCCGCTCGACGTCGGCGGGACGCAAGGTGATGACGACCTGGCGCTGCTCGACCCCGGCGACGGTGACGTCACGGACCCCGGGGAGGGTCTTGAGTTTGGCGGCGACGACGTCTTTGAGCTTGCGCGAGAGAGTGGCCTTGTCCTCCGTGCTCGAGACCGCGAGCAGCACGATCGGGACGTCGTCGAAACGGCCCGCCGCGACCTGGGTCTGCACGTCGGTGGGCAGCTGGCTGCGGACCGATTCGACCGCCGACCTGATCGCCGAGACGGTCTTGTCGCTGTCGGTGCCGAACTCCCATTCGACCCGCACCGTCGAGATGCCGCTGGCGCTGCGCGAGGTCACCCGGGTCACGCCCTGGACGGCCTTGACGGCATCCTCGATCGGCCGGCTGACCTCCTGCTCGACGACCTCGGGAGCCGCGCCCGGCTGCACGGCGATCACCGTGGCCGCAGGCGTGTCGATCGAGGGGATGAGCTCCTGCTTGAGGCTGCGCGCGGCAACGACGCCCAGCCCGACGAGGATGAGGCAGACGAGCATCACGACGGTGCGGTTGCTCAGGCTGAGCCGGGTCAGGCGGGTCACCGGCACAGCCTAGGCGCACCCGCACGCCGCTCCGACAGCACTGTCGGCAAACCCTCAGCGTGCTCTCAGCTTGCCTGCCGTGGCGTATGCCGGCGGCTCACCCGTCGCCGTATGCGGGGGTGAAGGCACTTTCGCGTTCAGAGGCCGGCGCGCGGGGCCATGATCGCTAGTCCTACGGCGGCGGCTAGGGAAAAGGCGGCTGGGATGAGGAACACGGACGGTAATCCGACGGTCCCGGCACCGAGGCCGCCGACGAGGCCCCCGATGGCTGAACTGAGCGCGGTGGAGCTGAGGAAGATGGCCGATGCTGTGGCCACGGCGGTGGGTAGCAGGCGTTGGGCGACGATGACTGCGACTGGCATGAGCACCAACTCGACCAGTGGCTGGATCCCGATGACGGTCCCGCTGAGCGCCGGGGCGAGACCGAGGTCGCGGTTCATGTAGATCGGCAGGTACGCGTATTTGATCGACTCCCCGGCGTATACGCAGATGTAAAGCGTGGTGAAGATCAGCAGCAGTGTCATCTGCCGAAGGTTCGGCGCCGGCCGCCGGCCCGCACGCGTCTCGCGCGGTGTGTCGTCGGTGGGCAGGTGGGCGGAGCTGGTGTTGAGTCGGCCGAGCGGCACGATCTGGGCGAGCGTGCAGATGGCGGTGGCGAAGAGCAGGACGCGGGGGTTGGTCTGGGCGGCCAGAAATGCCCCGGCTGCCGGGCCGATGACCCAGCCTGCGGTGAGCGCCATTCGCACGAGGTTGACGACGCCGTCGTTGTTGGGGCGAGGGTTGGCGGCGAGATCGTCGTGCAGTGCGGCGAAGAGCTGGGAGGTGGCGGCTCCGGCGAACCCGAGCAGGGCGGCGCTGATGACGAACGGCATCCATAGCTGGTGGGACACGGCGATGCCGGTCCAGCCCAGGAATCCGGCGACCGCGCAGAGGCGGAAGAGCCCCAACCGGCGCCCGGTTCGGTCTGATCGGGAACCAACGAGGTAGCCGGCGACCGGGGCTGTGAGGCTGGTGAGGTAGTACAGGCCGGCGGTCGTCAGCGAGGCGTGGAGCTCGTTGACCAGGAAGGAGGCGATCTGCGGGGCGGCGGCTGAGAACCCGAGGCCCGACAGGAACATGGCGATGGTCGCCCCGCGATAGAGGGGCGACTGGAGCGTGAGTCTGACCGCGGTCTTGGGTCTTCGTCGTGGCTGCATCTCGACGTCAGAGGTCGTTGCCGGCATACGACTGGTTGAAGCTCTTATTGGCGAGGGGGAAGTCCGGGACGATCGTGTCTTCGAGCGCGACCGACAACGCCGGCCAGTTGAAGAAGCTCGGGTCGACGATCTTGACCCGGGTGAGCCGCCCGGCCCCGTCGAGCTCGACCCGGTGGCACAGCGTGCCCCGCCAGGCCTCGACGACGCCCAGCCCTGCACTGCCTGACCCCGCCGCCCTCATGGGTGCGCCAGGCGGAGCCTCCGGGCTCGCCCCGCCCCGCGCGCCCGAGCCGGCGCCCTCCGCACCGACGAGATCCTCTGTCGAGTCGAGCTGCGCGACGAGCCGGGTGATGACGGCGGCGCTGACGGCGATCTCCCGGACGCGCACGGCATATCGCGCGGCGACATCCCCGGACGCCTCGGCCACGGGCGCGAAGGCCGGCCCGAGGTCGGCCCAGGGGTGCTCGACCCGGGCATCCGCGTCGATCCCGGACGCGCGAGCGACATAGCCGAGGGTCCCGAGCTGGCGAGCCTTTTCAGCAGGCAGGACCGCCGTGCCGGTGAAGCGGTCGGCGATGACCGAATGGTCGGTGGTGAGCTGCGCCAGCTCGGCGGCCTGCTCGGCCACCGCGGCGACGAGGGCGACGTCGACCGGGCCGGCCAGCTCGGTCGTGCCGATGCCGATCGCCCCCCGCAGCAACCGGTGGCCGGTCACCCTGGCGTTGTGGCGCAGCAGCTGCTCGCGCAGCCGCTGGGCGTGGGCCATAGCGATGCCGAAGCCGACGTCATTGGCGATCGCGCCGAGGTCGGCGATGTGGTTGTGCAGCCGTTCGAGCTCGAGCAGGACCGCGCGTCGGCGGGCGACCACGAGCGGAACGGCGATGCCGAGCGCGTCCTCGACGGCCAGCGCATAGGCGAGGCAGTGCCCGACGGCCGTGTCGCCGCTGATCCGCTCGGCGAGCTCGATGCCGTGCGCCGGCTCGCGCCCCTGGAAGAGCCGCTCCATGCCCCGGTGGACGAACCACAACCGGGCCTTCATCCGCAGGATGGTCTCGCCGACGACCGAGAACCGGAAATGCCCAGGCTCGATGAGCCCGGCATGGATCGGCCCGACGGGGATCTCGTAGACCCCGTCACCCGCCACCCGCACAAAGGGGTATGCCGCGTGGTCCGGCGGCAGCGCGGGGGTGGCGCCGGCGTCGTGGCGCAGGGGGTGCCAGCCCTCGGGCCAGTGCCCGTGGTGGACCAAGCGGGCCGGCAGCGGGTGCCCGACTGGCTCGATGCCCAGCAGGTCGCGCAGCTCGCGCTCGAAGCGGCCGGCCGGATAGGACAGCCCGGCCAGCGACGGCACGCGCGGGTCGTCGCGCGACAGGGTCACGGTGAGCTCGGCGCGTTGCCCCACCGGACGCAGGAAGACATAGACGATGCGCAAGGAGCCCGTTGGCCAGGCGAGCCCGTATGCCGGGTCGCCCGGGGCGCGCTCGCCGTCCGGGTCGCCCGGGTCGCTCGGGTCGCCCGGTTCGCGCTCGCCGCCCGCGCCGCCCGCGCCGCTCTGGCCGTCGTCGTGTCCGGCCACGAGCGCCAGCCGCCATCCAGCTTGGAGCAATTCGCTTACGGCAGTTACCAATTCGTCGGGTGCCGCGGTCCGTTCGACGACCGGGTGCAACCTCGTCCACGTCGCGGTCATCGCAGCCCCCCGAGCGCGGTGACGGCGCTGGTCAGCTGACCGCCGAGCCCCCAGGCGGCCACCCCGACGAGGACCGCTGCAACGAGAGCGGCCCGCACGGGCAGGAGCTCTCGACGCCGAAGCGGCGTCGTCGAGAGGACCGACGCCTCAGGATCGGGCGCGCCGAGGGTCATGGCGACCACGGCGCGACCGATGCCCGCGAAGGCGAGCAACAGCAAGCCGATCACCGCGATCATCGGTAGCACCAGGCCCGCCCGCCATCCCGCGATGACGATCGCCACCTCGGTGAAGAAGAGCACGAAGGGCGGGAAGCCCAGCAGTGCCGCGGCGCCGGCGAGGAACGGCCCGCCGAGATCCGGCCGGCGCGCGAGCAACCCGTGCACCGCCCCGATCTCGCTGCTCCCCACGGCCCGCTGGATCCGCCCGGCCTGGACGAACATCGCGGCCTTGACCACCCCGTGGCCGAGCATGTGGACGAGCACGGCGGTCGTCGCGAGCGTCCCGCCGATGGCCAAGCCGACCGCCATGAGCCCCATGTGTTCGATGCTCGAATAGGCCAGCAGGCGCTTGAAATCCCGCTGGGTGAGCACGAGCGCACCGGCCACGCCCAGCGACAGCAGCCCGAGGATGAGCAGCATGGTCCGCCCGAAGGCCGGCCCGAGGGCCAGGTCGGCCACCGCGCGGACCCGCAGCACGGCATACAGGGCGACCGAGAGCAGCACCCCGGACATCAGCCCCGAGACCTGCGCGGGGGCCTGGCTGTGGGCGTCGGGGAGCCAGCTGTGCATGGGAACCAGGCCGGCCTTGGTCGCGAGGCCGAGCACGGTCAGCGCGACGGCGAGCTTGGCGACGCTGGGGTCGAGGGTGGGGGCGATGCGGGTGAGCTCGAGCCACGACAGGGTCGGCGTGCCGACCGCACGAGTCGCGGCATAGAGCAGGACGATGCCGAGGAAGGCGATCGCCACACCCGCTGACCCGAGCACGACGTACTTCCACGCCGCCTCGAGCGATCGGCGGCTGCTGCGATAGCCGACGAGGAAGGCCGTCGTGATCGTCGTCGCCTCGATGGCCACCCACACGACGCCGAGATCGTCGGCGAGCACCGCGAGGCTCATCGCCGCGAGGAAGAGGCACACGAGGCCGGTGAACCATCCGTCCGGCTCGGCCGGGCTGGCCAGGGCGGCGCCGAGCGCGACGCACGCGACCGCGCCGATCGTCACCAGCAGGTATGCCGTGAGCCGGTCCGCGCGCAGCAGGCCGCCCACCGCGGTCGGAGCCGCGTCGCCG
>CAZLGB010000171.1:0-7721 GCA_964558825.1 uncultured Intrasporangiaceae bacterium
GGTCGGAGATGTCCATGACGACGGCCATGTCGTGCTCGATGAGGATGACGGTGACGCCGGCGAGCTCGTGGACGTCGAGGACATAGCGGGCCATGTCCTCCTTCTCCTCGGAGTTCATCCCGGCCATCGGCTCGTCGAGCAGCAGCAGCGAGGGCTGCACGCAGAGGGCGCGGCCCAGCTCGACGCGCTTTTGGATGCCATAGGCCAGCGCCCCGACAGGCTTGTGGCGGAAGGGCTGCAGCGAGAGCAGGTCGATGACCTCTTCGACAATCCCGCGCTGGGCGATCTCCTGGGCCCGCGCCGGCCCGAACCACGCGAGCGAGGCGAGCACGCCCTGCTTCATGTGGGTATGCCGGCCGAGCATGAGGTTTTCCAGGACCGTGAGGCCGGAGAACAGCTCGATGTTCTGGAAGGACCGGGCCACGCCGAGCCGGGCGATCCGGTGGGGCGGCAGCGCCGTCAGCTCGTGCGTGGCTGCGCCGGCACCGGCCGCTCCGGTGTGCAGCTGGATCGAGCCGCGCTGGGGGTGGTAGAGCCCGCTGACGCAGTTGAGCAGGCTGGACTTGCCGGCGCCGTTGGGCCCGATGACCGAGTGGATGTGTCCCTGGGTGACCGTGAAGCCGACGTCGTGCAGGGCCACCACGCCGCCGAAGCGCAACTCGATGTCGCGGATCTCCAAGGCTGGGCTGCCCACCGGCACGGTGGAGGAGTTGAGGGTGTGCTCGTAGGCCCGGGAGAGCATCCGCCTACCTCCTGGTCGACCCGCGTCGGCCGCTCCGGCGACGATGCCGGGGCAGGTGTGAGGCAGCAGCCTACTTTTCCACTATCTGAAAACGCAATACTCCTTGTGGAAGACAGAATCACCCTCTAGAGTGGAAGGTCACCCGCAAGACGGGCCAGCTCGGCGCTCACCGATCTGGCCCGGTCCCCGCCTCGACCAACGCCGGAAGGATCGCCTCGTGGCGCCGCTCAGTGAGGCCCTGCAGGAGGCGCCCGGCTCGCTCGGCACGGTGCGAAATGCGGTGCTGCTGCTCGAATTGCTCGCCGACGGACCGGCTCACCAACAGCTCACCGACCTCGCCGATCGCTCGGGGCTCACCCTGCCGACCGTCCATCGGCTGCTGCGCTCGCTCGCCCTCGCCGGGCTCGTCGAGCAAGACGCGCGCTCGGCGCGTTATGGTCTGGGTCCCGAGTTGGTCCGACTGGCGCACCGCTATCTCGCTCGCCTGCCGGCCCTCGGCGCCCTGGCTCCCTATCTCGCGCAGGTCCGCGACGCGACCGGGGCGACCGTGCGCGTGCAGTTGCTCGTCGGCACGTCCGTCGTGGATGTCGATCGGGTCGACGGCCCCGACGCCGGGCTCTATCGCGAGCCCAACTCGGTGCGGCCGGCGCTGGCCTGCGCGAGCGGTCGGCTGCTGGGGTCGCGCACCGACGACGAGCGGTGGAAACACGTGCTGTCCGAGTGCGACGAGCCGACCCGGGCCGTCGCCGAGGTCGAGCGCGAGCGATGGGCGAGTGCCACGCACCTCGTCGTGGATGACCCCGCGGGAGGGGCCCGTGAGGTCGCGGTCCCGGTCGTCGCCACGGCGCCCGGTGGAGGTATGCCGCTCGTGGCCTTGGCGGTCGACCTGCCCACCGGCCCCGACGCGGACCCCGACTGCGAGGCGCGGGCGGTCACGGCCTTGACCCGTGCGGCGGGCGCCGCCGCACGCACCCTCGGCCATGGCTGAGCGGCCCGACCTCGGGCGCTGGGAGGCCGTCGTCGACGGGCTCCCGTGGATCGAGCGCCCCGACCCCATGTGGCTGCCCGGGCCGCACCACGGGACGTGGTTCCCGACAGGGCGGATCAACGCGGCGACGGCCTGCGTGGGAGTCCACGCGCGGCATACACCCGGGGCGGTGGCGGTGCGCTGGGAGGGTGAGCCGGGGGACGTCCGCGTCGTGACCTATGCCGCCCTCGAGGACGAGGTGGCCGTCCTCGCCCGAGCCCTGAGGGGGCTCGGCGTGGAGGCCGGTGACGTGGTTGCGCTCCACCTCGGCATGCTGCCCGAGACGGTGGTGGCGATCTTCGCGTGCGCTCGAATCGGGGCTATTCATGCGGTGATTCCCGCACCGCTGCCCCCTGAGGCCATGGCTGAGCGGCTCACGACCCTCGCGCCGCGAGTGCTCTTCACTCAGGACGGCGCATGGCGGCGCGGTACGGTGATGCCGCTCAAGGCCCGCGCCGACGAGGCGCTGTCGGGGGTCGACGGGATCGAGCACACGGTCGTCGTGCGCCGCACCGGCATCGACGTCGGCTGGTATGAAGGCGACCGGTGGTATCACGACCTCGTCGTCGGCGCGCGGCCTGGAGCGGCCCGCCGAGGCGCGCTGCTGACCTCCGGCGCGGCGGGTGACGGTTCTGCGACGGCCGACCTGCCCGCGCGCCACCCGCTGCAGCTGGTGAGCCTGGCTCATCGGCGCGGCCGCCCGGTGACCGTTGCCCTCGGCACGGCCGCCACCCTCGTCGAGGCGCTGACGCTGCACCGACATGGCGTCGCCGCCGGGACGGTGCTCTGGTGCGCGGGCGATGTGTCGTGGCTGGGCACGCAAGTCCACGGGATCTATGGGCCGCTGCTGGCGGGAGAGACCCTCGTGCTCTTCGAGGGCACCGTCGACGTGCCGACCCACGCGCGGGCGTGGCAGCTCATGCGTCGGCACGGGGTGACGACCCTCATGACGACGCCCTCGGTGCTCGCCTCGATGCGATCGTGGTCGCTCGAGCTCAGCGGCGTGGGGGGTGCGGCCTCGGCGGGTGCCCCGGACGGGCGAGGAGCGCTGGACTCGGCCCGGCGGGTGGTGGCCTTCGGCGAGCCGATGGACCCCGAGGTGCGCGACTGGGCCGAGCACGGCCTCGCCGGAGCTCTCGTGTCGGTGGCCGACGGGTGGGGCCAGGTCGAGCTCGGTGGCATCGTGCTGCTCGACCGGCCGGTCGATCCGGACGGCATGCCCGACCTCGGCGAGCGCATCGTCGGTGCCGACGGGTGCGAGTTGGCTGACGGACAGCTCGGCGAGCTCGTGTTGACCCGGCCCTGGGCCGGTGCGCTGGTCGGCTTCACGGGCGCTGGGGAGAGCGTCGACGCGGCGCACTGGAGCGGTGATCCCGACGTCTATGCGACCGGCGACCTCGCGCGCCGCCGGCCCGACGGGCGGCTGGAGTTCCACGGGCGCACCGACGAGGTCGTCTCGGTCTCCGGTCAGCTCGTCTCACTCTGCGAGGTCCGCGACATCCTGCTGGAGCACCCTTTCGTCGAGGCGGCGGATGTCATCGAACGGCGCGACCAGCTCGGCACGCGGGTGCTCGCCGCGGCGGTCGTGCTGACCACCGAGGCGGCCTCGATGGACGTCGGAGTGGTGGCGCGTGACCTGGGCCGCAGCGTCCGCGAGACCCTCGGCGGGCTCGCTCGCCCCCGGCTGATGATGGTGATCGACCGCTATGGCGACGAGCTGCGCGGTGCCGAGCGGCGCCGGGCCCTCGCGGCCCTGCCGGTGACCGATCTCGTCGAGCCGCGCCGGGTCACCTGGGCGCAGGTGCTCGCCGCCGCGGAGTATGCCGGCAGCTGACGGGTCCTCCTGCGACCGGGGGTTATCCTCGCCACCATGCCTTCGGCCCGCGGCACCCTGACCTGGCTCCGGCTCACGGAGCATCTCGACCTCGTCGCCGAGCCGGTGGCGGCTGCGGCGACGCTCGTGCCCTCGGCCGAGGTCGCGCAGATCGATGCGGCCCTCGCCGACACGGCCGCCTTCTGCACGGCATACGACGTGGCGCCGGAGGCGTCGGCCAACTGCGTCGTCCTCGAGGGGCGGCGCGGCGAGCGGGTGGTGCGGGCGGCCGTCATGGTGCTCGCCACCGACCGCGCCGACGTCAACGGCACGATCCGCCGCCACCTCGACGTGCGCAAGCTGAGCTTCATGAGCCAGGACGCCGCCGAGGAGCTCACCGGGATGCGCCAGGGCGGCATCACTCCAGTGGGGCTGCCCAGCGACTGGCGCATCCTTGTCGACAGCGCCGTGCTCGCCGCCGGACCAGTCGTCATCGGGGCGGGAGTCCGCGGCGCCAAGCTGCTCGTCGAGGCTGCCGAGCTGACCCGGCTCCCGGGCGCCGAGCTGCTGGAGCTCACCGTCGCCCGCTGACGCGAGCGGTGAAAGCGGTTGTCCCACGCAGATATCCTGGGCGACATGCCCTCCCCGCACGACACCATCGCCCCGCGCATCCAGGACGCCATCGTCGCGGCCTTCGGTGCGGACCTGCGCGGTGCCGACCCGGTGCTGCGGCCGAGCCAGTTCGCCGACCTGCAATGCAATGCGCCGCTCGCCCTCGCCAAGCGGGTGGGCATGCCGCCGCGCGAGGTTGCCACGCGCCTGGTCGCCGCCCTCGACCTCGAGGGGATCTGCGATCGGGTCGAGATCAGCGGGCCGGGCTTCGTCAACCTCCACCTCGCCGACGAGTGGGTGACCGATCATGTGCGGGAGGCCGCCGCCGACTCGCGCCTGGGGGTCAGCGCTGCCACGCCCGAGCGGATCGTCATCGACTACTCCTCGCCCAATGTCGCCAAGGAGATGCACGTCGGGCACCTGCGCACGACGGTCGTCGGCGACGCCCTCGCGCGGACGCTGGAGTTCCTCGGCCACACCGTCATCCGGCAAAACCACATCGGCGACTGGGGCACACCCTTCGGCATGCTCATCGAGCACCTGCTGGACGTCGGCGAAGGCTCGGCCGAGGCGCTGGCGATCGAGGACGACCCCAACGCCTTCTATCAGGCCGCTCGGGTCAAGTTCGACGGCGACGAGGCCTTCGCGACCCGCGCCCGCGAGCGGGTCGTCAAGCTGCAGGGCGGCGACACCGAGACCCTGCGCCTCTGGCGTGAGCTCGTCGAGCTGTCCAAGCACTACTTCAACAAGATCTACTCGCTGCTGGACATCACGCTCACTGACGCCGATCTCGCGGGCGAGTCGAGCTACAACGACGACCTGCCGCGGGTGTGCGCCGAGCTCGAGCAGGCCGGCCTCGCCGTCATCTCCGACGGCGCCCTCTGTGTCTTCCAGGACGAATTCGTCGGCCGCGACGGGGCTGCATTGCCGCTCATCGTGCGCAAGTCCGATGGCGGATACGGCTATGCCACAACGGATTTGGCGATGGTCCGTGATGTGGTCCGGCGGCTGCACGCCGACCGCGCGATCTATGTCGTCGGCGCCACGCAGGCGCTGCACTTCCGGATGACATGGTCGGCGGCCCGGCTGGCCGGTTGGCTCCCCGACACGACGACGCTCACCCATGTGCAGATCGGCAATGTCCTCGGCGCCGACAAGAAGATCCTGCGGACCCGCGCCGGAGACTCGCTGCGGCTCATGGTGCTCGTCGAGGACGCCATCAACGCCTCTCTGGCCGTGCTCGACGAGGCGCGGCCCGACCTCGACCCGGCCACTCGGCATACCCTCGCGCAGCAGATCGGGGTCGGGGCGATCAAGTATGCCGATCTGTCGGTCGCGCACGACAGCGAATACGTCTTCGACCTCGAGCGGATGGTGTCGCTCACCGGCAACACCGGCCCCTATCTGCAGTATGCCGCCGCCCGGGTCCGCTCGATCTTCCGCTCAGCCGGGCTGCCGCTCGACGCGGCGACCCCACGGACGATCACCGTGACCGAGCCGGCGGAGCGGGCGCTCGCGTTGGCGTTGCTCGAGTTCGCCCCGACGGTCGAGCTCGTCGGCCGCGAGCTCACCCCGCACAAGCTCTGCGCCTATCTCTTCGAGCTGGCCCAGACCTTCTCGGCGTTCTACGAGCACTGCCCGGTGCTCAAGGCCGAGGGCGACGTCCGCGAGTCACGGCTGGCGCTGTGCGCGGCGACCTTCCACGCGCTCCAGCAAGGTCTGGCGTTGCTGGGGATCGCGACGCCGGAGCAGATGTAGCAGCGCCGCCTCGCGGCGCACCTGCGCCTGTGATGCTCAGGCTTGCTGCCGCCCCAGGGCGGCGTCGGTGATCCGACGCACGACGAGCACGGCGAGCACGACCGCGACGACGGTGGTGAGCGTGGCGACGATGTCGGCGACCACGAGCGAGGCTGTCACTTGGGTCGCCCGCCCCCCGTTGGTTGCCACGAAAGTCCCGATCACCGGGACGATTCGAGACGCGAGCCAGGCCGTCCACCACGCCCGCATGAGGGGCGACCCAGCGATGGCCTGCTGCGGGTTGGCGATGGTGCCCCGACCCCACTCGTCGGTCGGCCCGGCGTGCACGGCGCGCCATAGGTCGACCATGTTCTGGTAGGGCATCCAGATGCTGCCGACCGGGATGAACCATGAGCCGATGTGCCAGCCGGGGGAGCGGCGCAAGAGGGACGGGTCGACGCGGCGGCTGCTCGCGAGCGTGTGCTGCCACACGAGCCAGATGACCACGAGGCCCACGCCGACAAGGTTTCCGATCAGGGCCAGCCCGAGCACCGCCACGGCCGAGGCGGTCACCACCGGGGGCTGTCCCACCGGCGAGTTCAGTGGGAGGACGGACCGTCCGAAGGTCAGTCCGGCGATGGTGCCGAGCACGTCGAAGGCGCCCGAGGCGATCAACAGCCCGACCAGCCACCCCCCGAGCATGTGAAGCGCGGCCCCAAAGGCCGGGCGCATCGCCCCCCACGGTCCGCTGGGACCGGCCGGTGCGACGCTGTAGTCGACAGGGCCGCTCGTCACTGCCCCAGCGTCACTTCTACGGGCGTCGGGGCCTTTCCTGCGGCGACGGTCAGCAGGAGCACGCAGTCGGTCAACGCGTCGACCCCGTGCCGCTCGGGCGGCACCGCGGCATACCCTCCGGACTCGAGGATCCACTCGCGCCCGGCGGCCCACAGTCGGGCGCGCCCCTGGAGACACTGGAGGGTCGCCGCGGGAGGCGCGTTGTGCTCGGCGAGCGCCGCGCCCTCACGCAGCCCCAGCAGGACGCCCTTGAGGACCGGCGAGGCGAAGACAGGCTGCGCGGCGCGCCCCGAGCTCGCCTCGCGGGCGGTGCGCAGCAACGCCTCGCCCGCCGCCGCCAGGTCCACGACCGATTCACTCGTCATGGCAGCACCGTATGCCGTGCTGGCCCCGAGCGCGCGTGCGGCGACCGCCATCGCTCATCGGGTGTAGCCGAGGATGTCGACGAGGGTGGGGGTGGTGCCGGCGGCGTTGTAGAGGGTGATGGCTCCGTTGGTGCCGAGTTTGACGTAGGTGGTGTTGGCGCGGATGTCGCGGGGGGCGAGGTTGAGGGTGGAGGTGGTGGGGGTGGTGGCGCCGGTGGGGTAGGCGGATAGGTAGGTGGCGGTGGTGGGTTCGACGCCGGTGAGGGTGATGACGACGGCGGTGGCGTCGGCGGGGATGCCGTTGGTGCCGGCGAGGGGGAGCACGCGGGTGGTGGCGGGTCCGATGGCGGGGCCGGTGATGCGGGTGTCCAGGGCGCGCACGGGGGTGATGGGGGTGTAGCTGGTGGTGGTGGGGATGTAGCCGAGGACGTCGACGGCGATGTCGGTTTGTCCGGCGGCGTTGTAGATGTTGATGGTGCCGTCGGGGCCGAGTTTGACGACGGCGAGGTTGGGGGTGACGCCGTTGGGCGTGAGGTTGATGGTGGAGGTGTTGGGGGTGGTGGCGCCGCCGGGGTATGAGGTTCCCCCCGAATCGTGGAGGGTTCCTTATGCCGCGTCCTGTTGGAGGGC
>CAZLGB010000172.1:0-7696 GCA_964558825.1 uncultured Intrasporangiaceae bacterium
ACCCGGCCCGCGAGCAGCGGTGAGGCCGGCTCGTCGACCGGTGGCGAGCGCCGTCCTCGGCGGCGCCGGCGCACCGGGGCTCGCCCCAGCGCCGTCACCGAGTCCTGATCGGCTTCTTCGCCGGGTCCCGGCGTGGCGTTACCGCCGCGTCCGGGCCCGGCATACCACTGGGTCGTGACCGAGTCCTGGCCCAACGGCATACGACCGGGGTCATCAGCCCCAGATGCGCGCGCCGAGTGAGCGAGCGACCTCGCGATAGGCGATCGCACCCTTCGACCGCCGCGAGGTCGTGAGGATCGAGCGCCCCACCGCGGGCGCCTCGGCGAAGCGGATCGTCTTGGGAATGGGCGGGCTCAGCACCGGCAGCCCATAGCGCTCGCCGACGTCGGCGAGCACGGCCTGCGAGTGCGCCGAGCGCCCGTCGAAGAGCGTCGGCAGCACGCCGATCACCTCGAGGTCGGGGTTGAGCAGCCGGGAGACGTCGCGCACGGTGTCGAGCAGCTGCCCCACCCCGCGGTGGCTGAGCATCTCGCAGGGCATGGGGATGAGCAGGCCATGGGCGGCGGTGAGCGCCGCGAGGGTGAGCACGCCGAGGCTCGGCGAGCAGTCGAGCAGCACGAGGTCGTAGTCCCAGAGGACCTCCTCGAGCACGCTGCGCAAGACGAACTCGCGCCCCGGACGGGTGAGCAGCTGGGCCTCGGCGCCGGCGAGGTCGATGACCGAGGGGACGAGGTCGACGCCCTCGGCGCAGCTGACGATGGCCTCACGGACGCTCGCCCGCCCGACGAGCACCTCGTTGACCGAGGTCGCCACCGAGTCGGGGTCGACACCGAGCGAGAAGGTCAGGCAGGCCTGGGCGTCGAGGTCGACGAGCAGCACGCGTCGGCCAGCCTCGGCAAAGGCCGCTCCGAGGCTCGCGACGGTCGTCGTCTTGGCGACCCCGCCCTTCTGGTTGGCGACGGCGAGCACATAGGCACCCTCGCGCCGCTTGGCCGGGCGCCGCCCCGACCGGCGCGACCCCGTCGCGACCGGCTTGGCGGGGGCTGATCCCGCGGCCTTCGCCGGCCCCTTGGTCCTGCCCGAGGTGCCCTGGTCCGCTGCCACGCTCATGGGTGCTTTCTCCTCCGCTGCCGTCGCTGGCGAGCCTATCCTCGTCGCCCGCTCAGGGCCGCAGCACCCGGGTGCCGGTGGCCCGGCCCTCAATCTGCTCCAGCACCCCTGGAGCCGTGAGGTTGTCGCCGAGCCTGCTCGTCTTGCCCCGCCCGTGGAAGTCGCTCGACCCGGTCGTCACGAGACCGAGCTGAGCCGCCAGCTCGCGGGTATGCCGTCGGGTCGCCTCGTCGTGGTCGGGGTGGTCGGCCTCGAGGCCGACCAGCCCGGCCGCGGCGAGCTCGGCGACGACGGCGTCGTCGAGGACGGCACCCCCGCGGGCTCTGGTGAAGGGGTGCGCGAGCACCGGCACTCCGCCGGCGGCGAGCACGAGCGCCACCGCACGGGCGGGATCGGGTGCGTAATGCCGCACGTAGTAGGGGCTGTCGTTGTACAGCCACCGGGCGAAGGCCTCGTCGCGGTCGGCCACGACGCCTCCAGCCACGAGGGCATCGGCGATGTGGGGACGTCCCGGCGTGGCGCCGGGTGGCACGTGGGCCAGCACCGCGGCATACGTCAGGGGTATGCCGTCGGCCGCCAGCAGCGCGACCATCCGCTCGAGGCGCGTCGCCCGAGATTGGCGCGCGCGGGTGAGCTCGGCGCCCAGCGCGGGGTCGGCGGGATCGACGAGATAGCCGAGCAGGTGGATCGAGCGGCCAGCCCGCTCGCAGGAGATCTCGATGCCCGGGACGACGGTCACGCCCAGGCGCACGCCGCCCGCCACCGCCTCGTCCCAGCCGGAGGTCGTGTCGTGGTCGGTGATCGCGACGACGTCCAGCCCAGCCGCCGCAGCGGCGGCGATCAGCTCGGTCGGCGAGTCGGTGCCGTCAGAGCAGGTGGAGTGGGCATGCAGGTCGATCCGCACGTCGCTCAGCCTAGGCGCCAGGGCGACGCTCGGGTCGCTCGCCGCGCAGCAGCGGGTGCCCTCCGTCGAGGTCGCCGCGGTGGTGTCGCGCTTGCTCGACTCGGCCGCTCCTGCGACGGTGGGAGCGTGAGCTCACCCGCCCCGCCGGACCCGCGGCGTCCCGACGGCGCCGCGCCTCTCGTCGGGTTCGTCGAGCACGGGGCCGCCGTTGCGCGGATCGACCGGGTCGCGATGATCGTGCTCCCGGTGCTGGCGGTGGCGGTCGCGGTCATCACGATGACCCACCACACCCAGACACCGGGCCGAACCATCAGCCTCGACGTCGTGGGCGCGGCCATCGCGATCTTGGCGCTGTTGGTGCTCGGTTGGCGCTCGCTCGATCGGGTCATGCGCTGGCGCGGCCTGGGGCTACGCATCGAGCCCTCCGGGCTCACCGTGGGTGGCGTGGGTTGGACTTTCAAGCGGCCGGTGCCAGCCGACGCCCTGAGCATGCACACCTACTCCGCCCCGTGGCCTGCGGTCCACGACGTGCTTCGTCACCGACCCTGCCGAAGTGCGCCGGGCGATCGGCCTGGCCGAGCGTGGGCGCGTGCCGGGATCGCGGATCGTCGCCCCTCGCCGACCGCCCTACTTCCCCGCCGGCAGCGCCCTGCTGCCGTGTCGAGTCGACCCGCGCCTGGTCAGCTGGCCGCCCGTCCCCCGCGGCATCATCCCCAGCCATGTCTGGGCCGTCCCGATCGGAGACGTCCAACGGGCTGCGGCGGCCTTCGCGGCATACGGCGTCCCGGTCCAGCTCGGCGCGCGGGCGATGGGCCCGACCCGAGACGGGGACCTGGCCCCCTGCGATCTGCGGGGCAACCCGGCATACGAGTGGGTGGCCGACCAGTTGACCGGACCGATGCCCAGGTCCCAGGTCGAGCTCGAGGCGGCGATGGTCCGCGATCTCGGGACTCCCGCCTACCTGGAGTGACGCCCCCGCAGCCGCCCGCGCGCCCGCCGGCACTACAGTCGGCGCCATGCCCAAGGCCAGCGGCGTCCCGGCCTACACGGTGCAGCAGCTCGCGGCCTTCGTCGCCGTCGCCGACACCGGCACCATCGCGGCCGCGGCCGGCCGCCTGCAGCTGTCGCCGTCGGCCGTGCGCGCCTCCCTCGGCGACCTCGAGCGGGCACTCGGGGTCCAGCTGTGCGTGCGCCAACGCGCCAAGGGCGTCGAGCTGACCGGAGCCGGCAAGAGCGTGCTGGCCAAGGCCCGGACCGTCCTGCACGAGGCCACCGAGCTCGAGCTCGACGTCCGCGGCGAGCCCGGGCAGGTCGCCGGGACCCTGCACATCGGCTGCTACACGACCCTCGGGCCGACCGTGCTGCCCCCGCTGCTCGACGCGCTGCGTCGGCGCCATCCGGCCACTCGGGTCAGCCTGCGCGAGGACACCCTCGACCGGCTGCGCACCGCCGTCGACGCCCGCGACGTCGACGTGACGATCGTCTATGACATCGACCTCCCGCGGCACTGGGCGACGGTCCCGTGGCAGCGCAATGCCCCGCGGGTGCACGTGAGCGGCGAGCATCGGCTGGCCGGCGCCGTCGGAGGCATCGAGCTGCGGGAGCTCGCCGAGGAGCCGCTCGTCCTGCTCGACGCGCCGCCGAGCAGCGAGCACGTCCTGGACCTGTGCCGCACCGCAGGCTTCGAGCCCCGAGTCGCGCTGCGGCCGAGCAACTTCGAGACGGCCCGTGCCCTCGTCGGGCGCGGGCTGGGGTGGGCGCTGCTCGTGCAGCGCACCGCGACCGACGTCAGCTACGAGGGGCGCCGGGTCGTCGCCCTCGACGTCGTCCGCCCGGCCCTGGAGCCGGTCCCGATCGTCGTCGCCTGGCCCCGCGATGCCCGGCTCTCTCGGGCGGCCCAGTCCTTCGTCCAGCTCGTCGCCCGCACGGCGGCCGACCCGGGGTGATGGTGCGGCGCACGGCATACCCCCAAAAGGGTATGCCGGTGCGCAAGTTTCGCGTCTTCTCGCGCTTTTCCGCGGATAGGGCGCACCCTCACCATGGGCGAACACGCCCATCGCACCCTCTCGCCAGGAGCGCCCATGGCCCCGTCCCCGCTCGTCACCGACCTCCCTGCTCTGGTCCTCGGCTGTGGCCCGGTCGGCCAGACCGCGGCGCTGCTGCTCGCGCAGTGGGGCATCCCCACGGTGATGCTCGACGCGCGGCCCGAGCGCGACCCCATCGGCTCCAAGGCGCTGTGCCAGCAGCGCGACGTGCTCGACGTGTGGGACCACGTCGGCGCCGGTCGGGCGATCGCCGACGAGGGGGTGACCTGGACCCGGGCCGTCACCCTCTATCAGGGTCAGGAGCTGTTCACCCAGGGCTTCGTCGACCGGGGCCGCTCACCCTTCCCACCCTTCGTCAACATCGGCCAGAACCGCACCGAGGAGTTGCTCGACGTGCAGGTGCACGCGAGCCCGCTCATCACCGAGCGGTGGGGGCTCACCGTCGAGGCGGTCGAGCAGGACGCCGACTCGATCACCCTCGTCTGCCGGCTCGCCGACGGCTCGCTCGAGCGGGTCACCGGCGCCTGGTGCATCGCCGCCCCCGGCAACAAGGGCCACCTCGTGCGGGAGATGGTGGGGATGAGCTTCGAGGGGACGACCTTCGAGGACCAGTTCCTCATCTGCGACATCCGCACGACGCTGCCCGGGTGGGAGCTGGAGCGGCGCTTCTACTTCGACCCCGAGTGGAATCCGGGCCGTCAGGTGCTCATCCACCCGTGCCCCGACTCGACCTATCGCATCGACTGGCAGGTCCCTCCGGCCTACGACGTCGAGGCGGAGGAAGCCTCGGGCGCGCTCGACGCGCGCATCCGCCAGATCGTCGGCGACGCGGCATACGAGATCGTCTGGAAGTCGGTCTATCGCTTCCATGCCCGTCAGGTCGACCAGATGGTCGCCGGGCGCTTGCTCATGGCCGGTGACGGTGCGCACCTCGTCGCGCCCTTCGGCGCGCGCGGGCTCAACTCGGGCGTGCCCGACGCCGAGAACGCCGCGTGGAAGGTCGCCTTCGCCATGCACGGCTGGGCCGACCCCGCGCTCGTCGCGACCTATCACGACGAGCGGCACGCTGCCGCAGCGGAAAACCTCGACGTCACCGCCGCGACGATGCGCTTCCTCGTCCCCCAGACCGACGCCGAGTGGGCGGCGCGCCGGTCGATCCTCGAGGCGGCCAAGGCCGACCCCGACGACCTCGCCGTCCGCGCGCAGGTCAACTCTGGCCGGATGGCCGAGCCCTTCTGGTATGTCGACTCGCCATTGACGACGCCCTCCGCCGCGCACCCCTTCCACGGCCGCCCGCCCAAGGGCGAGGACCCGGTCCCGGCTCCCGGTGTCATCGCTCCCGATGTCGCGGTGGCCCTCGCCGACGGCTCGGCCGCACGCATCCGCGCCCTCGCCAGGCGCGGGGTGCTCGTGCTCGTCGGGGGCGACCTCGACGCTGCGGCGGTGGGCTCGGCCCTGGCCGGGTTGCGCTGCCCCCACACCGTGCTCGCGCTCCCGGCGGTCGACCCCGACGGGTCGGTGGCGGCCGCGCTCGGCGTCGCCCCCGGCGAGGCCTGGATCATCCGCCCCGACGCCCACATCGCGGCGGTCGCCACCAGCCCTGCGCAGGCCGCCGAGGCGGCATACCGTTGCGTGTATGCCGTCGGTGTCCCCGCCGCCGTCAGCTGACCCAGCTCGCCTGACCCAGCTCGCCTGACCCAGCCCGTCTGACCCCAGCTCGCCCCGCAGTCCGCACGACCCGAGGAGAAGACACCCCGATGGCCTACTACCGCAGCGTCGGCAACGTCCCGCACAAGCGGCACGTCCAGCACCGCGACCCCGAGGGCAAGCTCTACTACGAGGAGCTCATGGGTGAGGAGGGCTTCTCGTCGGACTCCTCGCTGCTCTATCACCGCTTCATCCCCGCGGCGATCCGTGAGACCCGCCCGTGGACGCTGCCCGACCAGACGCTCACCCCCAACGACCCGATGATCCCGCGGCACTTCAAGACCCAGGACCTGCCCGCGTCCGGCGAGGGGGTCGACCCGGTCAACGGCCGTCGGCTGCTGCTCGGCAACGGCGACGTGCGCATCTCGTATGCCGTGGCGCGCGCGACATCTCCCTACTACCGCAACGCGATCGGCGACGAACTGCTCTACGTGCACGGTGGCACGGGGCGGGTGGAGACGGTTTTCGGCGACCTCGACGTGTGGGAGGGCGACTACGTCATCGTGCCGCGCGCGACCACCCACCGGATCGTCCCGACCGGCGACGTGCCCCTGCGGCTCTATGCGATGGAGTGCAACTCGCATGTGACCCCGCCGAAGCGGTATCTCTCGCGCTTCGGACAGCTGCTCGAGCACTCGCCCTACTGCGAGCGTGACTTCCGCGCGCCGACCGACCCCTATGTCGTCGACGAGCGCGACGTGCCGGTCTTCATCAAGCACTGGAGGGCCGGAGCTCCCGGAGGTATCGGCGGCACCGTCCACGTCCAGCCGCACCACCCCTTCGACGTCGTCGGCTGGGACGGCTGCCTGTGGCCCTATGCCTTCAACATCTCCGACTACGAGCCCCTGACCGGCCGCGTGCACCAGCCGCCGCCGACGCACCAGGTCTTCGAGGCCCACAACGTCGTCTTCTGCAACTTCGTCCCGCGCAAGGTCGACTACCACCCGCTGGCCATCCCGGTGCCCTACTACCACTCGAATGTCGACTCCGACGAGGTGATGTTCTACGCCGCCGGCAACTACGAGGCGCGCCGCGGCTCGGGCATCGAGGCCGGGTCGATCTCGCTGCACCCCATGGGCCACGCTCACGGGCCGCAGCCAGGCGCCTACGAGCGCTCGATCGGGCTGGAATCCTTCGACGAGACGGCCGTCATGGTCGACACCTTCGCTCCGCTGCTGCTCGGTGAGGGCGCCCTCGACGTCGAGGACTCGCGCTATCTCTCGAGCTGGAACGAGGACTGACCCGCAGTCGTGCCGGACTGCCGCTATGCCAAAGGTGACGCGTGACGCACCTTCGGCATAGCGGGAGCGGGGTTTGTCAAAGGAGTGACTAGGGCCTGACCCCCGTGACCCTTACGATGACTGCCAGCGCAACCAGGGGGTCGCAACTTTTCGGGCGGCGCATGGTCGACGAGGAGCCGACAACTCCGTCAACGTGCGACCGAGCTTCGATGGGGCCGTTCGATGGGAGAGTCACGATGAGCGATTGCGGCGCAGCAGCTGCCCTGGCCCGGGTGGTGCGCGACTACGGCGCCCTCATCGGCGACAGCCCCCAGCAAGTGCACACGATGCTCACCACCAGCCTCGGCGGCGACGCCCCGGCAGCCCGACCCTGGATCGATGCGCTCGCCCACGCCAGCGCCCTGGAGATCCCGCGCACGCTGATCGAGCGGGCCAAGCCCAAGTCCAAGGGACCGGCAACCAACGACGACCTCGTCCAGCGCCTGCTGGCCCGGGGCGTGGACCCTCAGCTCGCGGCATACGCCGTGGGCGCCTGGTCGATGGCCGTCCGCCCGCCGACCGACGCGCAGCCTCCAGCACCCACGGGGCCGATCCCTGTGCCGGGCGCCTTCCCCGCCGGCTATCCCGCCGGGCCTGGCGGCCCGGCCATCCCCGCCACCGGCCCAAGCGCCCCGACCCCCTTCCCGCCG
>CAZLGB010000173.1:0-7670 GCA_964558825.1 uncultured Intrasporangiaceae bacterium
GACGCCGGCGGGCTTCGACGAGTCCCAGCGCGACCAGCCCGGGGGCTTCACCGGCGACCCCGACATCATGGACACCTGGGCGACCTCCTCGCTGTCACCCCAGATCGCCGGCGGCTGGCGCGGGGACCCCGACCTGTTCGCCCGGGTCTTCCCGATGGACCTGCGCCCGCAGGGCCACGACATCATCCGCACCTGGCTCTTCGCGACAATGGTCCGCTCGCACTACGAGCACGACAGCGTGCCGTGGACCAATGCCGCGATCTCCGGCTGGATCCTCGACCCCGACCGCAAGAAGATGAGCAAGTCCAAGGGCAATGTCGTCACGCCCGAGGAGCTCGTCAAGGCCAATTCGTCCGACGCCGTGCGCTATTGGGCCTGCTCGGGGCGCCTCGGCACCGACTCGGCCTTCGACCCGGGCCAGATCAAGGTGGGGCGTCGACTGGCCATCAAGATCCTCAACGCGAGCAAGTTCGCGCTGAGCTTCGGCGCGGTCGAGGGCGAGTTGGCGGCCTCCGTGACCGAGCCTCTCGACCGCTCGATGCTCGCCTCACTGTCTGACGTGATCGCCTCTGCCACAGCGGGTTTCGAGGCCTGGGACTACACCCGGTCGTTGGAGATCACCGAGTCCTTCTTCTGGTCCTTCTGCGACGACTACCTCGAGCTCGTCAAGGACCGCGCCTACGGCGGCCAGGGCGAGGCGGCCGCGGCCTCGGCTCGGGCTGCGCTGCGCATCGCCCTCGACGTGCTGCTGCGCCTGCTCGCTCCGGTGCTGCCCTATGTCACCGAAGAGGTGTGGTCGTGGTGGCAGGCGGGCTCGGTCCACCGCCAGGCCTGGCCGACGCCGGCCGAGGCCCTCGCCGGTGGACTGACCGGCGACCCCGCCATGCTCGGTGCCGTCGGCGAGGCGCTCGCCGCGGTCCGCAAGGTCAAGTCGGAGGCCAAGGTGGGCATGCGCGCCGAGCTGCAGTCGATGACCCTCGCCGGCACCGACACCCTCGTCGCGGCAGTGCGGGCGGCCGAGGCCGACCTGCGCGCCGCCGGGCGGATCACCACCTTGACGTATGCCGGTGCCGACGCGACCGAGGTCCGCGACCCGGTGCTCGCCCCGGTGACGCCCGACCCCTCCGCGAGGTAGCGTCAACGGTGTGAGCCACCAGGGGCGGCGAGCCGTCACGGCTGCCGTGGTCCTCGGCCTTGGCCTGCTCGCGCTGGTCGTCGTCGTGGCCGGGCGCCCGGTCGATGTGGTGTCCGCTCCGCGCCTGGATGGCACCCTGACGCCCCCGGATGCAGCGTCGATCACCACCTCCTACGCCACCTCGACGAGGGTCGGCCAGGACCTCGGCGAGCTGCCCGGGTGGCTCGTCGCCCTCATGCAGATCCTCCTCGTGCTCGTCGCGGCGTTCGTCGCGTATCTCATCTGGACGCTCATCCGCTATGCCATCCGCGCGCTGCTGGCGCGCCGCCCTCGGCGCGAGCTCCCGGCTCCGCGATCGGTCGAGCCCCTCCCCGAGGTGCCTGAGGAGCTCGTCGGCGAGCGCGCGGCAGCGCGCCGGCGACTCCTGCTCGAGGGCGAGCCCCGCAACGCCATCGTCGCGTGCTGGCTGCACCTCGAGGAGTCGGTCGCCGACGCGGGGCTGCCGCGGCGACCGGCGGAGACCTCGACCGAGTGGATGGTGCGCGTGCTCGCCGCATGGGAGGTCGACCGCGTGGCCCTCACCGAGCTCGGCGCGCGCTATCGCGAAGCCCGCTTCTCACCCCACCCGGTGACCGAGCCCCAACGGCAGCGGGCGATCGAGCTGCTCGACGCCCTGCACGCCGACCTGCAGCGCGCAGCGCAGGTCACCGTCGCGACCGGAGACCCGTCGTGAACCCGCTCGCCCACTGGCGCGGCCTGCCACCCGTGTGGCGCGCGCGGGTGTTGAACGCCGTGATCGCCTGGGCGATCGTCGTCGGGGTCCTGTCGATCGTCGGGATGTCTCCGTCCGCGCCGATCCTCGCCGCCCTGACCATCGCCGGGCTCGCCTTGCTGCTCGTGCTCGACACCGAGCCCGACGCCGGCGAGCGCGGTTGGTATGCCGGTGACCTCACCGGCGTGACGAGCGGCCGGGGCTCCGACCACCGGACCAATGCCCTGGCCGATCATCTGGCGCTCGTGCAGAGCTCCCCCGACACGACCGAGGAGATCGTCCGGCGCATCCACGTGCGGCTGCAGACGATCCTCGAGTCCATCGTCTGGGCGCGCATGGGCATCGACCTGCGCCGCAATGCCGAATGGGCTCGCACCCTGCTGCCGGGCGACCTGGCCGACTTCTACCTCAGCCCACCCGACCCCGCCGCGCTCCGCCCGATCGCGCTGGACCGCCTGCTCACGAGAATCGAGGAGCTGTGACCATCTCTGTCGCCGAGGCCACCCGCCTGGGCAGCGCCGTGCTCGACGAGGTCGAGCGTGCCGTCGTCGGCAAGCGCGACCCGCTGACCCTCGTGCTCGCCTGCGTGCTCGCCGGCGGACACGTCCTGCTCGAGGACTACCCGGGGCTCGGCAAGACCCTCGCCGCGCGGTCCTTCGCGCAGGCGCTCGGGCTGGACTTCACCCGCGCACAGTTCACCCCCGACCTGCTGCCCGGCGATCTCACCGGGTCGTTCGTCTTCGACCAGCTCACGGCGGAGTTCGTCTTCCGCCGCGGCCCGCTCTTCACCGGGTTGCTGCTCGCCGACGAGATCAACCGCACGCCGCCCAAGACTCAGTCGGCGCTGCTCGAGGCGATGCAGGAGCGCCAGGTGACCGTCGAGGGGCAGACCTTCCCCCTGCCCCAGCCCTTCCACGTCATCGCCACGGCCAACCCGGTCGAATACGAGGGCACCTATCCGCTGCCCGAGGCCCAGCTCGACCGCTTCCTGGCCCGGGTGTCCTTCGGCTACCCCGACGCATCCGAGGAGTGGCAGGTGCTCAGCCAACGGGTCGCGCGCCAGCACGAGGAGATCACCCTCGAGCGGATCACCGACGGCCCCGGGTTGCTCGCCATGCAGCAGGCCACCGAGACGGCCAGCGTCGACCCGAGCGTGGGCCGCTATTGCGTCGAGCTGGCCCGCGCCACCCGCGAACATCCGCACGCCCTCATCGGCGCCTCACCCCGCGGCTCGCTCGCCCTCATGCTCGTCGGCCGCGCGTATGCCGTGCTCCACGGCCGCGATTACCTTGTCCCCGAGGACGTCAAGGCCGTCGCCCCAGCCGTGCTGGCCCACCGGATCACCGTCAAGCCCGAGCTGTGGATGAGCGCGGTCAGCGGAGCGACGATCGTCGCCGACGTGCTGCAGTCGGTCGCGGCGCCGTCGGCGCGCGAACCCTTCCGGGCCCCCATCGCCCCCTGACCCGATGAGCAGTCGACACACGGTCGCCGGGTGGCGGATCACCCATGCCCAGCTGCGTGCCATCGCCCTCGGCGGCGGCACGACGATGGCGGCCGTGCTCACCCACCGCGGGGACCTGCTCGTGCTCGCCACACCCTGGCTCATCGTGGCGACCTGGGGCTGGGTGACCCGGCCCCGCGACGACATCGCCGCCTCGGCGCGGATCGGCAACCACAGCCTCTCCGAGGGACAGGCGACCCGGTGGACCGCCACTCTCGAGCTGCCCGCCGCGGCCGAGGAGGCCATCGTGCGGCTGGCCTCGGGGACCTTTGTGACCAGCGACCCCGTCCACGGTCACCCCACAGCCACCCCACTGGCCGACGGCGGGTACGTCGAGGTGGCGATCCCCGCACGGGCCGTGCGCTGGGGGGTGCGCCGCATCGGGCCGGGCCTGGTGTCGGCCCGCTCGCCCTGGTGGGCCTATCGGACTCCCATCGTCGAGGTGGGCGAGTTCACCGTGACCGTGAGCCCGGCGACGGCCGACTTCGAGGCGTCCGCGCCGACCCCCCATCCCGAGGGCCTGGTAGGGCTCAATCGCTCGACCCGCCCGGGCAGCGGCACGGAGTTTGCCGCCATCCGGCCCTTCCAAGTCGGTGATCGGCTGCGCCGGATCCACTGGCCCAGCACGGCCCGCACCGGGACGCTGCAGGTGACGACGACGTATGCCGACCAGGACGCCCATGTCGTGCTCCTCGTCGACGCCTTCAGCGACCTCGGCCCGCGCGAGGGGATCGACGGGCGAGCGACCAGCCTCGACCTCACCGTGCGGGCTGCGGCGGCGCTGGCCCGGCACTACGCCCGTGCCGGCGACCGGGTGTCGCTTCGGGTGCTCGGCATGGAGCGAGCCCGACGGTTGCCACCCGGCACCGGGATGGCGCACTACCGCAAGGTTCTCGACGTGCTGGCCCGGATCGAGCCGGCGACCGATCGCGAGCTGAGCACGGTGAACTCCGTCGACGGGTTGACCTCCGGCTCGCTCGTCATCGTGCTCAGCCCGATGGTGCACCCGGCGATGCCCGGGCTGGTCGCCCGGGTCGCGGCCCGCGGCATCCCGGTGGTCGTCGTCGACGCGATGCCCGAGCACCTGTGGACCGACCAGCGCGACCGCTTCTCCAGCCTGGCCTGGCGCATCCGGCGGCTGGACCGAGCCCAGGAGCTGGCCCGGTTGCGCAGCGCCGGGGTCCCCGTCGTGCCCTGGGTGGGCGCCGGCAGCCTCGACCTCGTGCTCCGTGACCTGGCCCGGCGGGCCCGAGCGCCCCGGACGGTCCGCCGATGAGCACCAGGCCATCGACAACCTGGGGTGCGGCCCGCGCGCGCGCCACGGCGTTGCGCCCGCGCGTTCGCTGGTCACTGGCCGGGCTGCTGGCTCGGATGGTTGCCCTGGTGGCGCCCGCGGCATACCTGCTCGTCATGCAGAGCGGTGCCAAGCTCGACGGCAGTTGGGTCGGACTCGGGCTGCTCGGGATCGCGGTGGCCCGGTGGCCGGACAGCCATGTGCCGCAATTCGTCTGGGGTTTGCTCGTCGTCGTCTGGGTGGTCTTCGGCCCAACCGAGCTCGGGTGGGCGTTCGCCGGGGCGGCGGTCGCCCTGCTCGGTCACACCGCCGCGGCCTTCCTCGCCGGCGCTCCGGGTGATGTCACGCCCACCCGGCCGCTCGCGTGGCGCTGGGCGCTGCGGCTCGTGGCCGTGCTCGCCGCGACCGCAGCGGTCGCGGTCGCCGAGGCCGCGATCTCCGGGCTGGCGGTCGGCGGCTGGGTCGCCCTGACGACCGCGGTGCTGCTCGGTCTCGCGGGGTGGTTCGTGCTCATGCGCTCCCGCAGCTCGACCTGGTGAGGCCTTTCGCGGCGGTCCCTCAAGCTGACGACGCGGGCCGAGCGTCGCTGGGCGGCAACGGCATACAGAGCAACCAGGCAAAGCCCCAGCCACCGATCTCGGCCCCGCCGCCGGCCAACTCCCCGACCAGCCAGCCGTCGAGCTGGCGCACCGTCCCCCCGCCCGGGTCGTAGACCGCGACGCCGGAACCGCTCGAGGACGGCACGACGAGGGCGACATGCCGTGGCAGCCACCGCGAGCCGACATAGAGCACACCCGGCCGCCGGGGGCCGATCCGTGCGGCCATCGTGTCGATGAGCCGGCCCAGCCGCAGCGGACTGGCTCGGCGCACGACGACCGTGCCATAGCGGGTGCCGGGCGGCGCGACCAGGGACTCGAGCTCACGGCATACCCCCCAGGGTGGTGTGCCGAGAGCGCGCGGCCAGGGGGCCTGCAGGTGCCCGCCCGGTCCGACGAGCGCGGTGGTGCGCCGGTGCACGAGCGCCGCGTATGCCGCGAGCCGATCCTGTGGGTCGCCCTGGGGCCCCGGCCGGTCGGGAAAGGCCCGCCCGCCTCGGTCGCCGGTGCGCACCCAGTGGGCGAGCTCGCGGTCGCCGAGCATGCGAGCGACGGTCAGGGCGGTCGGACCGCAATCGGTGCCGCTTTGTTGGCGCGGCGCCGGTGCCCCGATGGTGAGTCGGAAAGATGGTGTGGGCACGGCAGGAATGATGCCAGGCTGCTCAGCGACCGGCGATCGGCGGCTCGCGGCTCAGCAGCGACGCCGCGGGCGACCTCGCAAGCGTGCCATGTCGCCGCGGCATACGCGCCGATCAGGCGGACTGTCGGCGCGACGGACGCTTGACCACGCGCGGGGCCTCGCGGCGCACGATCGTCGGGTTGACGTTGTCGAGGACGACCTCGCGGGTGACGACAACGCGGGCGATGTCGTGCTCGCTCGGGACGTCGAACATCACGGGGAGCAAGACCTCTTCCATGATCGCGCGCAGGCCACGCGCGCCGGTGCCGCGCAGCAGGGCCTGGTCGGCGACCGCCTCGACGGCCTCGGTGGTGAACTCGAGCTCGACCCCGTCGATCTCGAACATCCGCTGGTATTGCTTGATGAGCGCGTTGCGCGGCTCGGTAAGGATCGCCACGAGCGCCGCGCGGTCGAGCGGGGTCACCGTCGTGATGACCGGCAGGCGGCCGATGAACTCGGGGATGAGCCCGAACTTCATGAGGTCCTCGGGCATGACGTCGGAGAAGGACATGCCCTCGTCCTTGGCCGTGTGCAGCTGCGAGCCGAAGCCCAGGCCCTTCTTGCCGGAGCGGGCCTCGATGAGCTTTTCCAGGCCCGCGAAGGCGCCGCCGACGATGAAGAGCACGTTGGTCGTGTCGATCTGGATGAACTCCTGGTGCGGGTGCTTGCGCCCGCCCTGCGGCGGCACCGACGCGGTCGTGCCCTCGAGGATCTTCAGCAGCGCCTGCTGCACGCCCTCACCGGAGACATCGCGGGTGATCGACGGGTTTTCGCTCTTGCGGGCGATCTTGTCGACCTCGTCGATGTAGATGATGCCGGTCTCGGCCTTCTTGACGTCATAGTCGGCGGCCTGGATGAGCTTGAGGAGGATGTTTTCGACATCCTCGCCGACATAGCCGGCCTCGGTGAGCGCGGTCGCGTCGGCGATGGCGAAGGGGACGTTGAGCATCTTGGCCAGGGTCTGGGCGAGGTAGGTCTTGCCGCAGCCGGTGGGGCCGATGAGCAGGATGTTGGACTTCGCGATGTCGATCGCGTCCTCACCCTTCTTGCTCGCGCCCTCTCCGGCCTGGATGCGCTTGTAGTGGTTGTAGACGGCGACGGCCAGCGAGCGCTTGGCGATCTCCTGCCCGACGACGTAGTTGCCGAGGAACTCGAAGATCTCGCGCGGCTTGGGCAGCTCGTCCAGGCCCAGCTCGGTGGACTCGGCGAGCTCTTCCTCGATGATCTCGTTGCACAGGTCGATGCACTCGTCGCAGATGTAGACGCCGGGGCCCGCGATGAGCTTCTTGACCTGCTTCTGGCTCTTTCCGCAGAAAGAGCACTTGAGCAGGTCACTGCCCTCGCCGATACGTGCCACGAGTCGACCTCCAGCCAAAGACGAGCAGCGGTGGACGGCTCAGGACGCCGTCACGTGCCCCGACGCTACCTGGCGAGGCGGACATCCGTCCTGTTTAAAAGCCCCCGTGTCGCGCTGTCCGCTAAGGGCGGACAAACGACACCGATGTATGCCGTGCCCCTTGCAGGCCCTGCCACAGCGCCCGACCTATCTCGCCCGAGCTGGCCGGATCCGCCGACTCCACCTCACCAGACGTCACCCTCACCACTCCCGGAGTAAGCGCTTGCCTGGCGGGTTTCAGGGCCCGCCCCCGGCATACCACCCGGAGTAAGCGCTTGCCTGGCGGGTTTTCAGGGC
>CAZLGB010000174.1:0-7660 GCA_964558825.1 uncultured Intrasporangiaceae bacterium
CCATGAGGTTGGTCTTGTTGTGCAGCCGGCCGGCGGTGTCGATGAGCACGACATCGGCCTCCATCTCGGTGGCGGCCTTGACCGCGTCGAAGGCGACCGCCGCCGGGTCGGCACCCTCCCGGTCGGAGCGCACCGTCGGCACGCCGACCCGGTCACCCCACGTGGCCAACTGCTCGGCCGCGGCCGCGCGGAAGGTGTCGGCCGCGCCGAGCACGACATCGCGGTCCTCGGCGACGAGCACCCGAGCGAGCTTGCCGACGGTCGTCGTCTTGCCGGTGCCGTTGACCCCCACGACGAGGATGACCGCCGGGCGCCCCTCGACCCGGCTCGAGGCGATGCGCCGGTCCATGCTGGGATCGACCAGCCGCAGCAGATCCGCGTGCAACCAGCTGCGCACCTGGGCTTCGTCGGTGCTGCCTTCGACCTTGACCTGGGTCTTGAGCGAGTCGACCAGCTCGGTGGTCGCCTCGGGCCCGAGGTCGGCGAGCAGCAGCGTGTCCTCGACGTCCTCCCAGGCCGCGTCGTCGAGATGTCCTCGGGAGAGCAGCGCGAGCAGGCCCTTGCCGATGGCCGAGTTGCTGCGGGCCAGGCGAGCGCGCAAGCGGGCGAGCCGACCGCGCGCACTCTCGGGCTTTTCGTATGCCGGTGCCTCCGGCTCCGCCGGGAGGGTGGCCGTGGTGTCGGGCGCCGTGGTGACCGGTCCACCAGGGAGCGTGCCGACAGCTCCCCCGCCGCTGTCGCCCGCTCCGGCCGATCCGGCGGCACCGCTCGGGGACGTGCCCGTGGCGCTTGTGGTCGACGTGCTTGCGCCCGTGCTTGCGCCCGGAGGGAGCGAACTGCGCCCCCGGCGACCGCGCATGAGACCGACGACGGTGCCGACCCCGACGATGGCAATGACGGCGACGAGCAGGAGGATCTGCCAGAGCTGATCGAGCATGAGCCCATCCTCACATGTCGCGCGGTCCGGCCACCTGCCTGCTGCCCGGCTGGCTGCTGCCCGTTCGACCGGGCACCTCGGCGGCGTCGTCGACACCCGTAGGCCTTTGGGCTGCAGAACCCGTCACCCGTGACGCCTTGTACAGCCCACCACTCCCCGGGACGCCTCCTAGGGCTCGCTGTTGCCGGGGAGAACACAGCCCCGCGCTGAGGTGCCCGCGCTTCCACGTGCTCACCGTCCACTGTTGAGAGCGTTATGCACCCCAGGAGTGCATAACGCTCTCAACAGGGCGCGGTGACCGGGCCCTGACAGCGCCCCGGGGCCCTGGGCCCGATTGATCACCGTCGGGTCGTCAAGGCAGCCGAGTCACAGGCGACTCAATGCATACGTCGGCCAACCCTCGACACTCCCTTAGCCAGCCAGCCAGCCAAACCCGTCAGCCAGTCGCGCGCCAGCGCACCACGCGGCATACGGCGCCGCCGTGGGCACACCGCAGAATCAGAAGATCGAGACCCGCTCAGCAGGCGCCAGCCACATCCCATCCCCCTCGATGACCCCGAAGGCGGCATGGAAGGCGTCGAGATTGCGCACGGTGTTGGCCCGGCACTCCTGCGGGGCGTGCGGGTCGACCGCGAGCAGCATCGCCGCGGTCTCCGGCCGCGCGGCGCCCATCCACGCCTGCGCCCACCCGACGAAGAAGCGCTGCTCCCCCGTCAGCCCGTCGAGCACCGGCGCCGGAGCATCGCCGCACGCGATCCGGTATGCCGCCAGCCCCACTCCCAGCCCAGCCAGGTCGCCGATGTTCTCCCCCACGGTCAGCGCTCCGTTGACCGTGCGATCAGCAGCCGCAGCGATCGTCAACGCGTCGAACTGGGCGATGAGCTTGGCCGCGAGCGCGTCGAAGGCGCTGCGGTCCTCGGCGGTCCACCAGTCGCGCAGGTTGCCGGCGCCGTCATAGCGACTGCCCTGGTCGTCGAAGCCATGCCCGATCTCGTGCCCGATGACGGCTCCGATCGCGCCATAGTTGACCGCATCGTCGGCGTCGACATCGAAGAAGGGCGGCTGCAGGATCGCCGCCGGGAAGACGATCTCGTTCATCCCCGGGTTGTAGTAGGCGTTGACCGTCTGCGGCGTCATGAACCACTCCGACCGGTCCACCGGCCCACCGAGCTTGGCCAGGTCGCGGTCGGTCTCGAAGGCGTAGGCCGCAGCGACATTGGCCTGCAGGTCCGCGCCCAGGCTCAAGGCCGAATAGTCCCGCCAGACCGCCGGGTGCCCGATCTTCGGGGTGAAGGCCTCGAGCTTGGCCGCCGCCTCGAGGCGGGTCGCCTCCCCGAGCCACGGCCGGTCGGCGAAGGAGCGCCGGAAGGCCTCGACGAGGTTGCCGACCAGCTGGCTCATCCGCTCGGCCGCTCGCGGTGGGAAGTGCCGCGCCACGTAGAGCTCGCCGAGCGCCTCGCCGATCATCCGGTCGGCGAGGTCGACGCCGCGCTTCCACCGCTCGCGCAGCGCCGGCGTGCCCGACAGGGTCCGCCCGTAGAAGGCGAAGTTCTCCTGGACGAAGGCATCCGGCAGGTATGCCGCGCGCGAGTGCACGACGTGCCAGGCGAGCCACTCCCGCCAGGTCGCCAACGGCACCTCGACGAGCGCCTCGTCCAACCCCCGCAGGAAGTCGGGCTGCCGCACGACCACCTCGGCGAGGGCCTCGGGCGATGCACCCAGCCCCGCGGCATACGCCTGCCAGTCCCAGTGCGGGGTGAGCTCGCCCAGCTGCGCGGCACTCACGAGGTGATAGGTCGCGACCGGGTCGCGGTCGGCGACGTTGTCGAGATGAGAGCCGGCCAGCCGTGTCTCGAGGGCCATGACCCGCGCCGCCGCACCGTCCGGGTCGGGCACGCCGGCCAGCCCGAGCATCGTCGCGACATGCGGGAGGTATGCCGTGCGGATCGGCTCGTGCTGGTCCTCGCGGTAGTAGGACTCGTCGGGCAGCCCGAGGCCGGCCTGTTGAAGGTAGACGACATAGCGACTGGAGTCGCGGTCGTCGGTGTTGACATAGACCCCGACGGCCCCGGTGATTCCCACTCGGGTGAGCCGCCCGAGCAGCGCGACCAGACTCGGCACATCGGGCACGGCGGCAACCTCGGCCAGCGTCTCGCCCACCGCGCCGATGCCCCCGGCCTCGACCGCGGCCTCGTCGACGAACGAGCCATAGAGCGCCGCGACCTTGCCTGCCGGGGTCGCCGGATCGGGCCGGGAGCCGACGAGCTCGTCGCAGATCACGCGTAGGTCGTGCTCGGCGGCCTCGCGCAGCATGTCGAAGCTGCCATAGCGCCCTCGATCGGCGGGGATCGGGGTCGTGGCCAGCCACCGTCCGTTGGTATGCCGGAAGAGGTCGTCCTGGGGGCGCACGTCAGGGTCGACGTGGTCGAGCCGGATGCCGGAGATCATCCCGACATCCCATCACAGGTCAGTGCCCGAGCACCGTGCGAACGGCCACGGCCAGGTCCTCCGGCGTGTGCACGCACGCGGCGGTGTGGGCGTCGGGGCGGACCAGCCACAGCTCGTCGGGCTTGGCGTCGAGGGAGTGGGCGACGACGCCCTGGTCGCCGAGCTCGCTCAGGTGCAGCACCCGCACGCCCAGGCCGGCCGGCACGACGTCGGACAACACTCCCTCGACCTCGGCAACGTCGAAACGGTCGCCGACGAGCACGAGCAGCCCGTCGCGGGCGAGCTTGCGCACTCGGCTCGCGCCGTGGGCAGCCCCGCTGGTCGCCGCGTCGGGGAGGATCACTCCGGGCACCGGCGCCGGAGCCTGGCCGCGTGCCGGACGCCCTGGCCAATAGCGGTGCGGGTCATGGGTGGTCAGCGGGCTGTCGACATACCAGAAGGCCTCGGCGAGCCGTCCCGAGTCGACGAGCGCGTGGACGCTCTTGTCCTTGCGCGCCCGCTCGAGCACCTGGACCCGACGCTTGCGCGCCGCCTTGGTCTGCGGCACGAGGAAATCCATCGTCGCCGAGGTGATGGCGAGGTTTTCCCGGGCGGCCGCCTCGCGCTCAGTGCCATAGCTGTCGAGCAGCGCCGGGCCGGCCCAGCCGCGCATGACGAAAGCGATCTTCCACGCGGCGTTCTCGACGTCGGGCACCCCCGAGTTGAGACCGCGAGCCCCGAACGGCGCGACGAGGTGGGCGACGTCACCGGCGAGCAGGAAGCGACCCACGCGGAAGCGGTCGGCGCTGCGGGCGTGGAAGCGATAGACCGAGACCCAGTCGATGCGGTACTTGCGCTTCTTGCCGATGACCTTGCGGATGCGCTTGTCGAGCTTGCCCTTCTTGCGCTCCTTGGCCAGGTCGAAGTCGGTGTCGACCTGCCAGTCGATGCGGAAGATGTTGCCCGGGCAGGGATGGATGAGCACCTGGCGGCCCGGGTTCCACTGGGGGTCGAAGTAGAAGCGCCGCTCGTTCTCCCAGCCCTTGAGCTTGGCCTCGATGTCGCAGATGAGGAAGGAGTCGTCGAAGGTACGCCCGGGGAAACCCACTCCGAGCAGCTCGCGCAGCAGCCCGCCCTTGGAGCCGGAGGCGACGACGGCATACTCCCCCTCGACCTCGACCTCACCTTGCGCCGTGCGGCACCGCACCCGCGCCGGCCCCTCGTCGGACGCTCCCCCGACGATGTCGAAGACCTCGTGCCCCCAGCGCACCTCGATGAGCGGCTGCGCGGCGATCGCCTCGTCGAGGATGGCCTCGGTGCGCGCCTGCGAGATGTTGACGAAGGGCGGCACCGGCGAGCGCCCCGGGTCGGGGATGCGCCAGCAGAAGAGCTCCTTGTCCTGGTAGAACGTCCGCGCGTCCGCCCAGGTGAGCCCCTCGGAGGCGATGGAGCCCGCGCCACAGGCGTCCCAGAGGTCGAGCACGTCGCGCTGCTGGCAGAGGGCCTTGGAGCCGATGGGGTCGCGTGCCGGACGTGCGTCGAGCACGACGACCGCCACCCCCCAACGGGCCAGGCACAGCGCCGCGGTCTGCCCGACCGGTCCGGCGCCGATGACCAGCACCGGCCGGCTGCCGTCGAATCGTTCGCTCATGGAGCGCTCACCTTCCGTCGTCGAGGGGGTATGCCGGTCGGGCACACTCCCTGCCCTGCGTTTTGCGCCTGCGTGGCGCCTGCGGGTGCGCCTTGCTCAGCCTTGCAGCTGGGCCCAGATCTCGCGATCGCGCTCGGCGGTCCAGATCGTCGGACGCTCGACGCCCTGCAGCTCCTCCCACGTGCGCGCGACGTCGAAGGGCAGCGTGTGCTCGAAGATCGGCCAGTGGCCGTAGGTCGGCGCGAGCGCGGCGTGGCAGGCTTCGAAGGCATCCTTGAGCGTGCCCCCGGCAGCCTGCGTGGCCCGGACGTTGTCGATGATCGCCGTGATGAAGCCGCGCGACTGCTCGACCGCCGCGTCGACGGCTGCCCGTCCCCGCGGGATCTCGCCACGCCCCCCGACGAGCACCTCGGCACCCATCGCCTTGACGTTGTCGAGCGTGCTGCTCGACCACTCCTGATGGAAGGCGTCACCGGTGTAGAGCGCGGCCTTGGCCTCGACGAGGTCGCCGGCGAACATGATCTTGTGCCGGGGCAACCAGGCGACGATGTCGCCCTCGGTGTGGCCGCGACCGAGGTATTGCAGCACGAGGTCGCCGCGGTCACCGCCGAGCGGGATGGTCATCCGGTCGCTGAAGGTCAGGGTGGGCCAGGTGAGCCCCTTGATGCCCTCAGGCTCCTTGAAAAGCCTTGGCATCCGGCCGAATTCACTGGCCCAGTCCTGCATGCCCCGCTCGTCGATGAGGAAGCGGGTGCGCTCGTGGGCAATGATCTCCTGCGCCCCGAACTCGGCCGCACCGAGCACCCGCACCGCGTGATAGTGCGAGAGCACGAGGTAGCGGAAGGGCTTGTCGGTGTGCTCCCGCAGCTGGGTGATCCAGTCTCGGGCGGCGGCCGGGGTCGCCCGGGCCTCGAAGCCGATGAGGAAGTCCTCCCCCTCGATCGCCCCGACATTGGGGTCGCCCTCGGCAGTGAGGGCATAGACGCCGTCGGCGAGGACCTCGAGGGTCTCGGTCTTGGCGGCCAGGTCGGTCGAGGAGGCGAAGGGCTTGCTCATCAGGACGGACTTCTTTCGCAGGGATGGGTGAGGTGTGCTGCCGGGCTGCTAGCTCCCGGCGGGGGTGACGGGGGCGGCGACTCCGCTGGAGGAGGTCGAGGACCCTCCGAGGTATGCCGCGCGGACCCGCTCGTCGGACGCCAGCTCCGCGGGCGTGCCCTCGGCGACGACTCTGCCGCGGTCCATGACCAGGACCCGGTCGGCGATCTTGAAGGCGGCGCGGACGTTCTGCTCGACGAGCAGGATCGCCAGCCCCTTGCTGTCGCGCAGGTGGGCCAGCGCGGTCATGATCTCGGCGACGACCTTGGGCGCGAGGCCGAGGCTCGGCTCGTCGAGGATGATGACCGACGGGTCGGACATCAGCGCCCGAGCCATGGCGAGCATCTGCTGCTCACCGCCGGACAGCGCACCGGCCAGCAGGTTGATCCGGTCGCGCAGCCGCGGGAAGAGCGTGAGCACCTCGTCGCGGCGCACGGCATACCGACCGTCCTTGCGGCGCACGTAGCCGCCGAGGACGAGGTTGTCCTCGACGGTGAGCGACGGGAAGACGAGCCGGTTTTCGGGGACGTGCGCGAGGCCGAGCTCGGCGATCTTCTCGGCGCTCGCCGCGGTGATCTCCGTGTCGCCGAGGCGCACATGCCCGCGCGTCGGCCTGAGCAGGCCCGAGACCGAGCGCAGCACGGTCGTCTTGCCGGCGCCGTTGGATCCGACGAGGGCGAGCAGCTCACCCGGCGCGACGGCCAGGCTGACATCCCAGAGGACCTGCAAGCGGTCGTATGCCGCGTCGATCCCCTTGACGGTCAAGCCGATTCGTGGCGTGTGGTCGGTGCTCATGGCGCTCCTCCCACGCTAGTCGATGAGGGAGCCGGCGTGGCGGCTGGGGCAGCAGCCGCGCCCGACTCGTCATCCTCGCCGAGGTATGCCGCAATGACCACCGGGTCGCTCGTCACCTGGGCCGGTGTGCCGAGCGAGATGAGCTTGCCGTCGTCGAGGACAGCGACCCGATCGGCGAGGGCCATGACGGCCGCGACGTCGTGCTCGACGAGCAGCACGGTGACCCCGCTGGCCTTGACCCGGCGCAGCAGCCAGCTGAGGCTGTCGCGCTCCGGACCGGACAGCCCGGCCATCGGCTCGTCGAGCAGCAGGACGCTGGGCTCCAGCGCGAGCGCGCGGGCCACCTCGACCTGACGCTGCTTGCCGAAAGCCAGATCGGCGATGGGGTGATCGGCGAGCCGGGTCAGGCCCATGGCGTCGACCGCGGCCTGCGAGGCCCGGTCGATGAGCCGCTCCTCGGCCCGGTCGAGCAGCAGCATGCCGCGGACCAGACCGGCGCTGCTGCGCAGGTGTCGGGCGACCTTGACGTTGCCGATGACCGTCGTGCTCTTGAAGGTCTGCAGGTTCTGGAAGGTCCGGGTCGCGCCGATGGCGGCGGCGATGTGCGGGCGTTTGCCGGCCACCTCCTGCCCCTGCAGGACGACCGAGCCCTCGGTGGGCGGCAGCACGCCGGTGATCATGTTGAAGGCCGTGGTCTTGCCCGCACCGTTGGGGCCGATGAGCGCCATGATCTCGCCGGCCTTGACGTCCAGGTC
>CAZLGB010000175.1:0-7628 GCA_964558825.1 uncultured Intrasporangiaceae bacterium
CGGCCCGGCCGCCGTGCCCGTGCCGCCCGGCGCGGCGACGAGTGCCGTCGGCAGTGCCGAGTTGGCCCGCGAGCTGCGCTCGCCCGGCGCCCAGTCGCCCGGCGAGAGGATGGGGGCATTGAGGTTGCCGGGGTAGGCCGGATAGATCGCCGCCACCTGCGGCAGCTGCATGCTCGTCGCGAGCCGCGCCCGGGCCAACTCGTCGCCGAAGTTGCCCTTGAGGTCCCAGGCCATCGCCTTGAGCCAGGTCAGCGAGTCAAGGGCCGACCACGGCTCGATGCGATAGTCGGGCAGCTGACTGCCCAGCAGCGTGTATTCGAGAGCGATCGATGACGGTTCGCCGGCCTTGGCCAGATAGTCGTTGACGCCCTCGGCATAGGCGCCGAGATACTGCCGGGTCGAGGGCGCGAGCTTGGGCAGCTCCTCCTCGCTGACGCGCCGCCAGCCGAGTGTGCGCACGACCTTGTCCGAGTCGAGCCCGCCCTTGCCGACGAGCTCGGCCAGCCGCCCCGCCGTGGCGTGGCGGCGCAAGTCCATCTCGAAGAAGCGGTCCTGCGCGGTGACAAAGCCTTGCGCGCGAAAGAGATCGGCCGGGTTGTCGGCATAGATCTGCGGTATGCCGTGCCCGTCGCGGATCACCGTCACCGGGCCCCCCAGCCCCTCGAGCGCGATCTCGCCGGCGACCTGCGGCCACGGCCGACGGACCATCGACGCACCGATGGCCCCGACGGCAATGACGGCAAGGGCCACGAGCACAACCACCCCAAGCCCGAGCCGACGGGCCAGCTGCATGCGTGTCACCCTGCGAGACTAGGCCACATGGAGCCGGGCCTGGCGGCGCAATACGGGGTGTCCGAATTGACGGTCAGCCTGTTGCTCGGCGCCCTGGTGTTGTTGCTCGCGCTCGTGGCCGTGCGGATCTCCGCTCGCTCGGGGCTCCCGACGATGCTGCTCTATCTCGCAATCGGGCTCGTGCTCGGCGAGAGCGGCCTGGGAGTGCGCTTCGACGATGCCGGGCTGACCCAGCTGCTCGGCTATTGCGCGCTCGTGCTCATCCTCGCCGAGGGCGGTCTGACGACCTCGTGGCGGGCGGTGCGCGGCTCGATGGCCCCGGCCATCGCCCTGTCGACGGTCGGGGTGATCGTCTCCATCGCTGTCGTCGCCGTCGCGTGTCATCTCGTGCTCGGCATGGACTGGCCGGTGGCCCTGCTCGTCGGCGCGATCCTGTCGTCGACCGATGCCGCTGCCGTCTTCTCGGTCCTGCGCACCGTGCCGCTGCCGCGCCGGCTGTCGGGGATGCTCGAGGCCGAGTCGGGTTTCAACGACGCGCCGGTAGTCATCCTCGTCACGGCCTTCGCGCTCGAGCTGACTGCCCAGGCGCCGCACGAGCCGTGGTGGGAGCTGCTCGCCATCGCGACTCTCGAGCTGGTCGGCGGCGCAGCCGTGGGACTGGCGGTCGGGTGGCTCGGGGGGCGTCTCGTCCGCCGGCTCGCAGGTGGGGCATCCGGGCTGTTCGCCATCGGGGTCATCGGCATCGCCGTCTTCGGATATGCCGCGGCCGCCGCCCTGCACCTGTCCGGCTTCATCGCGGCATACCTGGCGGCGTTGGTGCTCGGGAACTCGGGACTGCCGCACCGTCCCGCGGTCCACGGCTTCGCCGAGGCCCTCGGGACGCTCGCGCAGATCGGACTCTTCGTCATGCTCGGGCTGCTCGCCTCGCCGACTCGACTCGACGAGCAGCTCGTGCCGGCGCTGGTCATCGGGCTCGTCCTGTTTGTGCTGGCCCGGCCGATCTCGGTGCTCGTGTCGCTGACGCCTTTCCGGGTGCGCTGGCGCGACCAGGTCTTTCTGTCGTGGGCGGGGCTGCGCGGCGCCGTGCCGGTCGTGCTCGCGACCGTGCCGCTGACGCTGGGCGCCGCGGGCACGCTGTGGATCTTTGATCTGGTCTTCGTGCTCGTCGTCGTCAACACCCTTGTGCAGGCGCCGACCCTGCCCTGGGTGGCTCGGCGCCTCGGCGTGACCGAGACCGTGCACCAGGTGTCGGTCGAGGTCGAGACGACGCCGCTCGAGCAGATGAACGCCGACATCGTCATGGCGACGATCGGGCCGGACTCGCTGCTGCATGGGGTGGAGATCTTCGAGCTGCGCCTGCCGCCGGAGGCCAAGGTCACGCTCATCGTCAGAGGCAGCCAGTCGCTCGTGCCCGACCAACGCACCCGGCTGCGGCACGGTGACGAGTTGTTGATCGTCACCACGGCGGCAGCGCGAGCAGCCACCGAGCGGCGCATCCTCATGGTGAGTCGGCACGGGCGCCTCGCCGGGTGGCTCGACGCCGACGGGCGCCCGTCGCGGAGGCGCGAGCATCCGGCCGGTCGCGGTCGAGCCCGCGGCCGTGCTGAGAGGAGTTCCCCGCCTGACGGCGACGCGAGGGCCACCGGTAGCTAGCTCGGCGCTGGGCTCGGCATACGTGCTGCGGGGAGGTTGTTGTGACTGTGGGGTCTTTCCCGCTATGCCGAAGGTGACGGCCGGCGCACGTCTGGCATACGGGAGCCGGCCCCGTTGGCGCGCGGGGCGGATTCGGCCGGACCTGCCCCCACCGTTTAGAATCGCCCGGCCTGCCCGTTCTTGGAGGAACCCCACCGTGCCCACCTACGCATACGCCTGCACCGCCTGCGACCACACCTTCGACGTGGTCCAGTCCTTCAGCGACGACCCGCTGTCGGTCTGCCCGCAGTGCGAGGGTCGGCTGCGCAAGGTCTACGGCTCGATCGGCGTGACCTTCAAGGGGTCAGGGTTCTATCGGACCGACTCGCGCTCCTCGGCCGGCAGCTCCAGCCTGGCCGGGTCGTCGAGCGGCTCGGCATCGGGCAACGGCTCGGGCAAGAGCGGCTCGGGTGACGCCTCGACTGGGTCGAGCACCAGCGGCTCGGGTGGCTCGTCGAGCGGGACGAGCGGGTCGAGCACGGCGTCGAGCGGGACGAGCGGGTCGAGCACGGCGTCGGCCTCTGCCTCCGCCTGACGGGCCCCGCGTCAATCCCAGCGTCCACAACCCCCTGACGGTTCGTCCCACCGTCCACACGGCTGCCGGCGGGCGCACGGCATACGTCCTGCCGGTCTAGCCTTCGGGCATGAGTGAGTCCGCGCAGCAGCTGCCCCGCGCCGAGATCGGCGTCATCGGCGGGTCGGGGTTCTACAGCTTCCTCAGCGACGCGCACCGGGTGGCTGTGACGACGCCCTTCGGGGCGCCGAGTGACGAGCTCGTCGTCGGCACCCTGCACGGGCGCACGGTCGCCTTTGTCGCGCGGCACGGGCACGATCACCGTTTCCCTCCGCACCGGATCAACTACCGGGCCAACCTCTGGGCGCTGCGCTCGCTCGGGGTCCGCCAGGTGCTCGCGCCGTGCGCGGTCGGGTCGCTGCGCCAGGAGCTTGGGCCGGGCACCGTCGTCGTCCCCGACCAGGTCGTCGATCGCACCTGGGGGCGCGAGCACACGGTCTACGGCGAGGTCGGCGCGGTCGTGCACGTGAGTTTCGCCGATCCCTATTGCGCGCGGGGGCGAGCCGCCGTCGGCGCCGCGCTGCAGGCGGGGACGATCCCACACGAGCTCGGCGGGACTCTTGTCGTCGTCAATGGACCGCGCTTCTCCAGCCGCGCCGAGTCGCTCTGGCACCAGGGTCAGGGCTGGAGCCTGGTCGGCATGACGGCGATGCCCGAGGCGGCCATCGCGCGGGAGCTGGCCATGTGCTTCACGACCGTCGCGATGGTCACCGACCTCGACGCCGGCCTCGAGCACGGCGAGGGGGTCACTCACGAGGAGGTCCTGCGGGTCTTCGCCGAGAGTATGCCGGGCTTCAAGGCCCTCATCGCCGACGCCGTCGGGCGACTCCCGCAGACCGAGCCCGATGACGCGGCCGACTGCCCCTGCCGGCGGGCGCTCGACGGGCGGACACTGCCCTTCGAGCTGCCCTGAGTGGCGGCTGATCGAGGATGGTTGGCTTCGCTCGGCGCGACCGCTCAGGGGGCCTGACGCGCTCGGGTGGACTCGGGCGCTCTGGGGGTCTGGCGCGCTCGGGTGGACTCGGGCGCTCAGAGGGTCTGGCGCGACCAGGTGGACTCGGGCGCTCAGGGGGCCTGGCGCGGGCAGAGGGTCTGGCAGGAGGCGCGGCGCCACGAGGGCGTCTGCCGCGGTCCCCGCGACAACGCCGCTGGCGACGCGCGCGCATCCGACGGGTGCTCGCCGCAGCCCTGGTCGGTGTCGCAGCGTGGCTGGGGTTGTCGGCCTTCTTTCCGGCTCCCGCACCGCCGGGCGTGGCCGTGCTGGTTGCCGCGAGCGACCTGCCGGTCGGGCACGTGTTGGAGGCCGGCGACCTGCGGATCCAGCTGCGGCCGGCGGCAGACCAGCCCGAGTCAGTCATCCACGACCTGGCAGCCGCGACCGGACGTGCCCTCGCCGCTCCGCTCGCGGAGGGCGAAACCCTCACGACGACCCGCTTGCGCGGACCGGCCCAGCTGCGGGCGATGCCAGCCGGCACGGTCGCCGTCTCGGTGCCCGTCGCGGAGCCGGGCATCCTCGCGCTGTTGGCTGCGGGTGACCGCGTGGCCGTCCTGGCCGTCGGCACGGGAGCCCGAGTCGCCGAGGGCGTCGTGCTCACCGTGGAGACGGCCGGCGTCGGCGCCTTCGACGGACGCACCGATCGACTGACGGTTGCCATGGGCGCCGAGTCCGCCCGGGCGCTCGCGGCAGCGAGCGCCCCGGGCGGACTCGGCGGCGGGTTCGTCGTCGCCCTCCTGGGGCCATGACCCGGCATACGAGCAGGGGTAGGTGCGCACCCAAAGCCGCCACCGCGCCCGCGCGCTGATCGGTGCCCCGGCTGCGTGACCGGCCTCGACACCCTTTCGCCGCCCGAGCGACGCGCCGGAGCTCGATGAGCCCACACACGCGTGAGAGTCGGTAACGTAGTCCCCGCTTGCTCGGGGACAGACCCCGTCGGCATGCGCGGTACCCAAGTGAATGGCCCCCGGGGGAGGCGGGATATCGCTCACGACGCCCTCCAACCCGAGGGCTCCCCGGAGGCTTCCCTGCACAGGGACACTCACCCGAGAAAAGGAACACCACTCATGCTCAAGGGCTTCAAGGACTTCCTCATGCGCGGCAACGTCGTCGACCTCGCGGTCGCCGTCATCATCGCTGGCGCGTTCGGTAAGGTCATCGAGTCTTTCGTCACCGTCATCATGGACCTGGTCGGCAAGGTGTTCAGCACCCCCGACTTCTCCGGCTGGGCGCCTGCCGGCATCCACATCGGCGAGTTCATCACCCTGCTCATCAGCTTCGTCATCGTCGCTGCGGCCGTCTACTTCATGGTCGTTGTCCCGATGAACGCGATCAACGAGCGCCGCAAAGCCGGCGAGGTCGCCGAGGACGAGGCGCCCTCGGCCGAGGTGTCGCTGCTCACCGAGATCCGCGACTCGCTGCGCAACCGCTGAGTCAGCGCGGCTTGGCCGCCTGACTCAATCCGAAGGGGTGGGAGCCACCGGCTCCCACCCCTTCGTCATGCCGGGGTCGCGTGCACCGCTCGCGTTGGGCCGTTCCTGCCCGCGTCGTCGTATGCCGCCCCGCGTCGTCATATGCCGCCCGCCCGCGCTGGCGTATGCCGCCGCCCTCCCGTACGCCGCCCGCACCGGCGTTTGCCACCCGCCTGGCGTCTACGCGCCCCCGCGCTCGCTTCATCCCGGTCGGCCGCCGGACGTTCACGCCGTCGTGCCCGCGCCTGAGCGGCCTCGGGCGCGAAGGTCGTCGAGATTTCCTCTGCTGCATAAAATTTCGTTGACCAAGGGAAATGTCATCGACCCTTGCGTGCTGAGGCTCGTCGACCACGTCGGACCGGCGTTCGTCGATTCCGCGGCCAGCCACTGTGTGCCACCGACGGACCCACACAGGCCTTGAGCCGGCTCCCAACTCCGGTGCAAGAGCGCTGAGCTCTGGGTCGATCACTCCCCCGTGCGGGGTGCGCTGAGCTCTGTCGATCACTCCCAGTGCGGGGGTCGCTGCGCCCTGAGCCACCGGTCGTAGGCGTCATCCTCGGAGCTGGCACCGGAGTGCTCCCCCCACCCGGAATCGAGATCGTCGCGGCTGCGGTCGAAGTCGGAACGGCGCCGCGGCTTTGCCGCGGCCGGCGGCTCTGGGGTCGAGCCCGGCTGCTCATCTGCTGGGGCCCCGGCGGCCTCGTCCACGCCACGGTCAGCCTCGGGCACCAAGACCCCGGAGCTGGGGGCGGGTGCGGCGTCGCCCGTCTCTGATGCGGCGTCGCCTATCGCTGACGCGGGGGGCGACGACTCGGGCGTGGGTGCGGACTCGGGAGCAGCAGACTCGTTCTCGGGAGCCGCAGACTCTCGCTCGGGTGCCGACGACTCGCGCTGAGGAGCCGCAGACTCGTTCTCGGGAGCCGCAGACTCTCGCTCAGGAGCCGAAGGCTCCGACTTCGCCGCCGCGGACTCGCTCGTCCGCGGCGCGGCCATGGCTGACTCGGCAGACGGCGCGACCCGCTTGAGCTCGATCCGGGCGGCAGCGACGACCCGAGCAACCTCACGAGCCGGGTCGCGATAGAGATCGGTGCTCCACACCCGCACGTGCGCCCAACCGCGCCGCTGCAGCAGCCGCGGCCGCAGCAGCTCGCGGAAGCGGACGTCCGGCAGGGCGGCATAGGACGCCCCGTCGTCCTCGACCGCGACCAGCCAGCGCTCGGGAGCCCTCGGGTGACCGACCGCCAAGGCAACCCGGTCGCGGCCGGTCCCGACACCTTCGGCGACGGTGAAGCCCTCCTGCCGCAGCCGCGCAGCGAGGTAGCCGAGCAGCGGGCCGCCCTCGCTCGCGCCCTCGACCGGAGCAGCACCGGCGGCACCCGCGAGCGCGCCAGCCTCGGCGCGAGCGAGCAGGGCATGCATGGCGAGCGGGCCAGGGGTGCGCAGGCGATGGGCGTCGAGGTCGTCGGCGCCGAGCGTCGAGACGACGATGAGCTCGTCGCGCGCGGCCTCGGTCGCCGCGCGCAGGCGCTCGGCGCTGTCGGAGTCCCCGAGCGTCGGGAAGCGATGCAGCACCCGCCCGTGCGGCGTGCGGCCATAGCCGACCGCGACGATGACGACATCGCGCAGCCCGACCAGGGCCGTGTCGAAGGGCGCGACGATGAAGGGCTCGGCTCCGGTGCCTTGGAGGTATGCCGCGCTCGTCTCGTCGACCCGCCCGATGGCCTCGCGGACGGCCTCCTTGACGAGGTAGGCCATGGCCGGGGTGAGGGTCAGCACCCCGAGGCTGCGGCCGGATTGGCTTGCGGCGTGGGCGAGCACGAGATCGACGACCCGGTGCACCTCGGCTTCGGTCCACTCGATCGCCGCGTCACTGCCGGGCTGGACGGCGGCCGTGCCCTGGACCCGCTCGAGGCGCACCCGCGGGCTGCGACGCGCACCTGGCGCCCCGCGGACGTATGCCGTGTCCCCCGACACCGCGCCCGCCACCGACCCGGAGCCAGCGGCAGCCTGACCCTGGGCCGCGCCCTCGGCACCCTGACCGGACGCCTCGGCCTCCGCCGCCGCGCCGTTCGGCGGCAAGTTCCGCATCATCGATTTCGTGCTC
>CAZLGB010000176.1:0-7621 GCA_964558825.1 uncultured Intrasporangiaceae bacterium
TCGAGCCCCGCCGCCGTCCTCGTGCGGGCCGAACCGCTAGCGCTCCCAGCCGGTTACGGCCCGATCCGCTTCGCCATCGCCACGCTCGAGGCCGGGCATGTCGCCGGTGCGCTGCTCGAGCGGTTGGCCGAGCAAGGGCTCGCCGTGACGCAGCGGCTCGACCTCTCCGACCCCGGCCGCCCCGGCCTCTGGTTGACTCCGGGCGACCGGCCGGGTGGCACGCCGGTCGTGCCGGCGCTCTGGGCGCGGCGCTGCTCGGGTCTGGATCCGCGCGGTCTTGCCCCTGACCCGCGGCCTCTCCCGCGGTCGACGTGGATGCGGCTGCTCGCGGCAGCGCCGGTTTCCGGCAACGGGCTGCGGCATCGACTGTCGGTGCACCGGGTCGCCGGCGTCGCCGACGGTGTGTGGGAGGCCACGGCGGGCGAGCCGACCCTCGTGCATGCCTCCGACGTCCAATCCGTCGTCGCCCGAGCCTTCCGGGCGCCCCCCGACGCCGCGCGCGTCGCGGCGATGAACGTCGTGTGGGGCATCAGTGCACCGCTGGCATCCGGAGGCGATCCGCAGGCCTATCCGGCGACCCTCTTCGCCGCCGGCATCGCCGCCCAGCAGGTATGCCGGGCCGCCGCCGCAGCGGGGCTCTTCGCTCGGCCGATCCGCGGCGTCGATGAGCCCGATGTCGAGGCCGCCCTGCGCGTGCCCGCCGACGAAGACCTCGTCTACACGCTGCTCATCGGGCGCCCGCGCGTCCACGGCTTCACCTACGACCTCAGTCCGGTCACGGCATACCCCCTGGGACAAGCGGGCGTCGAGGACGACCGCCGCACCGAATTCCCCACTCACCACAAGGAGTCCCCGTCATGACGATCACCGCGCCCCGCATGACGCAGCGCCCCCCGGCCAGCCGCGCCGACTGGCACACCTTCTACGTGTGGACGCCGGAGGGTCGTGACCAGGCCGACGGCCTCATCCGCGACGTCCTCGTGCCGCTCGCCGGGCGAGCCGTCGAGGAGGGGACCGTCGAGCGGTGGTTCTTCCTGCGCTATTCGGAGGGGGGCCTGCATGTGCGTTGGCGCCTGCAGACGACCCCAGAGTTCGCCGAAACCCTTGCGGCGCAAGCAGGCCGGCAATCCGGCCTGGCTGTGACCGAGGGGACCTACCAGCGCGAGCCCGAGCGCTACGGCGGCGCCGAGCACCTCGATCGAGCCGAGCGGGTCTTCTGCGCGTCCTCGGAGATCGCCGCCCGCTTGCTCGCCGATCGCCCCAGCTCGGCGGAGCGGCTCACCGCAGCCGTCGCGCTCGTCATCGCGACCGCCCGCGGGCTCGGCCTGGACGTCGCATCGACGGTCGGCTGGCTGCGGTCCAATGCCTATTCGTGGCGATGGCACCTCGAGCCGGGCGAGGCCGGCCGCTCAGCGGCGCTCATGGGGCACGCCATCACGGCCGGCCGTGAGCGTGCCGGCACCATCCGGGGCCACTTCGAGGCCGAGCCCGGCGGCGACTGGTTCGAGCTCGTCCGCGTCACCAGCGCAGCCCAGCACGGCCTCGGGACACCGCGACGGCTGGGGATCTGGGCCTCCCAGCTGCACCTCATGCTCAACCGGATCGGCGTCACCCCCGACGAGGAGCGGTGGATCGAGTGGTTCGTCGCGGCGGCGCTCGAGGTGACCACTCCGGCGACCGACTACTTCGACACCTCGCTGCGGGCGCCCGATCGGGTCTACCTCACCGCGAGTCGATTCCTCCCCGCCGATATGCCGCATCAGGCGCCCGAGGATGGTCCGGCGCCCGAGCCCCTCTTCGACTGGGGCCCCTTCGCCCAACGCGAGCGTGGCTTGCCCACGCCGGGGCTGCCCGCCGTCGGGCTCGCCGAGGCCCTGCGCCGGCGGTCGAGCCGGCGCGGCCCCTACGGCCCCCTCACCGAGGCCCAGCTGGGCACGCTGCTGTGGGAGGCCACGAGTGCACCTGGCGGCGCCGGCCTCACCGGGCGGACCTACCCGAGCGCCGGAGCGCAGTATGCCGCTCGGCTGCGAGTCGTGGTCCGGGACGTGACCGGCATACCCGCTGGCATCTATGACGCGGACATCGACCGGCGCACCCTCGTGCCGATCGCCCCGGCCCCGGCCGTCGCCGACCTCGCCGGGATCTCCATGTGGTTCACCGACGGGGCGCCCGGCCGGATGCAGATCGACGTCAATGGCCTGCCCGCGATCATCGGGGTGGTCCTCGACGTGCGGACGATCCGGGCCCGCTACGGCTTGCGTGCGCTGCGGATGGCCCTGCTCGAGGCCGGCCACCTCACCCAGAACCTCGCTCTCGTCGCGGCTGCCACCGACGTGCAGCTGTGCCCGCTCGGAGGTGTCTACGACGACCTGGCTCACGACGTGCTGCTGCTCGACGGCATCGAGCGCTTCCTCGCCTACCTCTTGCCGGTGGGCGGCGACCTTCCCGCGGCCGCCGCCGACCCGGACTCGGTAGCCCGACCGGCAGCCTCACCGATGCCGGAGGCGGCGCCGGAGCCCGACAGTGAAGCACCTTCGAATGACGGGAGACGCGGATGATTCTGGAAGCCACCGGGCTGACCAAGACCTACCGGCGCCGGGTCGGGCGCGCCATCGAGGAGGTCCCGGCCGTCGTCGGCCTGGACCTGCTCGTCAAGGAAACCGAGATCTTCGGCCTGCTCGGACCCAACGGGGCCGGCAAGTCGACGACGATGAAGATGCTGACGACCCTCTTGCGGCCGGACGCCGGCACCGCCATGGTCGTCGGGCACGACCTGGTCAGCGAGCCCGAGGCCGTGCGGCGGGGGATCGGCTTCGTCCTGCAGTCCGGAGGCCTCACCGGATCCTCCACGGCCCGTGAGGAATTGGTCCTGCAGGGCCGCCTGCAGGGGCTGGGGCGGGCCGACGCGAGCGCCCGCGCCACCGAGGTCCTCGACCTGCTCGGAGCGGCCGAGTTCGCCGACCGTCCGACCATCACGCTGTCCGGCGGCGAGCGCCGCCGCATCGAGATCGGTCTGGGGATCGTCCACCGCCCGACGCTGCTCTTCCTCGACGAGCCCTCGATCGGGCTCGACCCGGCCAGCCGCGCCCACCTCGGCGAGACGATCACCGAGCTGCGCGACCAGGGCATGACGGTCATCGTCAGCACCCACTATCTCGACGAGGCCGACGCCCTCTGCGACCGGGTGGGGATCGTCGACGGGGGCCAGGTCGTCTGCGTCGGCTCGCCCGCCGAGCTCAAGCGCGAGATCGCCGGCGACGTCCTCACCATCACCCTCGCCGATGCCGACACCGTCGAGCAGGCGTGCCGGCTGTTGGACACCCGTCCCGACGTGCTCGACCTCACCTCCTCCGAGGCGGCCCTGACGATGCATGTCCGCGACGGTGACCGAGCCCTGGCCGCTGTCGTCGCCGAGTTGACCTCCCGCAGCTATGCCGTCGTGGGTGCGTCCGTGCGCCGGCCCTCCCTCGACGACGTCTTCCTGGCCCGCACCGGCCGGGTCATCGACCCCACCTGAGCAAGGAGAGCTCCCGTGAAAACGCTCCGTGACAGTCTCGTCGTCTTCAGCCAGCAGATGGCCCTCACGATGCGCAATCCCACGTGGGTCGTCATCGGCATCGTCCAACCGCTGCTCTACCTCGCCCTCTTCCTGCCGCTGCTGCGCAACGCGCTGGGCATCGAGAGCCAGGCGCAGGCCGCGGCGCTCTACGTCCCAGGCCTGCTGGTGCTGCTGCTCACCGGCGCCTCGGCGTATGCCGGTGTCGGCCTCATCAGCGACGTCCGCAACGGCGTGCTCGACCGCTGCCGGGTCAGCGCGGTGAGCCGCTCGGCTCTGCTGCTCGGGCGCATCCTGCGCGATGTCGTCAGCTATCTGCTCCAGGCGCTGCTGCTCATCGGCGTCGCCGTGGCGATCGGCATGCGCCCGAGCCCGGTCGGCGTCCTCGTCAGCCTCGTCGTGCTCGCGCTCGTCGCGGCCGCCCTCAGCGCCGGCTCGCATGTGCTGGCCCTCGGGGCCGCTCACGAAGGTGCGATGACCGGCCTGCTGCAGTTGCTCACCCTGCCGGTCCTGCTGCTCTCGGGGATCATGATCCCGCTGACCTACGCGCCCGACTGGATGCGCGCCGTTGCCACGGTCAACCCCTTGTCGCACATCGTCACCGGCACTCGAGAGCTCTTCGACGGACAGGTCACCAGCCGGCCGGCATACCTCGCCGTCGGTCTGGCCGTGGGGCTGGCGCTCGTCCTCGTGGGTGGCGCCGCGCGCCGCTTCACGGTGCGGCTGAGCTGACCCGAGCAGCACGGAGGGGCGTCGTCGGCCGAGGGCCGGCGGCGCCCCTCGCTGTCGCCGCGCGCATTCGCAGCGGCCCGGCTAGCCTACGTATGCCGCCGCGTCCTCCGATATGTCCGAGGCGGCGACTCGTCCCGGTGCCGGTGCTCGTCCGTTCTTGGGGGTGGTGTCCGCTGTCGCTTGTCGAGCTGGGCCTCAGCGTCGACGAGGAGAAGGTCTACCGCGCCCTGCTGGCCGACGGCTGGCGCGACCTGCAGGGGCTCTCGGCCGCAACGAAACTGCCCGAAGTTCACTTGGAGAATTGCCTCGACGCCCTCGTCGAGCGCAGCCTCATCACCCTGGTCGACCAGGAGATCGAGATCCCCGATCCCCGGATCGCTCTCGGGGGCCTGCTCGAGCGACTCGAGGACGAGACGCTGGCTCGCTATCGCCGGCTGTCGGCCCTGCGCTCGGAGATCGCCCTGCTGCGCCGAGCCGGCCCGGAGCGTCGGTCGTCCGAGCCGGGTGACGTCGAGCGACTCGAGGGAGTCGACGACGTCCGCAACCACCTTGCCGAGCTGGCCTTCTTCGCCCGGCATTCGGTGATGGCGGTGCACCCGGGCGGACCGCAGAGCCCCGCGTCGATCGACGCCAGCAGGCCCCTGGACCGGCGCGCCGTGCGACGGGGGATGCAGGTGCGCGTCATCCACGACCGCCGCGCCCTCGACGACACCCTCAACCGCAGCTACCTGCACGAGCTGTCGACCCTCGGCGTGGGCATCCGGGTGGCCGACACCGTGCCCGAGCGGGTCGTCATCTTCGACGAGCAGGTCGCGGTGGTGCCCGTCGAGCCGGGCAACTCGGGTGCGGGAGCCCTCGTCGTGCGCCATCCCGGGCTCGTCGTCGGACTCGTCGATCTCTTCGAGCGCGCCTGGGCGGGCGCCGACGAGCTCTCCTGGGACAGCGACGACGAGGATCCGGCGGCGGATGCCCCCGAGGACCGCGACCGGCGGCTGCTCGTGCTCTTGTCCTCCGGGTGCACCGACGAGGCCGCCGCTCGCGAATTCGGTATCTCGGTGCGGCATTTGCGCCGACAGGTGGCGCGCCTCATGGCCGAGCTCGGTGCCCGCAGCAGGTTTGAGGCGGGCGCCGAAGCCAGCCGGCGCGGGTGGCTGTGAGGTCGGGGACCAAGGCGCTCGCGCGTCCACTTCCGGACATCCGCAGGTCGCTTTGCTGACGCGCCAACCCGTGGTCGCGGGGTATGCCGGGCAGGTGGGATTTGGGTACCCGGATCGGTAAGGACACCGATCCCCGCTCCCCAGGATGGTCACCATGATCGGCACCTTCGCCACCGTCTCGGTCCCGCAGCGCGCCCGTCGCATCCTCGCCACCTCACTCGCCCTCGGCGGCGCGCTGGTGCTCGGCGGGACGGCGACCGGTGCCCACGCTGCGTCGGCCCCCACGGCACCGGGCAAGGCGTCGTCCACGGTCATCAGTGCCTCCCCGACGGTCATCGGCTGGGACCCGGCGGTCATCAGCGCCTCTCCGACGGTCATCGGCTGGGACCCGGCGGTCATCAGCGCCTCTCCGACGGTCATCGGCTGGGACCCCGCCGGCCCGCAGACCACCTCGGCCGCCTGATCGGCATCGGTGAGCGACGTGACCCCCATGGACGCACCTGCAGCCCTCGCCGGTCAGCCCACCTCGCACGCACTGCGCTCCGCCGTCGTGAGCGCCGTCGGGTCCGGAGCGACGGTGCTCGTGGAGGGCCGGCTCGGCAGCGGTGTCTCGCGCCTGCTCGATGACCTGTCCACGGCCCTGCGCAAGGACCGCGTCCAGGTCCGCCGGGCCCGGCTGAGCGCCGCGGAGCACGTGGGGGCGCTGGCCGCCCTGCGAGCAGACCTGGCCCCCGGACCCGCCGTCGTCGTCGTCGACGACGGTCACCGCATCCCGGCGGACTCGGTCACCGAGGTTGCCGACCTGCTGCGCGACCCGGTCCCCGGCGTGGCCGTCGTCCTGGGCGGACGTGCCGGACAGATGGCGCAGGCCGTGCGAGCCTGCGCCCGTGGCCAGGCGCATCAAATGCCGGCCTGGGAGCTGACCGAGGTGCGCGCGGCATACCCCTCGCTGGGGCGCAACCGAGCCGAGCGCCTGCTGGAGGCGGCCGAGGGTCGCCCCGCCTTCGTCATGGCCCTGGCGGGCATGCGACTGCTCGAGTTGCTCGAGCTGCACCGGCTCCCGATCGACGCGCTGTCCGAGCGCCTCGACCTGACCGGCTTCCGCGGCTGGGCTGCGGAGACCTTCGCCGATGAGGGCACCCGGCTGGTCGCTGCCGCGGCGGCCGTGCTCGGGGACACCGTCGATGTCGACGCCGTGGCCGAGATCGCCGAGCTGCCGCGCGCGGGCCTGGCCCATGCAGCGCTCGTCACTCTGGTCGACGAGGGTATCCTCGGGGTGCGGGAGGGCCGGATCTCCTTCGTCCACCCCGTGCTCAAGGCCGTGTGTTATGCCCAGGTGGACCTGGCCACCCGGCGCACCCTGCATCTGCGGGCCCTGGAGCGAGCCCGCGACCCGCGGTGGCCGGGGCTCGTACCGCTGGCATCGCACCTGTGCGTGGCAGCGACCGCCGGCGACCCGACGGTCGTGGCAGAGCTCGTGGACGCCGCCCGGGAATGCCTGGGCACCTCGCCCAGCGCTGCCGAGCGCTGGAGCCGATGCGCGCTGCGGCTGTGCCCCTCGCCCGATTCCGGTCTTGCGGTGTCGGCCCGCCTGGTCATCGGGTCGGCCCTGGCTGCCCAGGGCCGCGTCGTCGAGGCGGCGGCAGTCGCCAAGGAGCTGTTGTCGATCCCCGCCGCTCGGCGGCCGGCCACGGTGCTCGCCGCTCGGTGCGAGCGCGCCCTGGGCCACGACGCCGTTGCCAGCGCGCTGATGCGGGCCGAGGTCCGTGACACCGCCCCTGGCGAGCTCTCCGACGACGTGCTCCTCGAGGCGGCCATCGCCGGCATACTGCCCGCCGGCGTGGGGGCCGCGTCGCCACGCCTCGGCCACGAGGTGGCCATCGACATCGTCACCGTCGTGCGCGACGAGGCCGCCGACACCGACCGCGACGAGCTCGTCGCTCGCCTCGACGGGGTGCACGCGCGGGTCGCCGCCCTGGCGTCGACCGAGCTCAGTCGCATCGTCGAGCAGCTCGCCCCGCTGGCCCTCACCTGTCTGCGGCTGGGGCGCACCGAGCTCGCGGCCGGGCTGGTCGACCACGGCCTGCACGTCGTCGGGCCCCGGGGCGAGGTGCTCGTGGACCTGCTCAACGCCCAGGCAGCGGTCGAGCTGCGCCGGGGCCGGCTCGCCCTGAGC
>CAZLGB010000177.1:0-7559 GCA_964558825.1 uncultured Intrasporangiaceae bacterium
CGGAGCACAAAAGGTCGCAAACGCGGCCTGAGGTTGACTCAGGAAGTGTCATGGGTCCATCCTCCCGTCGGCCACCGACAGGTGGTAGGCGACGAGCGACTCCCCACGCTGCTGCTCGGCCCAGCCGGCCCGGCGCACCCGTTGGCTGACCGCCGACGGGCTGATCCCCAGTCGCCGGGCCACCTCGCGCTGGGGGTGTCCCTCGGAGAGCAGGTCGGTCACCTCCCAGCCCTCGGGCGTGCGGGTGCGCAGCAGGCGCACGAGCAGCCACAACGCGCCCTCGGCGAGGTCGGTATGCCGTTGTCGCTGGAGCTCGCCGTCGGCTGTGGCTCGCCGGCCGCCGGCGGGATCCGAGGTGGCGGCGTGGGCGGTGGCAGCCGGGGAGGTCGCAGCCGGCATACCCAGGCGCACGGCGAGCTGGGCGGCCACGGGATGAGCGGCGGCCACGGCCTCGCGGGCGGCGATGAAGGCGGGCCCGCGACCCTCCCGCGGCGAGGCGGGCAGGGGCAGCTCGACCGGCCCGATGCCGATGCCGATGCGCCAGTCGCCCTGGCGCACGAGCGAGGTGACGATCTCCAGGACGCCGCCGGGAGTGTCGCTCACGCCCTGGATCTCGTCGCCGGCCGTCCGCTCGAAGGGGCGCGTCGGCGCCGGACTCAGCCCGTCGAGGGCGAGCAGGGTCTGCGGCACCCGGTCGGTCCCGGTGCGGCTGCCCACCTGGTCAGCGGTGACGACGTACATGTAGGACCCTTCATTCGGAATGATTCATTCTAGAGACTTCATTTCCTGATGTGAAGGCTTTGGCGTTCACAACACGTGACCGCGGCGGCCCCTCGGGCCACCGCGGTCACGTGTTGTCAGGTGTCAGGTGTCAGGCGCCGGTCTGGACCTCGACGGCCGGCTCGTCCAAGCTGCCCGAGACGTCCTCGTTGGAGGCGTCGATGCCGGTGATCGCCTCATAGGTCGCGCCGGCGATGAGCGCTCCGACGATCGGCGCGAGCCAGAAGAGCCACAGCTGCCCGGGGGCCCCGTTGCCGTTGAAGAAGGCGACGGCGGTCGAGCGAGCCGGGTTGACCGACGTGTTGCTGATCGGGATGGAGATGAGGTGGATGAGGGTGAGGCACAGGCCGATGGCCAGCGGTGCGAAGCCCTGCGGCGCGTGCCGGGTGGTCACCCCGAGGATGACGAAGAGGAAGAAGGCGGTGAGCAGCGCCTCGGCGAGCGCGACCGCCCACATCGAGTAGCCGCCGGGGGAGTGCTCGCCATAGCCGTTGGCCGCGAGGTTGCCGGTCGCGCTGCCCGCCCCGTGCGCGCTGCGGTAGAGCCCCCAGAGGCAGGCACCGGCGAGCAGCCCGCCGACGACCTGAGCGGCGATATAGGCGAAGAGGTCACGCACGTTGTCGAAGCGCTTGGCTGCCCAGAGGCCGATCGTCACCGCCGGGTTGAAGTGGCCACCGGAGACGTGCCCCACGGCATACGCCATGGTGACGACGGTGAGGCCGAAGGCGAGCGAGACCCCGACCAGGCCGATGCCGATCTCGGTGGGCTGCTGTTCGGCCAGCCCGGCGGGTGCCAAGAACTTCGCGGCGAAGATCGCGCTGCCGCAACCACCGAAGACCAACCAGAAGGTGCCGAGCAATTCGGCGCCCAGGCGCTTGCTGAGGGCGGGCTGCATGGTGTCTCTCCTCGGGTCGTCCCCCGGCCGCGGGCGGTATGCCGTGGCCACGCGCCTAAGCTACCCGCTGCAGGCTCGTGGGAGCCGTTGAGGCGCGCGGTCGCTCCAGCCCCCCGCTGCTGCGCGCACGCCGGGTCGCATGCCGGATCGCCCACCCCAAGGACCCTCGGGCGCCTGTGAGTCGGCCCACAGCGCGAGTATCTTGACGTCAAGATATACTGCTCGGCGGCGCCCCTGGATAGCCTGGATCCGCCCTCAGCCCACCGGCACGCTTTCGATGGAGATGCGATGACCTCGACCATTGTCTGGACCAAGATCGACGAGGCGCCCGCGCTGGCGACCTACTCCCTGTTGCCGATCGTCCAGGCCTTCACCAAGGGCACCGGGGTCGAGGTCGCCACGAGCGACATCTCGCTGTCCGGGCGCATCCTCGCGGCCTTCAGCCAGGAGGGCGGACCGCTCGCCGAGGACCAGCGGGTGCCCGACAATCTCGCCGCACTCGGCGAGCTCACCCTGCGCCCCGAGGCCAACATCATCAAACTCCCCAACATCTCGGCGTCGGTCCCGCAGCTCAAGGCGGCGATCGCCGAGCTGCAGGCCAAGGGGTATGCCGTGCCCGACTTCCCGGAGACCCCGGCCACCGACGCGGAGAAGGCGACGGCCGCGGCATACGCCAAGGTCTTGGGCTCCGCGGTCAATCCCGTGCTGCGCGAAGGCAATTCAGACCGACGTGCGCCGCTGTCGGTGAAGAATTTCGCCCGCAAGCACCCCCACCGCCTCGGCGCTTGGGACCCGACCACCGCGGCGCATGTCGCGACGATGCAGTCGGGTGACTTCTACGGCAACGAGAAGTCGGTCGTGTTGGCCGACGGCGGCGACCTGCGCATCGAGCACGTCGGGGCCGACGGCACCGTCACCGTGCTCAAGGACAAGGTCTCGACGCTGCCGGGCGAGATCGTCGACGGCACCTTCATGTCGGTGTCGGCCCTGCGCGCCTTCTATGCCGAGCAGATCGACGCGGCCAAGGCGTCGGGGCTGCTGCTCTCGCTGCACCTCAAGGCGACGATGATGAAGGTCTCCGACCCGGTGATGTTCGGTCACGCCGTGTCGGTCTTCTATGCCGACGTCTTCGCCAAGCACGGCGAGGTCCTGGCCGGCTTGGGGTTCGACCCCAACCTCGGCATGGGCGACCTGCAGGCGCGGCTCGCGTCGCTGCCGGACGACCAGCGGGCGGCCATCGAGGCCGACATCCAGGCCGTGTATGCCGCGCGCCCCGCGATCGCCATGGTCAACTCCGACAAGGGGATCACCAACCTGCACGTCTCCAGCGACACGATCATCGATGCGTCGATGCCGGTCGTCATCCGTGACTCCGGGCAGATGTGGAACTGGGACGGCAAGCTGCAGCCGACCCTCGCCATGGTCCCCGACCGGTGCTACGGCCCGATGTACAACGCCGTCTTCGACGACTGCCGCACCCATGGCGCCCTCGACCCGGCGACGATGGGCTCGGTGCCCAACGTCGGGCTCATGGCGCAGAAGGCCGAGGAATACGGCTCGCACCCGACGACCTTCGTCGTGCCGGCGGCCGGCACCGTCCGCGTGATCGGGCCGGACGGCGCCGAGCTGATGGCCCACGAGGTCGGTGCCGGGGACATCTGGCGGATGTCGCGGGTGCGCGACATCCCGATCCAGGACTGGGTCAAGCTCGCCGTCACCCGGGCTCGGCTCACCGGCGCGCCGGCCTGCTTCTACCTCGACAACCAGCGCGCCCACGACCGCAACGTCATCGCCAAGGTCACGCGCTATCTCGGCGACCACGACCTCACCGGTATCGAATACCGCATCCTCCCGCCGGTCGAGGCGATCACCTGGTGCCTCGAGCGCATCCGTGCGGGCAAGGACACCATCTCGGTGACGGGCAACGTCCTGCGTGACTACCTCACCGACCTCTTCCCGATCCTCGAGCTCGGCACCTCGGCCAAGATGCTCTCGGTCGTCCCGCTGCTCGCCGGCGGTGGGCTCTTCGAGACCGGGGCCGGCGGCTCGGCGCCCAAGCACGTCCAGCAGTTCGTCGCCGAGGACTACCTGCGCTGGGACTCCCTCGGTGAGTTCTCCGCGCTCGGGGCGTCACTGGAGCACCTGGCCAACACCCAGGGCAACCCCACCGCCCAGGTGCTGGCCGACGCGCTCGACAAGGCCATTGCGACCTTCCTCGACGAGAACAAGTCTCCGGCCCGCAAGGTCGGCCAGATCGACAACCGCGGCTCGCACTTCTACCTCGCCCTCTTCTGGGCCGAGGAGCTCGCTGCGCAGACGTCCGATGCGGCCCTGGCCGCGCGTTTCGCCCCGGTCGCAGCGGCGTTGCGCGAGAACGAGACCCGCATCAACGAGGAGCTCATCGGCGTGCAGGGTCACCCGGTCGACATGGGTGGCTACTACAAGCCGGACGACGCACTCACCGGTGCGGCGATGCGCCCGAGCGCGACGCTCAACGCCATCATCGACGCGCTCTGAGCGCAGCGATCAACCGGGCCAGCCCGGTCCGGCCGCGAATCAGCGGCCGGCCCGGCTGGCCCGTCGCACGAAGTCGGCCAGATCCGCCGACTGGGCGATGCGGCTCGGCTCGTGCACATACATCATGTGCCCGGCCGGATAGTGCCGGTGCTCGATCCGCTCGCGCTGCTCGTCGGTGAGCCGCATACGCGCCAGCACATCCTCGGCGGCCGCAGGCGGGGTCGCCCCGTCGAAGGTGCCATAGGCGATGTGCACGAGCAGGTGCGGATTGGCTCGCATCGCCCGCTCCAGGCGAGGCGAGACGTCGATCGGCCGGCCCTCGAAGTCCTTATAGGACCACGGGTGGACCCGTTCGGCGATCTGCTCGTAGTGCAGCTCGCTCTCGAATCCCAGCTCGGCCCGCACGTAGTGGTTCATCGCCGCGGCATACGGCCCGACGATCGCGTCGAAGGACGGGTCGGCGTCCATGTTCTCGGCGATCGGGTCGGCGGCGGGACCGGTGAAGCGCGAGTCGAGCCGCCCGACGGTGAGTCGCCGGTCGCGCAGCAGCTCTCCGAAGAAGCGCCAATGCTCGATGCGCAGCTCGGCCCGGTCGACATAGTCCTCCGAGAGCCCGGACAGGCGCGCCACGGTCGCGACGACCTCGGCCCGCTCGGTCGCGGTGAGCCGGCCGCCGCGCGCCAGCGCCCACGGATAGTCGCGGGCGGCATACTCCTCGGCCTCGGCGAGCACCTCGTGCAGCGAGCGGCCCGCGTGCAGCCCGTGGTAGTGGGCGACCGCGGCATATAGCGGGAGGTATGCCGCGTGCGCGCGGTCGTTGCGCTGCTTCTCGAAGTCGAGCGAGGACAGATCCAGCACCGAGGAGATGAGCATGACCCCGTTGAGGTACATGCCATAGCGGGTCTGCAGCTGGTCGGCCAGCGCGGCGGCGCGCAGCGTGCCATAGGACTCGCCGATGAGGAACTTGGGCGACATCCAGCGCTTGTGGCGCGACACCCACATGCGGATGACCTCGGCCACGCTCTCCAGGTCGCCCTGGAAGCCGTGATAGGGGCCGGGCTTGCCGCCCTTGACGGCCCGCGAATAGCCGGTCGAGACGGGGTCGAGGAAGACGAGATCGCTCTCGGCGAGCAGGGTCTCGGCGTTGTCGGCGAGGCCATAGGGCGGCGGGAGCAGCGCCCCTGCGTCACCCATGAGCACCCGGCGCGGGCCGAGCAGCCCGAGGTGCAGCCACACGCTCGAGGAGCCGGGGCCTCCGTTGAAAGCGAAGGTCACCGGCCGCGGGTTGGGCGATCCGTCCCGGGACGGCTTGCCCTCGTCGAGGACATAGGAGGTCACCGAGACCTCCGCCTTGGCGGTGTGACCCCCGAAGACGCCGTCCTCGTAGGACTCCTCGCGCAGCACCAGCCGCCCGGTCGTCGCGGTGTAACGCAAGGTGCGCCCGCCCGCCTTGACCGTATGCCGGGTGGTCACCACCTGGTCGGTCGGATCAGGCTCAGCCGGCGCGGCCGGCTTGGTGCTCTGAGCCGGGGCGCCGACCCCGCCTGGGTGGGCGCTCGAGTCCGTGGGCGTGTCGGCGGATGGGCTGGATGATCCGGTCGTATCGGTCACGGGGCCCATCTAACCTCACCCCGTCCACGCGGGCGGCGTGGCATCCGGGAGGCTCGCCCCCGGGGATGTCCGTTCGGACGATGCTCATCCAGCTCGCCGTCGTCTCGTTGCCACATGTCCGGTTCTGCGACCGCTCGTGCGCCCCGTGATCACGGCGAGCCGCGGCTCGCCCAGGCTCGCTAGGCTGGCCCACATGCCGCCTTCCGTCCTCAGCCCGGCCACCCTGGGGCCGATCGAGGGCGTGGCTGCGGTGGCCGACGATCACCGTCGGATCATCGGCGTGGCCATCCCGATTCCCGAGCCGCACGGCCCCTTCCTGCAGCGCAAGCGCGGGGAGTTCAACGACCCGCTGGCGACGGCGATCCCGGCGCACGTCACCCTGTTGGGCCCAACCGAGGTCCACGCCGTGGCGATGCCGTCGTTGGTCGACCACCTGCAGGCCGTCGCGCAGCAGAGTGCTCCCTTCGACATGGTTCTGCGCGGCACGGGCACCTTCCGCCCGGTGTCGGACGTCGTCTTCGTCCAGGTCGCTCGGGGGATCTCCGGATGCGAGGGGTTGGAGCGACGGATCCGCTCCGGGCCGTTCGCGACGGCCCTCTCCTTCCCCTATCACCCGCACGTGACCATCGCTCACGACGTCTCCGAGGGCGATCTCGACCGCGCCTTCGACGAGCTGGCCGACTACCAGGCGAGCTTCGCCGTCGAGCATTTCTGGCTCTACGGCCAGGACGAGCGTGGTCGTTGGAGTCCTGCCCGCGCCTTCGCGCTGACCGGCCCGGCCCCGGCGCGGTGAGGGGCGCGCCGTGAAGGAGCGCCTCTCCGCTCTGGTCGCGTGGGGCAAGTCGACCCGGGTCTACCGGGCCTGGGACCGATATGGCACGGCTCGCGGCAATCTGCTGGCCGCCGGCATCGCCTACTTCGCCTTCTTCTCACTCTTCCCGGCGCTCGCCCTCGCCGCCGTCGTCTTCGGCTACGTCCTCCGAGATCGACCTGATCTGCTTGCGGCAGTGGGAGATACGCTCAACTCCGCGTTGCCCGGCTACGTCCGCACCCCGAGCAACCCCGAGGGCATCCTCGAGCTGACGGCACCGGCGGCGGCGACGCTCAGCGTCACTGGTCTGGTCGCGCTGGTCACCCTCATCCTCGGTGGGCTCGGATGGATCGGGTCGATGCGCGACGGCGTTCGCGCCGTCATGGGCGTCCCCGGTGCCCCGGGCAACCTCGTCGAGACCAAACTCCGTGATCTCGGGGTGCTCGTCGCCCTCGGGCTCTCCGTGCTGGTGTCGGCGGCGCTCTCCTCGATCGTCGGGGCCGCGGCGGCCTGGGCGGCGCACCGCCTCGGCCTCGACGATGCTCCGGTCCTGCTCACCGTCGGAGGCGTCCTCGTCTCCTTCCTCGTCGACACGGCGGTCATGGTCCTGCTGCTGCGGGTGCTGTCCGGCGTGGCGCTGCCCTGGGCCGACGTGCGCCGGTCGGCCCCGATGGGTGGCCTGGCCATGACCACCCTCAAACTCGTCGGCGCCCAGCTCGTCGCGCGGGCCACCGCGAACCCGCTCTTCGGCTCGATTGTCGTCGTGGTCGGCTTGCTCTTCTGGCTCAACCTCATCGCCAGGGTCGTGCTCGTCACGGCCGCGTGGGCGGCCAACGATCGCGAGCAGGCTCACCCGGAGCTGCCCGGCGGCGCCGGGGCAGTCTCGGCCGGGGTGGCCGACCACCAGGGCTCGACGGCCGCAGCCGGCCTGGCGACGGCGCAGCA
>CAZLGB010000178.1:0-7501 GCA_964558825.1 uncultured Intrasporangiaceae bacterium
AGGGCCGCCGCGCAGGCTGCGGCCAAGGCTGCCGCGGATGCCGCTGCGAAGGCCGCGGCCGACGCAGCCGCCAAGGCCGTGGTGACCAAGCCCAAGGCGACCGCGACTCCGACCCCCTCGCCGACGACGGGCAATCCCTCGCCGACGACGACCCCCAGCGACCCCGCGACCGTCAACCCGCCTCCGGCGCCGAGTGCCGGGGTCGCGGCCGTCATCGCCTTCGCCCGTGCCCAGCTGGGCGAGCCCTATGTGTGGGCTGCCGCGGGGCCGAACACGTGGGACTGCTCCGGGTTGACGATGATGGCCTGGCGCCAGGCCGGCGTCAGCCTGGGCCACTACACCGGCACCCAATACGACCAGACCGCCCGCGTTGCCATTGCCGACCTGCGCCCTGGGGACCTGGTCTTCTTCGGCTACAGCGTGGCCGGGATCCACCACGTCGGCCTCTACATCGGCAACGGCCAGATGATCCACGCCCCGCAGACCGGTGATGTCGTCAAGATCAGCTCGATCTACGCCTCCCGTGACCTATGGCCCTGGGGTGGCCGACCCTCCTAGACCGGCTCGACGCCGAGCTCGCCGAGCAGCGTGATCACGCGCGCCTTGATCTCGTCGCGGATCGGGCGCACCGCCTCGACGCCTTGACCAGCCGGGTCGGCCAGCACCCAGTCGAGATAGCGCTTGCCGGGGAAGTAGGGACACGTGTCCCCGCATCCCATGGTGATGACGACGTCGGAGGCTTGCACGGCCTCGGTTGTGAGGATCTTGGGTCGCTCGGCCGAGATGTCGATCCCCTCCTCGAGCAACGCCTCGCGCACGGCCGGGTTGATCGACTCGGCCGGCGCCGAACCGGCCGAGCGCACCTCGACCCTCCCGCCCGACAGATGATGGGTGTATGCCGCGCCCATCTGCGAGCGACCGGCGTTGTGCACGCACACGAAGAGGACCGAGGGGCGGTCGGTTGGGATGGACATGTGGGGCCTTTCGGTCGAGGTCAGGCGGGTTGGTGGAGCAGAGAGGCGAGGGCGCCAACGCCGCGCGGCTCGGCGGCGAGCATGGGGATGACGGCGATCCGCGGGGCTGCCGAGCGGACCCGGCATACGTGTTGATCCTCGGTGACAGCCCGAGCGTGCAGCAGCGGATCGGCGGTGCCGGTGGCGGCCAGCGACTGGTTGACGACCCAGGCCCACGGGCGAATGCCGGCGCGCTCGAGGTCGGTCTGCAGGTCGAGGGCCTCCTGGACAGGAGTGGCCTCGGGCAGGGTGACGATGACCACGCGGGTGAGCTGCCCATCCTGCAGCCGCATAAGCGGCGTGACGACGTCGCGGCTCGCGCCGAGCGACCGCACGATGTCGCGGTGATAGGCGCCGGTGGCGTCCATGAGCAGCAGCGTGTGCCCCGTCGGCGCCGTGTCGACGACGACGAACTGGCGGCGAGCCAGCGACACCAGGTGGGAGAACTCCCCGAAGACCGCCACCTCCTCGGTGCACGGTGACTGCAGATCCTCGGCCAGGCGAGCCCGGCCGTCGTCGTCGAGCGTCGCCCCCTTGGTTGCCAGGACCCGCGCGCGGTATGCCGCGGTGGCGGCGTGGGGGTCGATCCGCGAGACGCTCAACCGACTCGGCGAGGCGTCGTCAAGGACATCGTCGAGTCGGCCGGCCGGGTCGGTGCTCGACAGGTGGACGGTCTTGCCTCGCTCCGCCAGTGCCAGGGCAAGGGCTGCGGCCACGGTGGTCTTGCCGACCCCGCCCTTGCCCACGCAGAGGATCAAGCCGTGGTCATCGCTCGCCAGCTCGTCGGCGAGTGCCTGCAGGCCGGGCAGGTCGGCGGCGGTCGTCGCGACCGTCGGCTCGGTGCTCGCCGGAGTGGCGCTCGGCGTGTGGTCAGGATCGGTGAGCAGCTCGCGGACCGCCGTGGGACCGAGCACAGCGTTCGCTCGCAGGGTGACGCGGGAGAGCGGCAACCCCCGCAGGGCCTCGGGCAGGCGCTCGAGGGACTGCTGCTCGCGGTCGCGGATGGCCGCCGCCAACGGATCGGCGCCGAGGCCCAGCGGGGGCAGCAACGCGTTGACGATGAGGTGCTGCTCGGTTATGCCGACGGCGGCCAGCTCATCGGCGGTCCGGGCCGCCTCGGCCAGGGCCGAGGGCTGGGCGCGCGCGACGAGCACGAGTCGGGTCAGCGTCGGGTCGGCCAGGCGCCGCAAGGCCGCGGCATAGCTCGCCCTGGTCCGGTCGAGTCCCGACATGGGTCCGAGGCAGGAGGCGTCGCCCTTTCCGGCGTCGAGGAAGGCGGTCCACTCGCCCGGCAGCTGCAGCAGCCGGATGGTGTGGCCGGTCGGTGCGGTGTCGAAGACGACGTGGTCATAAGCGGACGTCGCGGCATCGTCGGCGAGCAGCCCGGTGAACTCGTTGAACGAGGCCACCTCGGTCGTGCACGACCCGGACAGCTGCTCGGTGATCGCCGCGATCTCGGCGGCGGGCAGCAGGTCGCGCACCGGGCCGATGATCTTTTCGCGGTATGCCGTGGCGGCAGCCTGCGGGTCGATCTCGACCGCGTCCAACCCGGGGACCGAGGCGATGGCGCAGGCCTGGTCGCCGATCGGTTGGTCGAGGACCTGGGCCAGGTTGGAGGCAGGATCGGTCGACACGAGCAGCACGCGAGCTCCATTGTCGGCCAACCGGATGGCCGTCGCGCAGGCGAGTGACGTCTTGCCGACGCCGCCCTTGCCGGTGAAGAAGAGGAACCGGGGCGGGCGATCGAGCCAGGTGCCGCTGGAGAGCATCGCTCAGCAGCACCCCGAGCCCGAGGCGTCGGCGCCGCCGCCACAGCAGCTGGACGCGTTGGCGTGGGCACTGACCGCCGACAGACCCAGATCGGCTCGGCCGGCGGGATTGGTCGCAGGCCCCGAGACGGCGGCCACGGTCACGAGCTGCGGCTCGGGAGCGGAGGCCGTCTCGATGCCCGCGAAGCGGGTCAACTCGTCGCGGTCCGGATAGTGGCCGGTCGCCACGGTCACTCCGTCGACGAGCACGAGCGGCAGCCCGGCCGACCCCGCGATCCGCAGGAAGCCGGCCACGGTGGCGTCGGCGGCGAAGGCTCCTGGGTCGTTGGCGAGGTTGTGCCGCGAGATGGCGACGCCGCGCTCCTGCAGGTGGGCCAGATCCGCGGTGAAGCGCACCAGGGCCTCATCCACGTCCGGACCACACACGCCGGTGTTGCAGCACAGCGCCGGCTCGAAGACCTTGATGGTCCGAGAAATCGGGCACCTCCACGTATCGAGAATCTTCGATGCCGAGTCAACCGGCATACATGGACGATTGTCAATATGACGCGCTAGGGTGAGGTCCCATGGTGAGCATCGACACCACCGCCGGGCCCGCGTCGGCCGCGACCGAGGTCTGCTGCGCCGGGGCGACTTGCGACTTGCTGCCCGGACCGACCGCCGATGTGCTCGCCGACGTCTTCAAGGCGCTGGCCGATCCCACCCGGGTGCGCCTGTTGCGCTATCTGGCCGAGTCCGACGGCGGCACCGCATGCGCGTGTCACCTGCCCGAGGCGCTGGGGATCAGCCAGCCGACCTTGAGCTTCCACATGCACAAACTCCACGAGGCCGGGCTGGTCTCCCGCGACAAGCGTGGTCGGTGGGTCCACTGGACCGTGCGCCCCGAGTCGCTCGCCGGCGTGCGGGCCTTCCTCGAGCTGCCCACCCCTGCCGGCACCTGCTGCTGAGCGCTCTCCCCGACGACAGGCCTTCCCATGTCTGCACCCGCACATCCCATCGCCCGCCGCGCCACGGCCGAGGGGATCGGCACCGCGGCCCTCGTCGCCACCGTGGTGGGGTCGGGTGTCATGGCCACGGCCCTGACCGATGACGTGGGCCTGCAACTGGTCATCAACGCCCTGGCCACGGTCGCCGCCATCGCCGTGCTCATCTGGTCGCTCGGCCCGGTCTCCGGCGCGCACTTCAACCCCGCGGTCTCGCTCGTCGCCGCGGCCCGCCGGGAGATGGCGTGGGGCGAGTGCGGTCTGTATGCCGTCGCACAGACCCTCGGCGCGCTCATCGGGGCCGCGGTCGCCCACGTCATGTACGGGCTGCCGGCGGTGTCGCCCTCCCAGCGTCTCCGAGGTGGAGCGGGCCAGTGGCTCGGCGAGGTCGTCGCGACCGCCGGTTTGCTCTCGCTCATCGGAGCGCTCACCCGCACCGGCAACGGCCGGCTCGGCCCCGCGCTGGTGCCGGCGTGGATCGGAGCTGCCTACTTCTTCACCTCCTCGACATCTTTCGCCAATCCGGCTGTGACAGTTGGACGTTCGATCAGCGACACCTTCTCCGGCATCGCCCCGGCGAGCGTGCTCGGCTTCGTCGCGGCCCAGCTCGTCGGCGCCGCGCTCGGGGCCGGGCTCACGGAGCTCTTCTACCCGCGGGCGGGCACGCCCGAGCCGCTCGACCTGCCCGGGCCGGTCCACGACCGGCCTGAATCCCGATGACCGACCCCTCGGCCCCCGCCCCGGCGGCCGCGTCGGTGGCGCGACTGTCGACCCTCGACCGGCTCCTGCCGCTGTGGATCGGCGTGGCGATGGCGACCGGGCTGGTCCTCGGTCGACTCGTCCCGGGGCTCGGGTCGGCGCTCGGTGCCGTCGAGGTCGACGGGGTCTCGCTGCCGATCGCGCTCGGGCTGCTCGTCATGATGTATCCCGTGCTGGCCAAGGTCCGTTACGACCGGCTCGACACGGTGACGAGCGACCGGCGCATGCTCGTCGGGTCGCTCGTGCTCAACTGGCTGGTCGGGCCGGCCGTGATGTTCACCCTCGCCTGGCTGCTGCTGGCCGATCTGCCCGACTACCGCACCGGGATCATCATCGTCGGGCTGGCCCGCTGCATCGCCATGGTCATCATCTGGAACGACCTCGCCTGCGGCGACCGGGAGGCCGCCGCGGTCCTCGTCGCCCTCAACTCGATCTTCCAGGTGCTGGCCTTCGCCGGGCTCGGCTGGTTCTACCTCAGCGTGCTGCCCGGCTGGCTCGGTCTGCCCGGCGCCGCCCTCGACGTGTCGGCCGCTCAGATCGCCCGCTCGGTGCTCGTCTTCCTCGGCATCCCGCTGCTTGCGGGTTATCTGTCCCGCAAGATCGGCGAGAAGCGGTGGGGCAGAGCGGCATACGAGGCCAGATTCCTGCCCCGGATCGGCCCGTGGGCGCTCTACGGCCTGCTCTTCACCGTCGTGGTGCTCTTCGCCCTCCAAGGCGACCAGATCACCACCCGGCCCTGGGACGTCGCCAGGATCGCCCTGCCCCTGCTCGCCTATTTCGCCCTCATGTGGGGCGGCGGGGTGGCGCTGGGCCGGGCGATCGGGCTGGGTTACGAGCGCACGACGACGCTGGCCTTCACGGCGGCGGGCAACAATTTCGAGCTGGCCATCGCCGTGGCGATCGCGACCTTCGGGGTGACGAGCGGTCAGGCACTCGCCGGGGTCGTCGGCCCGCTCATCGAGGTGCCCGTGCTCGTCGGGCTGGTCTATGTCAGCCTCGCCCTGCGCCCGCGGCTCTGGCGGCGCTGACCACCTCGGGCATCTCAGGGTTTGCGCGCGCGGATGAAGGCGGAGGCGAAGGCCCCGTCCAAGGCCTCGATGGCCTCCTCGGCGCTCATGCCGGCCGGCAGCGCGTTGGGGTCGATCATCTCGGCCATCGCCTCGAGCTCGGCCCGGTCATAGCGGCGGGTCACCTCCACGTCGGCCGCCTCGAAGCCCGCGGACGCCAGCTTGTCGACGTATGCCGTGTCGCGCAGCGCTCCGGAGATGCACCCGGTCCACAGCGCGATGACGCCGCGCAGCCCGTCGGGGATCTCGCGCAGCAGGACGATGTCGGACACGGCGAAGCGCCCGCCCGGCCGCAGCACGCGGAAGGCCTCCCGCAGCACGGCGTCCTTGTCGGCCGACAGGTTGATGACGCAGTTGGAGATCACGACGTCGACCGCGGCGTCGGGCAGCGGCACGTCCTCGATGGCCCCGCGCATGAATCGGGCGTTGGTGATGCCCGCCTCGGCGCGATTGCGCTCGGCCAGCTCGAGCATCTCCGGGGTCATGTCCAGCCCGTATGCCGTGCCGCCGGGTGCGACCCGTCGGGCCGAGAGCAGCACGTCGAGACCGCCGCCGGAGCCGAGGTCGAGCACATCCTCGCCCGATCGCAATTCGGCCAGGGCCGTGGGGTTTCCGCATCCGAGCGACGCGGCGAGGGCGGTGTCGAAGGGAGTGTCGGCCTCGTCATAGAGACCCGAGCTGATCGGATCGATCGGCCGGGTCTTGGCGTCCGAGCAGCACGAGCCCGCCGACTGGGCGCTGGTCGGGGCGGTGGTGAGGGTGAGTGACGTCGTGGTTGCGCTCCCGCCGCAGCACGAGCCGGCCGACTCGGCGAGCAGGGTGACGGCGGGGGCGGGGGCCGGGGCCTGGGCCTCGGCGGAGCAGCAGGAGTCCTCGCAACACGGACCGGCCTGGGCGGTGTCGGCGGGGGCGATCGCCGCGCTCGCCGTGGCGTCAGGGGTGCAGCACGAGTCTCCGCAGCCGCAGCCACCGGCCGTGTCGGACGGCTGGGCGTCGGCGTCGAGGTGCACCCGGGCTGCCGCGGCATACCGCTGGCGCACAGCGTCACGCACCTGCTCGTCGGTCATGGCCTGGTTGCTCACGGTCGTTCTCCTGTCTCGATGTCTATCGAATCAACTGTCTCAACCATGCGGCCTGATTCGATATCTGTCAAGATAGCTCCATGATCTCCGCTGTCGTGACCCGGCCTGCTCAAGCGTCGACGGCGTGCTGTGCCCTCGGAGCCGCACCCGTGACCGCGGCAGAGGCCGACCGGCTGGCGCCGATGTTCAAGGCGCTGGGCGACCCGGTGCGGTTGCGGATGGCATCGATGATCGCAGCCCACCCCGAGGTGTGCGTCTGCGAGCTCACCCCGGCCTTCGAGCTGTCGTCGGCGACGATCTCGCACCACCTCAAGACCTTGCGCGAGGCCGGGCTCGTCGACAGCGAGCGTCGGGGCACCTTCGTCTATTACTGGGTCCGTCCCGAGGCGCTTGCGTCGCTGTCGGCCCTGCTCTCGGTCAGCTGGGCACCTCCCGGCTGACCACGTCCATCGACGGACCACCTGTTGCGGGGTTGCGGCACCGAACCCAGCAACAGGTCGTCCGTCGATGGGGAGGGGCTCCGCTCAGCGGGCGCAGCCCGATCCCGGCAACAGGGCGAGCAGCCGCTGAGTGAGGCCCAAGCCCAGCGTGACGGCGGCAAGCGAGACCGAGCCGAAGACGGTGGGGAAAGACCCCAGCGGGGCCGCAGCTAGGAGCACCGCGAGGCCGGCGCTGGCGGCGCACGGGGCGGACCACCGTGCCCTGGCCAATGCCGCGGCCGTGGCGCCACGTGGCGCCCCCGGAGCCGGCAGGTAGGTCGCCACCAAGACGGCGGCCATGGCCCCGAGCGCCGCGTGACAGCCCCCGCCCGTGGCACGCAGGAACGCC
>CAZLGB010000179.1:0-7459 GCA_964558825.1 uncultured Intrasporangiaceae bacterium
CGACGGTGAGCCAGACGAGCACCGCGACCATCGCCGCGCCGGCGATCCGCACGGCCGCGAAGGCGTCGTCCGCCGGCCGGGCCGCCACCACCGGCGCGGCGAGCGTGTAGTAGACCGGCGGCATCTGCGCCTCGTAGGTCGTGCCCGGCTCGCCGAGCTCGGGCAGCCGGTGCGTCTCGGCATAGAAGCGCACCGTCGACCAATGGGCTGGCTCGTCGTAGGGCAGGCCTGCGGGGACGAGAAGGGCGGCGGCTGCCGGGAGGGCCGCGGCGAGCAGGAGGGCGAGCGTCAGCAGGGCCCGCTGCGTGCGGGTCATCGCTCAGGCGCGCCCGTCGAACAGGCTCGTGACCGACCCGTCGGCAAAGACCTCCGTGATCGCCCGCGAGATAAGCGGGGCGATCGGCAGGACGGTGAGCTTCTCGAAGCGCTTGTCGGACGGGATCGGCAGCGTATCGGTGACGACGACTTCGGTGGCCGCCGAGGCCCGCAGCCGGTCGACGGCCGGACCCGAGAGGATGGCATGGGTGGCCGCGACGACGACCTCGGCCGCCCCGTGCGCGAGGATCGCGTCGGCGCCCTTGGTGATGGTGCCCGCGGTGTCGATCATGTCGTCGACGAGGATGCAGACCCGGCCCTCGACGTCACCGACGACCCGGTTGGCGACGACCTCGTTGGGGCGGGTGATGTCGCGGGTCTTGTGGACGAAGGCCAGCGGCGCCCCACCGAGCCGAGCCGACCACTGCTCGGCGACCTTGATCCGGCCGGCGTCCGGCGAGACGACGGCGAGGTCGCGGTCGCCGTACTTCTGCTTGACATAGTCGGCGAGCAAGGGCAGCGCCATGAGGTGGTCGACCGGCCCGTCGAAGAAGCCCTGGATCTGCGCGGTGTGCAGGTCGACGGCGATGAGCCGGTCGGCGCCCGCCGTGCGGAAGAGGTCGGCCATCAGTCGGGCCGAGATCGGCTCACGGCCGCGGTGCTTCTTGTCCTGACGGGCATAGCCATAGAACGGCAGCACGACGGTGATCCGCTTGGCCGAGGCCCGCTTGAGCGCGTCGACCATGATGAGCTGCTCCATGATCCACTCGTTGATCGGCACCGTGTGGCTCTGGATGACGAAGGCGTCGCACCCGCGCACCGACTCCTCGTAGCGCACGTAGATCTCGCCGTTGGCGAACTCGTAGGCCTGCATCGGCGCCACGCTGGTGCCCAGCTGCTCGGCGACTGCATCGGCGAGCTCGGGGTGGGCTCGCCCGCTGAAGATCATCAGATGACGCTTCGTCTTCTTGCGGATGACGGTCACGCGTGCTCTCCCTCGTCGGCTCCGCCGGGGTCGTCGGTATGCCGGTCGGTCGCCGCGAGCGCGCGCAGCGCGGCCTCGGCGGCCGCAGTCCCGGGTCGGTGATCGGGCACCCAGCCCGCGATATTGCGCTGGGCGCTACCGCTGACGGCCAGGGCCCCGGGTGGCACGTCCTCGCGCAAGACGGTGCCCGCCCCGGAATAGGCACCGTCGCCGATGGTCAGCGGGGCGACGTACATCGTGTCGCTGCCCATCCGGCAGTGATCCCCGACGACCGTGCGGTGCTTGGCCACCCCGTCGTAGTTGACGAAGACCGATGCCGCGCCGATATTGCTATCCGTCCCAATGGTCGCGTCGCCGACATAGGACAGGTGGGGGATCTTGGACCCGGCCCCGATCTGGGCGTTCTTGGTCTCGACGAAGCCACCGATCTTGCCCTCCGCGCCGAGTTCGGTCCCCGGCCGCAGATAGGACCACGGGCCGACCGTGGCACCCGGGCCGATGACCGACAGCGTCGCCTGCGTCCGGCATACGGTGGCGCGGTCGCCCACCTCGGTGTCCGTGAGCGTCGTGTCCGGGCCGATCTCGCAGTCGGCGCCGACCGTCGTCGCCCCGAGCAGCTGGGTGTTGGGGTGGACGATCGTGTCGCGCCCGACCGAGGCGGTCGTGTCGATCCACGTCGTCGCGGGGTCGCGGATGATCGCCCCCTCGCGCATCGCGGCCTCGACGGTGCGCCGGTTGAGCTCTGCCCCGAGCCGCGCGAGCTGGACCTTGTCGTTGACCCCTTCGGTCTGCCAGACATCCGCGAGGACGTATGCCGCGACGGCGCGGCCCTGCGCGCGCGCGAAGGCGAGCACGTCGGTGAGGTACTTCTCGCCCTGGGCGTTGTCGGTGGTCAGCGCCGCCAGCCCGGCCCGCAGCACGCCGCTGTCGAAGGCGTAGATCCCCGAGTTGACCTCGGTGATGGCCCGCTCGGCAGCGGTGGCGTCCTTGTGCTCGACGATGCGAGCGACCCCCCCGTCGGGGTCGCGGACGATGCGCCCGTAACCGGTCGGATCGGGCAGGTCGGCAGTGATGACCGTCACCGCGCTTCCGGCCGCGAGATGGGCGGCCAGCAGGTCGGCGAGTGTCGCGGAGGTGAGCAGCGGGACGTCGCCATAGGTGACCAGGACGGTGCCGTCGAGATCGGCGGGGAGGGCGGCCAGCCCGCACTCGACGGCGCGGCCGGTGCCCTTGATCTCGTCCTGGTCGGCGATGAGCGCATCGGGGTCGCACTCGGCGATGTGCGCGGCGACCCGCTCGCGCTCGTGACGGACGACGACCTGCAGGTATGCCGGTCCGACCCCGCGCGCGGCCGCGATCGCGTGGTGGACGAGGGACCGACCGCCGATGGTGTGCAGGACCTTCGGGGTGCTCGACTTCATCCGGGTGCCTTCGCCGGCCGCGAGGACGATGACGGCGGCCGGGCGATGATGCGTCACGCTGAGCGATCCTACCGGCCTCGTCCGGGGTCGGCTGAGTGCCGACGAGGGGTGGTCGACCCACGGACCAGGGGGTCGCGGCCCGGCTCCAGCCCGGGGACCGCCCGGGTCGCTCCGGTCTGGGAGTGCAGGACGAGGACGAGCGCACCCATCCCCCAGAGCGGATAGAGGGTCCAGGAGAGCGGCACCTGTCCGCTCACCCCGGTCTCTCGGAAGAGCAGCAGGGTCGCGGCGACCGTTGCTCCGAGCAGGAGGTCCCCCCGCCAGGCGGCCACGGACATGGAGATCACCAGCGGAAGCATCCACACCCAGTGGTGCTCCCACGACACCGGGCTAAGGAGCGGGACGAGGACCGCCGCCAGGCCGAAGGCCAGGTCGCGGCGACCGCGGACAAAGGCCGCCCCCATGCCCCGCCAGGTGAGGACGACGGCGAGCACCGTGAGGACCGCCCCGATGACGAGGTCGGCCCTGGGCACTGGCAGCCGCCCACCGAGCCCCCAGACCGAGACGTTGCTGGCCGCGAAGACGTGAACTCGATCTCCAAGGCTGTCCAGCGAGGACCAGTAGCTGATCGAGTCCCGTGGCGCCAGAAGGAAACCCACCGCCGTCAGCACGGACGCGGAGATCGCCGTGACGAGCACCGCGCGCCGATCCCGGGCGTGCCAGAGGAAGATGAGGAGCACCGCGGGGGTGAGCTTCACCGCGATTGCGAGGCCGAGGAACAATCCTTTCGGCCACCGCGGACGCGGGTTGAGCAGGTCGGCGGCGACCAGCGCGAGGAGGAAAAGATTGATCTGCCCGAAGCCCAGATGCGCGGTGAACGGCTCGAGGTTGACCAAGATCCCGCTCGCCGAGGGCCGCCAGGCGGCTGGCCGAGCGATCGAGACCCGCGGCGCGGAATACCGTGAAGGAACTCCAGGCCACGGCGAGCAGGGACGCAAGCGTCCAGAGGATCCCCAGGACCCGAATGCTCGCGGCGGCGAGAGGGGAAAGCAGGATCGCGGCGATCGGCGGATAGGTGAAGGACATCGGCGCCGACCCTCCCATGTCGAAAGGTCCAGCGATGGGCGCCCCCGCCAGCCAGGCGCCGGCCCCCCGGAGCTAGACCTCAAGGTCGACGTGGAAGGGGGGCCTGCGATACCCCCAGCCATGGGCTAGGAAGCGATTGGCGAGCGCGAACCCGGCCGCCGAGCAGACGACCCCGACCGGGAGCTTCCTCACGCTCGGGAGACTAGCGGACGGCACGGGGTCGCGGAGGGCCGACGCACGGGCCCTGTCGTGGTGCTAAAGCGGGTCGGACCGCACGACGCCCACGCCGCCACGGAGCTGAGGACGGGCAACTCGCGTCTCCCTCGCGGAGCGAGGATGTGAGCTCGCTCCCCGGGCTGGAATCGAACCAGCGTCGCTAATCCTGATTCAAAGTCAGGCGGGCCCTACCAGCAGACCAACCGGGGATCGTGGCCCGCGCGGGTGGTCGCGGCCGCCGGACCGCCCTAGGCTACCCGCATCGGCGCCGGTCGCCCTCCGCGGCGGCTGCAGCGCTACGGACCGACACGGCATATCCACGAGCGAAGGCGCAGCATGGACGAGCAGGATCCGCAGCCGGCGACGTCCTCCGAGGACATGGGGCGGTTGCTGGCGCGCGGCGGTGACCCGCATCTGCCCTCGTTGGAGAACCGCGTGGCCTTCCAGTGGGAGGCCATGGCCGACTCCCTCGCCCACCGGCACAGCATCCATCGGGACACCACCGTGATCGGCTGGCTCGCTGCGGCTGTGCGAGAGCGGCCGGCCGCCGTCCTCGACGTCGGGTGCGCCTACGGCAATCACCTGCTTATGCTCAACTCTCGGCTCGGCTGCGACCAGGAGGTGCGCCTGGTCGGCCTGGACCTGCACGAGGACGGGCTGCGCTACGGCCGGGCCTTCGCCGCGACCGTGCCGGGATATGCCAACGTGAGTTTCGCCACCGGCGACCTCACGGCGGGTCTGGACTTCGCCGACGCGACCTTCGACGCCATCAACCTCGCCGACGTCCTCGAGCACCTCGAGGACCCCGTGGGCGTGTTGCGCGAGCTCGCCCGGATCACCAAGCCCGGCGGGGTCATCGTCGTCAGCACTCCGCTGCGCGACGGGATGGTCAAGCGGCTCGCCGCTGGAGCCAACCGGCTCAGCCGCGGGCGCATCTACCGGGCCTACTACGCCGGCAAGGAGACCGAGCTCGACGAGCACGGCGCGCCGGTCATGCACCCACGCCGGCCACGACCACATCTCGGAAATGACTCTGCCCGAGCTGCGCCAGACCGCGGCCGCCGCCGGGCTGGAGGTGGGCGACGTCGAGCTCATGAGCGTCATGAGTGGCAGCAAGTGGTTCGACCGACACCCCTTCGTCCTGTCGGCGCTCACCCTCACCGAGGCCGTCCATGGAGTGCTGCGCCGGCCCTCCTGGGCCCACGCCGTCTGTCTACGCCTCGTCGTCCCCCGCTCCGGGCGCTGACCCGGCCGAGAGCAGCCCACACCGCGCGCGACGCGAGCCGCCCGAGAGGCGAGGCGCACCGAGAGGCGAGGCGCACGCGGCATACCCTGCACAATGGGGCGGTGAGCCCACCCTCCGACAAGCTGGACCAGCCCGGCCGCCGCAACCGGATGACCGCCCAGCAACGCCGTGAGCAGCTGATCGTCATCGGGCGCAGCATCTTCGCGGCCAAGGGCTTCGAGGCGGCGACGGTCGAGGAGATCGCCGCGAAGGCGGGGGTCAGCAAGCCGGTCGTCTACGAACACTTCGGCGGCAAGGAGGGGCTGTATGCCGTCGTCGTCGACCGCGAGATGGCCGCGCTGCTGCAAGGAGTGAGCGCGGCGCTGGAGACACCTGGGCCGACCCGAGGGCTCGTCGAGAAGGCCGCGCTGGCGCTGCTCGACTATGTCGAGGCCTCGACCGACGGCTTCCGCATCCTCGTGCGCGACTCGCCGGCCGGGCAGTCCACCGGCACCTTCGCCAGCCTCATCGGCGACATCGCCACCCAGGTGGAGGCGTTGCTCGCCCGGGAATTCTCCCGGCGCAAGCTCGACCCCAAGTCGGCGCCGATCTATGCCCAGATGCTCGTCGGGATGGTCGCGCTGACCGGGCAGTGGTGGCTGGACCATCGGTCGTTCAAGAAGGCCGACGTCGCCGCGCATCTGGTCAACCTCGCCTGGAACGGCCTGGTCGGGATGCAGGATCGCCCGACCCTGCGCACGCCCGTCGGACGACGCTAGCCGGACCGCGAGACTCAGTCGGGAGCGACGACCCGCATCGTCGCCGCGGCGCGCAACCCGGCAGCGTTGAGCAGGCTGAGGGTCACCCGGGCGTTGTGCTCAGGGGTGCCCGCCACGAGCACCGTGACCGCGCCGGTCCCCGCTGGGAGCCGGCAGCCGACCTCACGCGCCGGATCGCTCGGGCACTCGGCCAGCGACACGGTGGCGTCATGTCCGTCGAGCACTCGTGCCTGCACGTCGAGCGGGCCCGCCGCACCGGCCCGCACCCCGATGACCGTCGGGACGCCCACGGTGATCGACGCCGGCACTCCGACGAACGCCGGAGGCTGATCGGGCGCGTCCGCGACGACGGTGGTCGTGGCGGTGGCACTCACTCCGGCAGCGTTGACGATCGTCACGGTGAGGCGCGCCGTGGTCACGTCGCCCGCGAGTGTCCGCGCCGCCGGTTGGGAGCCACCGAGGGTGGGCGTGATCGTCAGGGTGGCCACCCGCGAGCCGATGGTGCACCCGGCACTGGAGCCCGTGCACCCGCTCAACGTCACCTGGCCCAGCTGGTCGAGCGAGGCGGTCACCACACCGCCGGCGGACGTGCCCAGGTCGATCGGCACCTGGATCGCGGTGCCTGAGGTGGTCGACGCCGGCAGGGCGCTCACGAAATGCGGTCGGGGGGCCGCCACCGGCACGTCGACGATGGTCGGGTCGCCGCCGTCGGCATTGGTGACGGTCACGCGCAGCACGGCCGGGTATGCCGTCGGGAGGGCGCGCACGGTGACCTGCCCGGCCGTCCCGCCGAAGGTGCACCCCGTGCCACCGGAGGACGCGCAGTCCAGGCTCACGGCGCCGCCGGGCTGGAGGGCGGCGCTGATGGTGCCGCCGCTCGCCGTCTGGAAGGTGAAACCCAAAATGGCCGGCACCTCGCCGACCAGGGATGTGGGGTTGTCCGGAGACGAGTCCGGTGGCGGTGGAGTGAGCACGATCGTCACGATCAGCGGTGTGCCGCCGCTCGCATTGGTGACGGTGAGCACCAGGGACGCGGGGTAGGACGTCGGCTTGGCCGTGACGCCGACGGTGGCGGTGGATCCGGCCACGGTGCACGTCGTCGTCCCTGGCGCGGCACAGTCGAGCAGCAGGCTGCCTCCCGGGCTGAGCGCGGCCACGACGGTGCCGCCCGCGGCACTGCCGAACTGCACGCCGATGCTGAAGGGCCGGCCACCTGTCGCTGCCCGCGGCGTGCCGTTGGCGAGCGTCGGCGGCGACACCGGCGTCGACGTGGGCGTCGACGTGGGCGTCGACGGGGCGCTGGTCGTGGGGGTCGATGTCTGGGTCGGCACGCTCGTCCGGGGGGGCGTGCTCCGCGGGGGCACCCGGGTCGTGCTGGACGTGCCGGCTGGCGAGGGGGAGGGCGTCGCGGGCACAACGGTCGGCACGCTCG
>CAZLGB010000180.1:0-7376 GCA_964558825.1 uncultured Intrasporangiaceae bacterium
CGGTCCCCAAGCGCCGGCCGCGCCGGCGCCGACGTGCTCGACGCCCGCCGCCCCTGCTCCCGGCGCTCCGGCACCCGGCACCTTCGGGGCGCCGGGAGTGGCCGGATGGAGGACCAGATGCCCGTCGACGAGGTGCGGACGCAGCGCGGCAACCCGCTCGCGATAGGTCGCGACATTGCGCAGCTTGACCTCGTCATAGCCGCGGACCAGATCCGGCAGAGAGGCCAATTCGACTGCCACCGCGTGGTTTTCGGGCCGCAGAGTCTCGATGAGCTCGTCGACGAGCCGCTCGTAGTCGGCGAGCAGCTCGCGCTCGATCACCCGCACGTGGTCGCGCCCGAAGACATCCCACCGCGTGCCACGCAGGCGCTTCATCGGCGCGAGCGCCGCGAAGGTCAGACCCGCCACCCGCCCCGGGACGGCGATCTTGCGGTGCATCCCCAGCGATTTGAGCATCGGCGGGTGGAGCATGACCTTGGTCGTCGCGTCCGCCCCAAAGCGCTCGGCGAGCTGCTCGCGGAAGGCCGGGTCGCGGTGCAGCCGCGCCACCTCGTATTCGTCCTTGTAGGCCATCAGCTTGAAGAGCGAAAACGCCACGGCCTCAGCAAGTTTGGTGCTCCCAGGCACCTGTGCGGCCTCGACGGCACGCACCCGCTCGACCCGCCCGGCATACCGACGGGCGTATGCCGCGTCCTGATAGGCGACAAGCATCGGCACCCGCAGCGCGACAAGTCGGGCCAGCTCCGAGCCCGGCTCGGCAGCGACCACGGACGCGCGCTCGCGCTCCACTCCGGTCAGCGCCGGACCGCTGTCACCAGCTGAAGGCCCGGCAGCAGAAGCCACAGCAGCAGACGCCACGGCAGCCCCGCCGCGCCGGCCGGTCTGGGCAGCCAGCACGGCGAGCAGCGCAGCCCGGTCGGACACAGCCTGGCGCCCGCGCCGGAAGGCCTGCAGGTTGGTGGCGCCCGCGACCCCGTTGAGCTCGATCGCCGCCTCGATCGCCTCGGCGCGCAGCGGCAGGGCCCCCGACTGGTAGGCCGCGCCGACGAGCAGCATGTTGGCGACCTGGTCGGTGCCGAAGAGCCCCTCGGCGATCGCCGCGGCGTCGACGGCGACGTTGAGCGCAGCGCGCGTCGAGCGGTCGATCCGAGCCAGCAACGGCGTCGTCTCGGGGAAGGCCAGCGCCGTGTCGACGACCATCTGCCCGGTCGGCACCTGCGCGGTCGACGTCACGGCAATCGTCCGGGACGGGTCCGCCACGGTGAGGTGATGGGCCTGCGAGCCGACGAGCACGTCGCAGGCGAGATAGAGGTCGCAGTCGGCGACGGTGAGCTTGTTGGCCTGATCCATCGGCGTCGTGGTGATCCGCAGATCCGACACCACCGGGCCGCCCTTCTGCGCGAGCCCGGTCTGGTCGAGCCCGCGCACAAAGCGCCCGTCGAGCAGCGCCGCCGTGGCGAGCGTCTGGGCCACGGTCACCACACCGGTCCCGCCGATGCCCGTGATTCGCAGGCCGAATTCGTCTGCAGGGACTCGCAATTCGGGCTCGGGCAGAGCGTCGCCAGACAACTCCGCTGGGGCCGTATGCCGTGCCGTCTCCCCACCCGGCACGACCTTGACGAAGCTCGGGCAATTGCCCTTCACACACGAGTAGTCGACATTGCACGAGGGCTGGTGGATCTGCGTCTTGCGCCCGAGCTCGGTCTGCACCGGGTGCACCGAGAGGCAGTTGGACTGCACCCCGCAGTCACCGCAGCCCTCGCACACGGCCTCGTTGATGACGATGCGGGTGGCCGGCTCGACGAGCGTGCCGCGCTTGCGCCGCCGCCGCTTCTCGGCCGCACACTCCTGGTCGTGGATGAGCACGGTCACGCCGGGTATGCCGCGCAACTCATCCACGGCCTCGCCCAGCCGCGACCGATCCCACACGGGCACGCCGGACGGCATACGCACACCGCGATAGCGGTCGAGATCCTCGGTCGTGACGATGACCCGCGCGACCCCCTCACCGAGCAGCACCCGCGCGAGGTCGGGTATGCCGGTGATGCCGATCGGCGGCTGGGCGCCGGTCATCGCGACGTGGTCGTTGTAGAGCAGCTTGTAGGTGATGTTGACCCCGGCGGCGACGGCGGCCCGAATGGCCAGGTGCCCGGAGTGGGCATAGGTGCCGTCGCCGATGTTCTGCAGCAGATGCGGCATACCGGAGAAGGGTGAGGCGCCGATCCACTGGGCACCCTCGTTGCCCATGGCCGTGATGCCGAGGATGTCGCCGACGTTCTCCGGACGCATGAAGACCGCGAGCACGTGACAGCCGGTGCCACCGCCGACGACCGTGCCGGCCGGCACGCCGGCGACCGAGGTGTTGTGCGGGCAGCCCGAGCAGAAATAGGGCGAACGCGCGAGCGGCAGGGGGGCCAGGCCGCGCGGGCGGGTCATCCGCTCGAGCCGCGCCGCGACCTCGGTGAGCTCGTCGACCTCGGCGAACTTCGAGATCCGGCTCGTCACGAGGGTGGCCACCGACGAGGTGTCGAGCTCGGCATGGATCGGCACGAGCGCCCGGCCGTGCTCGTCGAGCTTGCCGAGCACGAGCGGCCGGTCCGCGAGCCCATAGAGCTCGTCCTTGACGAAGAGCTCGACGAAGGGACGCTTGTCCTCGAGGACGAGGATCTCGGCCAGCCCGCGGGCGAACTCACGGACGATCGTCCCGTCGAGTGGATAGGGCATGCGCAGCTGCAGCAGCCGCACCCCGAGCCGATGCAGGTCGTCGTCGGAGAGCCCCAACTCACGCAGCGTTTGGCGCAGCTCGAAATAGGTCTTGCCCGAGGCGATGATCCCCAGCCGGTCGCGCTCGCCGCGCACGGTGATCCGGTTGATGTCATTGGCCCGCGCATAGTCAAGCGCCGCGGGCATCCGGGCATAGACCATCGAGCGCTCCATCTGGAGCACCTTTTCGCCATACATGTGCGTCGAGGGCACATGCAGATAGGGCCTGCCGTCGAGCATCGCGTCGACCATGGCCGGGCGCACCCGGTCGGGCGCGACGAAGGCCGAGCCCGATCCGTCGGCCACGGTCGTCGACATCTTCAGCGCCGTCCACAGTCCGCTCGAGCGAGACAGGGCGATCGCGTGCAGCCCGAGGTCGAGCACCTCCTGGACGTCGCCCGGATAGAGGATCGGCATCATCATCGCGGCGAGGGCGAATTCGCTCGCCCCCGGCGTCGGCGAGGACTTGGCGGTCGGGTCGTCGCCGACGAGTGCCACCGCTCCACCGGTGCGCACCGTTCCGGCGAGATTGGCCTGGCGCAGGGCGTCGAGCGCCCGGTCGACGCCGTTGGCCTTGCCATACCAGAGCCCGACGACCCCGTCATAGCGCGGCATCGGCAGCTGCATGGCCAGCTGGCTGCCCATGACCGCCGTCGCTCCGAGCTCCTCGTTGACCCCCATCTGGTGCACGACGTGGTGCTCCTCGAGCAGCCGCCGGCGCCGCTGCAGCTCGAGGTCGTAGCCGCCGAGCGGCGAGCCCGGATAGCCGGAGATGAAGGTCGCCGTGTTGAGCCCCTGGGCGCGGTCGAGCCGGTGTTGCACGAGCGGCAGCCGCACGAGCGCTTGGACCCCGGTGAGGTGGATCTTGCCCTCGTCGACGGTGAACTTGTCCTCGAGCGACAGCGGCGGCACTGCGATCGTCACGGCACGTCCTTGTGGGTCGGGTCACGGCATACATGCGGTGTCTCGGAGTCTCGCACGCCGCGCGTCACGCGAGCCAGCTTCGGGTATGCCGTTATCGGCGGGGTCCCCTCTCGCCGCGCGCCACACCTCTCGCGGGGGTAGCGTCCGACGGACCAGCACTCGCCCCGACGGAACACAGAACGGAGTCAGCGCATGAGCACCACCTCCGGAACGTCCCGACAGAGCATCTTCCGCACGAAGTCCATCGAGGCCTCCATGGCCGAGACGGAAGAGTCCGAATACAAGCTCAAGAAGCGACTCTCGGCACTCGACCTCACCGTCTTCGGCATCGGCGTCATCATCGGCGCGGGCATCTTCACCCTCACCGGGCGCGCTGCGGCGACCGTCGCCGGCCCGAGCATCGTCATCAGCTTCGTCATCGCGGCCATTGCCTGCGGCCTCGCCGCCCTCTGCTACGCCGAGTTCGCCTCGACCGTGCCGGTGAGCGGCTCGGCATACACCTTCAGCTATGCCACCCTCGGCGAGTTCGTCGCGTGGATCATCGGCTGGGACCTGCTGCTCGAGCTGCTGCTCGGGGCGAGTGTCGTCGCCCAAGGGTGGTCGGCGTATCTCGGGGTCTTCCTCGGCAAGCTCGGCATCACCATCCCCGAGTCGGTGGCCTATGGCTCGTCCTTCGACCTGCCGGCGCTGCTGCTCGTCGTGGGCCTGACCATCCTCGTCGCCGTCGGCATCAAGGAGTCGATGCGGGTCAACCTCGTGCTCGTCGGGATCAAGCTCTTCATCGTCCTGTTCGTCATCATCGCCGGCATCGGCTTCATCAACTCGGCCAACTACACGCCCTTCATCCCCCCGGCCCAGGCGGCTGCCGCCAGCGGCGGAAGCGTCTGGACGGCTCCCTTGATCCAGACGATCTTCGGCTTGTCCCCGACGACCTTCGGCGTCATGGGGATTTTCGCCGGCGCGTCGCTCGTCTTCTTCGCCTACATCGGCTTCGACGTCGTCGCGACGACCGCCGAGGAGGCCCGCAACCCGCAGCGCGATCTGCCGATCGGCATCATCGGCTCGCTCGTCATCTGCACGATCCTCTATGTCGCCGTCACCCTCGTCATCACCGGGATGCTGCCCTACGACAAGATCTCGACCACCGCCTCACTGGCGACGGCCTTCGAGTCAGTGGGCAAGGGCGGCTATGCGACGCTCATCTCGGCCGGAGCGGTCGCCGGTCTCACGACGGTCGTCATGACCCTGCTCATCGGCGCCAGCCGGGTCGTCTTCGCGATGAGCCGCGACTGGCTGCTGCCGGCATCCCTCGGCACGACCAATCCGCGCACCGGCACCCCCGTCAAGATCACCGTCGCCATCGGCGCCCTCGTCGCCCTCGTCGCCGCGCTCACTCCGGTCGGCAAGCTCGAGGAGATGGTCAACATCGGCACGCTTGCGGCCTTCACCCTCGTGTCGCTGGCCATCCCCGTGCTGCGCAAGCGTCGCCCGGACCTCAAGCGGGCCTTCAAGGTGCCCCTGAGCCCGGGGCTGCCCTGGGTCGCCGCGGCCGCCGCGTTCTATCTCATGCTCACGCTGCCGGCCGAGACCTGGGTGCGCTTCATCATCTGGATGCTGCTCGGGCTGATCATCTACTTCACCTACAGCCGCAACAACTCTCGGCTCGCCCGCGGCGTGCAGGACATCCCGGCGCCGGACTTCAGCCACCCCGGCCCACACGCCCAAGGTGGCGACTCTCCGGTGCACGACTAGCCCGGTCGCGGCGCGGGTGCTCACCGCGCCGCCCGCCTGCACGTATGCCGTGCCCCACCTCTGCGGGGCACGGCATACGTGCGCGTGAGGGCAGCGGAGCGGGGATTCGAGCGCGGGGCGCGGGGCACGGCATACGTGCGCGTGAGGGCAGGCGCGGCGCACGCGCGCGGACGGTCAGCTCAGCTGGTGGCGAGGAAACCGCGCGCCTGGGTGCCCGTCTCGCGCAGGTGCTGGCCGACATTGGCCAGGGCGGTGGCGACCTCGTCGAGCACGTCGGCGATCTGACCCATCGACGCGGCCAGCGCGCTGAGCTGCGAGGTCGACTCCACCATCTGCTTGGCCGCATCGGCCAGATGCCCGGCGGCCCCGCCCATGAGCGGCACATGCGAGGCGCTCTCGGCGGTGTCGGCGATGCGGGCGACCCCGTCGCCGAGGGTCGACGCGATGCCGGCGAGCGCCGTCGAGGCGGAGGCCAGCGCGCCCCGTGCGCCCGACGTGCCGTCGTCGCCGACGAGCGCGTGAGCGGCCGTCACGGCCTGCTCCCCTGCTCCGTCGAGATGTCCCGCGAGCCCGCCGACGAACTCCGGCAGCTTGGCCAACTGCTCGATGGCCGCCCGGTTGGCGATGACGATGTTGACGACCTCGGCGATCTTGTCGCCGTCGAGCCCGCCGAGGAGGTTGCCGAGATTGCCCAGGTCCATGGCGGGCATCCTGTCAGTCGCCGCGGCCTCGTGCGCTGGACGCGCCGCAGCGGCGGTCCCGCCACGCGTGGTTCGGCGGCAGCGCCCGGTGCCTCAGGACGGCACGGACAACTCGCGCCGCAGCAGTTTGCCGTTGGCCGTGCGCGGCAGCTCCTCGACGAGGTGGACGACGCGAGGCACCTTGTATGCCGCGAGGTGGGCCGCGGCATACGTCCGCACGGCCTCGGGGTCGCACCCGGCCGGGGCGGGGACGACGAAGGCGCCGATGACTCGCACGCCTTCGCGGACCGAGACCTCGGTGACCCCGACGTCGCCGACTCCGGGAGCGCCGGCGAGCACGTGTTCGACCTCTTGCGGAGAGACGCGATAGCCCCCGGCATTCATGACGTCGTCGACCCGGCCGTGGTGGATGACATAGCCGTCGGCGTCGAGATGGACGAGGTCACCGCCGACGAACCACTCCCCCCGCCAGACCGCCTGGTCCTCGTCGGGCCGCTCCCAGTAGTGCAGGAGCAGCCCCGGATCGCTGCGATGGACCGCGAGCAACCCGGCCTCACCAGCCGGCAGCGGCTCGTCGCCGTGCCGCGGGTCCACGGGCAGGACCGCGACGCGGCGACCCTGCTGGGGCTTGCCCGGCGAGCCGGGGTGGGTCGGCACGGTCGGCCCCGACGAGACGTAGGTCGAGATCTCGCTCATCCCCAGCGCTTCGTAGAGCGGCAGCCCGGTGGCTGTCTGCCAGGCGGCATACAGCTCGCGGGAGAGCGCCTCGCCGGCCGTGAGCCCGTGCCGCAACGAGCCGAGGTCACACCCGGCGAGGCCCTGGCTGGCGAGCAGCTGTCGGTAGACGCCCGGCACGGCAGCGAAAATCGTTGCCCTGCAGCGCTGCACGAGCCGACCCCAGATCGTCGGATCCCGCGGACCGTTGTAGACGACCCCGGTCGCCCCGTTGGCCCACGGATCGGTGAGCCCGACGCCGAGGGTGTAGGTCCAGTTGAAGGCGCCGGCATGCAGGACGACGTCGCCCGGGCGGACGCCGAGCCACCCGGCATACATCGGGCGGCGGCCCCACGCAGCGCGATGACCGTGGACGACCCCCTTGGGCACCCCGGTCGTCCCCGACGTGTAGACGAGATAGGCCGGGTCATCCGGCGCCGTGTCGGCGTATGCCGCGGGCTCGAGTCGCGCGCGCCAGGCGGCGACCGCATCGGGGCCGACCACCGGCACGCCCGCCGGCAC
>CAZLGB010000181.1:0-7162 GCA_964558825.1 uncultured Intrasporangiaceae bacterium
CTCGCGCCGCCGGGTCCGCAGCCGGCGGCGCAGCTCGGCCTTGGCCAACCGGGTGTCTTCACCGGCCCGGGGCGGTGTGGGCCGGGCGGGCTGCGCTGGGGCCGGGGGAGTCGGCTGGACCATGTTGTGATCGTAGGAGGTGCTCGGCGGACGGTGGGCGGACAGCGCCCCGGGAGTGGTTGGACTGAGGCACGTATGCATGGAGTCGGTGGTGACTTCAGGCTTCGGCTGGCTGCAGTTTCGGTCACCGGTGGCGTCTTCTACGGCCCAACCGCGCGCCGGCCGTGGCGAGTTGAGGCCCAGTGGTCGGGTGGGCTGCAGTTTCGGTCACCGGTGGCGTCTTCTACAGCCCAACCGCGCGCCGGCCGAGCTGAGGCCCCCACGGGGTGTTGGTGTGAGCCACATCTGCCGTGAGTCGCTGACGACTCAATGCATAGCGTCGCGGCACCGAGTCCTCGAGCCCCCGGGCGGGGGCCGCGCGGTAGATTGCGCTGATCCCGCCAGCGACCCGAAGGACACCCGAGCATGCGCACCGTCGCGGAGCACCTGCAGGCCGTGCTCGCGGCCGCAACCCCGCTGCCGCCGGTGCCCCTGGGCCTGGCCGAGGCGCATGGGCTCATCGCGGGCGAGGAGCTCACGTCCCTGGTGGACCTGCCGGGCTTCGACAACTCCGCGATGGACGGATATGCCGTGCAGGCCGCGGACCTCACGACGGCGAGCGAGGCCACCCCGGTGCGACTGCCGGTCGTCGCTGACCTCGCTGCGGGCGACGCGGCCACCCGTCCACTCCGTGCGGGCGAGGCCATCCGGATCATGACCGGTGCTCCGCTGCCCGAGGGTGCCGACGCGATCGTCAAGGTCGAGGACACCGACGGCGGTATGCCGCACGTCAACATCCTCCGCGGCGCCCCCGCCGGCACCTCGATCCGTCGCCGGGGCGAGGACCTCGCCGCAGGCGGCTCGGTCCTGCGCCCCGGCGACCGGCTCGATGCCCGCCGGCTCGCCCTCGTGGCAGCCGCCGGCCATGCCCACGTGTCGGTGCACCCTCGACCGAGGGTCGCCGTCGTGTCGACCGGAGCCGAGCTCGTCGAGCCGGGCACGCCCCCGCCGGATGCCCGAGAGGGCCGCATCTTCGACTCCAACAGCCACATGCTCGCGGCGGCGGTCGAGGCGGCCGGGGGAGTCACGGCATACCGAGGGAGCATCGGCGACGACCCCGAGCAGGTGCGTGCGCTGCTCACCCGGCTGGCGGCGGAGGTCGACGTCGTCGTCACGTCCGGGGGCGTGAGCATGGGCGTCCACGACGTCGTCAAGGCCGTGTTGCGCGAGCCCGCCGGGCCGGGCCGGCCACCGCTCGGCGAGGTGGACTTCGTCCAGGTGGCCATGCAGCCGGGCAAGCCACAGGGCTTCGGCAGCTTGCGTGGACCGGGGGAGCGGCAGGTGCCCTTCTTCGGATTGCCCGGCAACCCGGTCAGCTCCTATGTGTCCTTCGAGGTTTTCGTGCGCCCGCTGCTGCGCCGGCTGCTCGGTCGCGAGCCGGCGGTGGCGCCGACTGTCGCCGCCCGGCTGGCGACCGCGCTGCGCTCGCCGGCGGGCCGCCGCCAGATCGCCCGCGCCAGGGCCACCTGGGACGCGCAGGCGCGTGAATGGTCGGTCACCCCGGTGGCCGGACAGGGCTCCCATTTCGTCGCCGACCTCGCGCAGGCCGACGCGCTGGTCATCGTGCCCGAGGACGTCACGCTCTTGCCTGCCGGCGCGGTGGCCGAGACGATCCTGCTGGACCCGGACGGCAGGAGCGCAGGATGAGCGACGGCATCGCAGACCGGGGCGCCGCTCCCCGCGGCGGCGAGACGCCTCCGCGCGACAGCGACGCCGCTCCCCGCAGCAGCGAGACACCTCCGCGCGACAGCCACGCGCCTGCCTTGCCGACCGGCCTCACCCACGTCCGCGGCGACGGCAGCGCCCACATGGTCGACATCAGCGCCAAGGCCGTGACCGCCCGGCAGGCGAGCGCCCGGGGCCGAGTCCTGTTGTCCCCCAACGCGATCGCGGCCCTGCGTGATGACACTGTGCCCAAGGGCGACGCTCTCGCAGTCGCCCGGATCGCCGGCCTGCAGGCCGTCAAACGCACCCCTGACCTCGTCCCGCTCGCTCACCCGGTCGCCGTCCACGCGGCGGCTGTCGAGCTGACCGTCGAGGACGACGGCGTGACCATCGACGCCACGGTTCGCACCGCCGACCGCACCGGCATCGAGATGGAGGCGCTCACCGCGGTCACCGTCGCGGCCCTCGCTCTCGTCGACATGGTCAAGGCGGTCGACAAGCACGCCCGCATCACCGACGTGCGGGTCACCGCCAAATCCGGTGGCAGATCTGGGGATTGGACCGAGGCATGACCGACGCCGACCGCGCCGCACACACTCCGCCCGCTCGTCGCGCGGTCGTCGTCGTCGCCTCGACCCGTGCCTCCGACGGCACCTACGAGGACCGCACCGGCCCGCTGCTCGTCGAGGCCCTCACCCAATGGGGGTATGCCGTGTCCGGCCCGGTCGTCGTCCCCGACGGCCCGCAGGTCGGCGCCTCGATCGCGGCCGCCCTCGCCGACACCCCGGCCCTCGTCATCACGACCGGCGGCACCGGGGTCTCACCCACGGACGTCACCCCCGAGCAGACCCGGCCGCTGCTGGAGCGTGAGCTGCCCGGCATACCCGAGCTGCTGCGCGCCACCGGGGTCGCCAAGGGCCTGCCCGTCGCCGTGCTGTCGCGCGGGATCGCCGGAGTGACCGGACGCACGGTCGTCGTCAACCTGCCCGGCTCCCGCGGGGGCGTGCGCGACGCCCTCGGGGTGCTGCGCCCGATCCTCGACCACGCGATCGACCAGCTGCATGGCATCGACCACCGCCGCGAGGCGGGGCCGGCGTGAGCTTGCTCGGGGGGCGGGCCCGGTGGCCGGTGAGCATCGCCGTCCAGGACGGGATGGCTCCGGGGCTGGTCCTGCGACCGCTGCACCGGCGCGATCAGGCCGAGTGGGAGCGGCTGCGGGCCGACAACGCCGCCTATGTCGGGCGCTGGGAGCCGACCCCGCCCGACGGGGTGATGCCGCGGGTGAGCTTCCCGGCATACGTCCGCTCGCTCAACCTCGATGCGCGCGCCGGCAACGTGCTGCCCTTCGTCATCGAGGTCGACGGGGCGCTCGCCGGGCAGGTGCACCTCTTCGGGATCATGCGCGGATCGCTGCAGTCGGCGGCGGCCGGCTACTGGGTGGGCCGGACCTTCGCCGGGCGGGGGATCGCCACCCGCGCGCTGGCGGCGACGATCGACCACGGCATGGGCGTGCTCGGGCTGCACCGGGTCGAGGTCAACGTCCGTCCGGAGAACGCCAGCTCGCTCGCCGTCGTCGCTCACCTGCGGCTGCGCGACGAGGGTGTGCGCGAGCGCTACCTGCACATCGAGGGCGACTGGCGCGACCATCGGACCTTCGCGCTGACCCGCGAGGATGTCGGCTCGAAGCCGGTGATCGGCCGCTGGCGACCCGATCGCTGACCAGATCACACCAGTCACAGCAGCCTCATCTGCGACACACCGCGCGGGGTCCGCGAGGGCTCGCTCTGGGCTGTTTACGGTAGTGCGCGTGCAGCCCTCGTCCCTGATTTTCGTCGCCATCGTGGGCATTTGGGCTGCCTTCCTCCTGCAGCACTGGGTGCGCCGCCGTGAGGACATGGCCACCGCTCGCTCGCTCGATCGTTTCAGCGAGAGCATGCGGATGCTCGAGCGTCACCCCGTGGTCCCCTCACCGGCTCCGCGTCCCCCGCGCCAGGTGTATGCCGTGGCCTCGCCTTTCGTCGCCCGCTCGCGGACCGGCGTCGAGAGGCCGGCCCCGGCTACCCCTGTGGGAGAGACGGGTACGGCACCGGCGGCCGGTGGAGCTGGCCCGGTCGGCGCCCTGACCGTCGCTGGCCCGGTGGCCAGCCCGGCAGCCGGGCGCACGGTGACCCGCACGACCGGAGCCCGTCCCGTCGCTGCTAGGCCGGCGCGGCGGCGCCACACGCGCACCGAGATCCTCGGCCGGCGCATCCGTGGGCTGGCCTTCCTTGCGGTCCTGGCTCTGGCCCCCGTGACGGTCGTCCTGTCGGCGCTCGACGTGCTGGTGTGGTCATCGGTCCTCGTCAGCCTCGTCGCGCTGGGGCTGGCGATCGTCGTGCTGCGCTATGCGACGGTCCGCGAACGCACCCGTCGCTCTCTCGACCGCTCGTTGGCTGCGACCTCCCGACGGGTCAGTGGGCGCCCGGTGTCCGGCTCGGCCGTGTCAGGCGCGGCTGCTGCCGTCGCGGCCGGCTCGCCGGCGTCGAGCGCGAGTGATTCGCCTACGGCCCAAGGCGTTTCCGCGACCGCGCCGCCGGCGATCGGCGCTGCTCCGGCGGCCGCAGCGTCAGCTGCCGCTGCAGTGCGCGGCGAGGACGGCACGTGGACGCCGGTTCCGGTGCCCCCGCCGACCTACACCCTCAAGGCCAAGGTGGACCGGCGCGCACCCGAGCCGGCCGAGGTCACTCCCACACCCGAGCCCGCCCACGAGCAGCAGCCCGCGGCCGAGGCGCCCGGCATCAGCGCCGTCGGCTGAGCCAGCCGGTCAACCCCCAGCAGGTCAACCCGCTGCCGGCTCCGTTTCAGGGCCGTCAGGCCCACCCTCACTGCTGGACTGCGCGGCCGGCATACTCTCGCTCGCGCCCTCCCCGGAGCCGCCGCCGTCCGGCGAGGAGAGCAGGAACTTGCCCACGGCGTTGACCACCGCAGCGGTGGGCACCGCCACGAGCGTCCCGACGATCCCGGCGACAACCGCGCCGGTGGCGACCGAGAGGATGACCGCGAGTGGGTGCACGTTGACGGCCTTGCCGAGCAGGAACGGCTGCAAGACGTGCGACTCGATCTGCTGCACTGCAAGGACGCCGAGCAGCATGAGCAGGGCGGCGACCGGACCCTGGGCGACCAGCGCGATGAGCACGGCGACCATCCCGGAGAGGAAGGCGCCGACGATCGGCACGAAGGCCGTGAGGAAGACCAGCGCCCCGATCGCCAAGGCGAAGGGCACCCGCAGCAGCAGGGCCACCACGGTGATGCCGACGGCGTCGACGAGGGCGACGATGATCGTGGCACGAGTGAACGCGGTCAGCTGACCCCAGGCGACGACACCGGCGCCGGCGACGCGCTCGCGGGCCGTCCGGGGGAAGAGCCGCACGAGCCAGGCCCAGATCCGCTCGCCTTCGTAGAGGAAGAAGAAGAGGGCGAACAGGGCGATGAAGGTCCCGGCGATGACATGCGTCGCGCCCAGACCCGCCCTGGCCAACGACCCGCGCAACCCCTCGCTCGTCGTCAGCGCGGTCTTGCCCTGGTCGATCCACCCGGCGAGCTGGGTGTCGCTGATGTGCAGGGTGTCGCGCACCCACACCCGGATCTGGTCGAGCCCGGTCGTCACCTGCCCGGCCATCTCGGTGAAGCCGCCAGTCAGCTGGCTGCCGATGAGGAAGAGCAACAACCCGATCCCGGCGACGGTCGTCAGCACCGTCAGCGCTGCGGCCGGAGCCTTGCGCCCCAACCGTGCTCGCAGCCAGCCGTTGACCGGGCTGAGCATCGCCGCCAGCAGCGTGGCGACGACGACCGGGATGACGGCCTCGGACACGAAGCCCAGCAGGTAGGCGAAGGCGACGACGGCACCGGCGATGACGAGCAGCCGCCAGGCCCACTCGCTGGCGGCACGCATGGCGGGAGGGATGGGGCTGGTTGAGGCCATGGCCACAGGGTATGCCGGGCGGCTCACGCAGGCGCGTGACGTCGGGCGTGTAGCAGGCTCGTGACGATGACCGTGACGAGGATGCCGGCGATGACGACGAGGGAGAGCAGCGTCGGGATCTGGGGGATCGCCAGCCACACGCCGTGAGCCCAGTGCAGGACGAGCTTGACGCCGATCCAGCCGAGGATGAGCGCCAGGCCATGCCCGAGATGGGCCAGCCCGGCGAGGGCGCCGGCCAGCACGAAGTAGAGCGCCCGCAGCCCGAGCAGGGCGAAGGCGTTGGTGACGAAGACGAGATAGGGGTCCTCGGTGATCCCGAAGACGGCCGGCACCGAGTCGACGGCGAAGACGAGGTCGGTCGTGAGGATCGCGACGACGACCAGGGCCATGGGGGTGAGGATGCGCCGACCGCGCGGGTGCTCGCCGGTGGCGGGGCCGCGGACGGTGAGGCGGGGACCGGCATACTCCGTCTGCACCGGCCAGAAGCGGCGCAGGACGCGCACGCTGCGCAGCGAGTCGATGTCGACGGTGTGCTCGGTGCCGCGGATGGCGTCGCGCCCGACCTTGACCGCCGTCGCCAGCAGCACGGCGCCGAAGAGCAGAAAGGCCCAGGCGAAGCTCGAGATGAGCGCGGTGCCCAGGGCGATGAAGATCGCCCGCATGACCAGCGCACCGGCGACCCCGATGAGCAGAGCGCGTTGCTGCAGCTTGCTCGGCACCGCGAAGGCGGTGAGCAGCAGCAGGAAGATGAAGAGGTTGTCGACCGAGAGCGATTTCTCGACGAGATAGCCGGTGTAGTACTCCAGGCCGCGCTGGCCGCCTTGGGTCTGCCAGAGCCAGACGCCGAAGGCGACGGGCAGGGCGACGTAGAAGGCCGACCAGCCGACCGCCTCGCGCATCGACACCTCGTGCGGGCGGCGGGTGAGCAGGAAGTCGACGACGAGCAGGGCGGCGATGAGGGCGATCGTCACGAGCCAGGTGGTCGGCGTGGCGATCGAGGTGACGGTGGCGAGGGGAGCGGTGGCTAACGGGGCGATGGCCGTGGGCACAAGGGTCCTCAGGAGTTGTCCTGAGGTCTCCTTCCCGCTCGCGGCCCGTGCTGCACGGGGCGCCGCGGCGGCCTCGCCCGGGATCGTCATGGGACGACCGTGATGACCGGGTCGAGAGGGTGAAGTACTCCCCTCGGGGGCTAGTTTACCGGCTGGCGGCAGATTAACGCAAAGCTGTTGTGTCGTATTTGGGGCGCTACGCGCCAGGGGGGCTCACGGGTCGACCGGCAGCTCACGCACCGTTGCGGTTCATCACGCTCTCAACAGCGACGTGTGGTCCACCACGCCACGACGGGGCCGGCTTGCGCCGGCCCCGTCGTCTGGTGGA
>CAZLGB010000182.1:0-7119 GCA_964558825.1 uncultured Intrasporangiaceae bacterium
TGCCGACCGGCACCGCCGGCGGCGAGCTGGCGGTGGGCACGGCTCGGCGGCGCGGCCCGGTGCCCGACCGTCCGACGACGGGACATGGACCGTCGCTGGCCCGCGGCGTGCTCAGCCTCGTGTCGGTGCGGCCGAGCTGGGGGCTGCTGGCCGTCGTCCTCTTCCTGCTCTTCTCCCTCACCGGCGGCCAGGGCGCGGTCACGGGCCTCATGTGGGGCCAGACCGTCGAGGCGCTCGACGCCGGCCGCAGCCCCTGGGCGTGGGCCCTGGCCACGGTCGTCACGGTGCTCGTCGGCCCGGTCCTGCTCGCCGAGGCGATCACCCGCTACCCCCGATGGTGGGTCGAGACGTTGCTGCGCGTGCGACTGAACGTCCTTGTCGGTCAGACCCGCACGCACCGGCTCGAGAAGGTGCCTCCCGGCGAGGTCGTGGCCCGAGCGATGGACTCCGACCGCTATGCGAGGTATGCCGATCGCTGGGTCGACTTCGTCAACGGTCTGGGCGTCGTGCTCGTCACGGGGCTGGCGGCTCGGTCTGCGCTGGCCGGGGTCATTCTGCTCGCGGTCATGCTCGCGGCGTCGATCACCTCGTTCGTCGGACGCCCGATCGCCGGCCGCTCGGCCACCGTGGCCGCAGCGGCCCGGGCCCGCTTCGGGCGCGCGCTCGTCTCGGCACTCGAGTCGGCGCAGACGGTCAAGCTCGCGGCCCGCACTCCCGAGGTGACGCGGCATCTGCGTCGGGTCGACCACGGCCGCGTCGAGGCGGCGGTCCGGGAGCACCAGGTGCAGGCCGTGCTCGACGGCGTCCCCGGCGTCATGGTGCGGGTGGGTGCGGTCGCCGCCTGGGCGGGCGTGCTCAGCGACGTCTGGGGCCTGGCGACCGCGCTGCTCATCGTCAACGCGGTCAACGGCTTCGAATGGTTCGGCCGGGTCGCCAGTGCCGTCGTCACCGAGGCACCCGGGACGAGGTCGTGGCAGAAGGCGACGAGTCGGATGGCCGGAGGCGTCGACCTCATGGAGCTGCCGCCGGGAGTCGACCTGGTCACCGGGCAGGCGCCACCGCCACCGCCCGTCGAGCGGGTGCCCTTGGAGCAGATCACTCTCACCGGCCTCACCGCCGTCCACGAGGACGGCACGATCGGCATCGAGGACGTCGACCTCACCATCGACCGGGGCGAGCTGGTGCTGCTGCTCGGTCAGGTCGGGTCGGGCAAGTCGACCCTGCTGCGCACGCTCGCCGGCCTCACCGACTACACCGGGTCGCTGCGGTGGAATGGCGCCGAGGTCGGCGACGCGGAGGTCTTCCTGCGTCCCGGGCAGGTCGCCTATGTCGCCCAGGTCCCCCGGGTGCTCTCCGGGACCTTCGCCGAGAATGTCCAGCTCGGCTTCGGCCGTGACTTCGACGGCCCCGTCTCCGACGCCCGACTCCAGCTCGACGTCGACACGGCCGGCGGGCCGGCGGCGATCGTCGGCCATCGCGGCGTGCGCCTGTCCGGTGGTCAGGTCCAGCGGCTCGCGCTCGCCCGGGCGCTGGCCGCCGACGCCGAGCTGCTCCTCGCCGACGACGTGTCCAGTGCCCTCGACGCTCGCACCGAGATCGAGCTGTGGCACTCGCTTCGCGAGCGCTCGGCGACGGTCGTCGGCGCGACCTCCAAGCGAGCTGCCCTGGCCCAAGCCGACCGCGTCGTCGTCATTGACGACGGCAGGATCGTCGCCATCGGGCCCTGGACCCAGCTGGCACGCGACTGGGGCCACCTGGCCGGGTGATCGTGCGCGTGCCCTGCCGACTCAGCGCTGCCGACTCAGCCCTGCTGCGTCTTGGCCGCGTTGAGCCGAGCGAACTGCTCGTGGAACTCGGCGAAGGCGGCATACGCCCGCGGGCCGTAGACCGTCGCCGGACCGCCGTTCATGAGGATCGCGACGCCGACGGCCTCGGCCGCCTCCTCCAAGGTGGCACCCGCGCGGGCCGCGCCCCGGGCGTGCGAGGCGATGCACCCGTCGCACTGCTTGCTCACCGAGATGCCGAAGGCGATGAGCTCCTTGACCTTCGTCGGCAGCGCGCCATCCCCAAGGGCAGCCTTGTGGGTCTGCGAAAAGCCGTCGTAGACAGTGGGAATCATCGCCCGCAGAGCGGCGGTCTCGTCGCGCAGTCCCTCGAGGACTTCCTTGCCGTGGCTCATCGGGGGCTCCCCTTTCGCTGATGCGGACGCGCCCGACATTACCGGCGGCTCGGCCCTGCCAACAGGGCAGCCGGCGCCGCTCGGCCGACTCACGCCAGGTGGGAGCACCCGCTCACGCGAAGATCGGCCCGATGGCGGGGTATGCCGTGGTGAGCAGCCCGCGCACGACCGACAGGGCCGGCGTGGGATCGGCTCCGGGTGACTGGAAACCGGTGTCGAGGCGCATCGGCTTGCCCCAGGCCGTCAGCGCCTCGATCGTCGTGCCGCGAGCGCCACCGGACAGCGCATCGAACCAGTCGGCCCGCCCATAGGTGACGTCGCCCCCGATGCACACGAGCTCGACCCACGACGGATCGGCCAGACACACCGACTCATAGGGGTCCTCGTGGTGACGCTCGAGCACGACCAGATCCGCGGGGCGCCCAGCGGCGAGCGACCCGAGCTGCGCCTCGAGCCCGGCGACCCGCGCCGCGACCGACGTGACCATCGCCACGAGCTCGGCGGCGGGCAATTCCTTTCCCTGCCGGGCGAGTTCGCGCCGAGCGACCTTCATCTCGGCGAGCAGACTCGTCGAGCCGGACGGGAGCCAGTCGGCGCCGAGGGCGACCGGCATACCCGCATCGAGGGCGACCGACGCGAGCGTCGTCTCGCCGTAGAGGCGCAGGTTGGACTGGGGCGACCACACGAGCCGGCACCCCGCCGCGGCGACGGTGTGCAGGTCGTCGGCCGACAACGCCGAGCCATGAATGATGTTCGTCGCCGGCGTCGCGACGTGCAGGTCGAGGAAGCGTTTCAGCTCCGCCGCCGAGCGATCGTCGCCGCGCACGCCCTCGCACAGATGCAGATAGAACGCGGTGACCTCACCCGTGCCGATGGCGTCGAGGATCTTGCGCAGCCGGGGCATGTCGCGGGAGGAGGCACTCGGCAGGTCGATCATCGCCCGCGCCCGGTGGGCGCCGAAGGCCCAGAGGTCGAGATTGCGGACCAAGGGCTCACGTGTCGCGGTGCTCGCCCCGGAGGCGCCCTGGATGCCGGTCACCCCGCCGACGAGCGCCCGCACCTCGGCATAGCGCAGCTGGGTGCCGTCGGGGATCTGGGTGAGCAGGGCGTTCTGCGGGTCGCGCACCAGCGCGTGATAACCGTCCGAGGCGCGCCAGCGATAGCGGTTGGCGAAGAGCTTGGGCGGCTCCCACGCCGCGAAGACGTTGAACTCCGGGTGCCCGTGCAGATCGAGCAGGCCGGGGAGGATCACCCCGTCGGTCTCGTGCACGGGCACGCTCGACGGCGCGGTCCGCGAGACGGCGTCGAGCTGCCCGTTGGCGACGGTGACATAGCCACTCGACCACGCGCCGTCCGGGGTGATGACGGCGCCGTGCAGGGCGAAGGGCGCCGGCGGCAGCGCCCGGGGGCGCCGCGCCGGCGGACCCACGGGTTCCGTGACGCCACGGTGGTAGGCCCGCTCGAAGGGTCCAGGCGTGCTCATCGGTGCTCCTTGGGTCTAGTCGAGCGGCGGCCACGTGCGGTATGCCGTCGGAACGGTCACCTGAATGCTCGCCCGCTTGGTCTGGGCGTCGGGCCCGACCCGGGTCGCCCACGAGCGCAGATCGCGCCACCACGGCGGCGACCCGGCTGGCAGGTCGACCTCGGGGATGCCGGCGAGATCTGCAGGCCGCCAGCCGGTGTCCGCGGCATACGGGGTGAGGTCGACGGGGCCTTCGGGGGTGAGACTCGACGCGATCCCCGGCAGCGCGAGATTCCAGTCCGCCATGAGGATCGCCGTCGTCTCGGAGAGCTTCTTGCCGGTCGCCCGGGCGCTGCTCTCGGGATAGGTCGGGTGGCGGATGGCGGCCAGGTGTAGCCCCGCCGCCGCGGCCGGCTGGGTCGCCGCCCATTGGTCGTATGCCGTGTGCGCCAGCTGACCGAGGGCGATGACCGTCGTCACCTGCGTGCCGACGAGCAGGGCGTCGAGCCACCGATTGCGGTAGGCCGCGATGGCGGGGTCGGTCGCGTGCTTCTGGCCGCCTTGCTGCCCGAAGACGCTGTAGAGGAAGGTGTTGACCAGGACATAGGAGCGGGCGATCCCGACCTTGGCCAGCAGCCCCTGCACCCGCTGGCCGGCCTCGCCGACGAGGATGCGCCGGGAGATCGACTCGTGGGTGGCCGGGTCCTGACCGAGCACGAGCACCCGCGCCGAGCCGTCGAGGCGGCCGCGGTGGAAGATCGGCCCCCACTCGACCCGGAAGTCGGTGATCGGGTAGACCTCCTCCCCCGGGTAGGCCGCGACCAGCTCGGCGAAGGGCGACACGGCATACCCGGGGCAGCTCTCGTGGAGGCTCATCGTCACCTCACCACGGGTCTCCGACGGCGGTCTTCTTGGCCTTGGCCGGTCCCTCGAGGGTGGGGCGCTGGTCGAAGTCCCCGGTGCGTAGTGACGCGGTGAGGGCCTTGTGGATGTCGGCGCGAGACCCACTGGGGTTGTCGCCGAGCGCCTTGAGCAGGTAGTAGGTGAACGCCCCGTTGGCCCGGCCGCCGAAGGTCGCGTCGGCCGAGGTCTGGTCGGATCGACACCCGGCATACAGCACCGGGCGCAGGGCCGTCGGGAGCCCCTTGGCCGCCCCGCTGACGCCACCACGGCCCGGCACCGCGGCGAGCTTGCGCAGACCGATCGCCGTCGGCGGAGGAAGGAACTTCGGGCGCCGGCCGGACAAGAGGTCGAGCGGCTTGAGCCCCGTGCCGGAGTGGCACGTGTCGAGATAGGCCTCGAAGAGCACACCCTTGGGCAGCGTCGCGAGCAGCTCGCGCAGCTCGTCGTCGACGATGACCGTGTTGGTGTCCCACTGATTGCCCGCCTGGGCGATGTCATGACAGGCGAAGGCCTCGTCGGCCCCGTCCGGCTCGTCCGGGTGAGCCGGGTCGTCGGGCACCTGGGTGCCGTGGCTGGAGAAGGTGAAGACGAGCTGGTCACCGGGCTTGGACGCCTTGACCATCGTCGTCAGAGCCCCCATGACCGCGGCCTTGGTCGCGCCCGCGTCGGTGAGCACGGTGACGGCCCGCGGGGCGAAGCCGCGTTTGCGCAGCATGGCCGCCATGTCATTGGCGTCGTTGACACACCCGTTGAGCCATGAGGCCATCGGGAGATGGGCGAACTGATTGATGCCGACGCAGAGCGCACGCTTGGCCATCGATGGAGCCTTTCTCGCGAATTCTGTTGGGAGACAGTTGCTGTGGTTGCTGGGTCAGGTGGTGACGAGCCGTGCATCGGGCCTGGCGTAGACGGCATACGCCAGCCAGGTGGCCTCGCCGGCCGTGCGCGCGGCCGCTCGCGCGGCTGCCGCGGCCGTGGCGATCGTGTCGCCGGCGAGCAGCCGCGTGTAGAGGGTCTCGACGAAGTCGAGGGCGGGATCCTCCCCCACCGACCAGAGCGTCGAGATGTATGCCGCCGCACCGGCCTTGAGGAAAGCCGTGGCGAAGCCGCCGATGCTCGAGAGCTGCATCCCTCCTCGGGCGACCTGGCAGGCGTTGAGCACGACGAGGGGTCCACTGCCGTCAGGGCTGCCGAGCTTGGCGTTCTGCTCGACCGTGGTCGAGGAGAGATAGTCGAGGGCGACCTTGCCGCGCACGAGCTTGCCCGCCAGCAAGACCTTGGCCGCCGCAGCGTCCGACGGATCGGCCATCCCGTGCCCGGAGAAGTGCAGCAGGTCGAAGCCCCCCTTGCGCAGCAACGAGACCAGGGCAGGTCCGGTGCCCTTGGCCGGCTCGGCCCCGAGGGTGTCGTGCAGGAAGGTCGCCTCCGCGGCCGAGTCGCTCAGGGCGTATGCCGGGTCGGCATAGTCCGGGCACAGCGCCCACACCCTGCCCTTGCGGGCGTGCAGATCGGTCGCGGGAAATCCGTTGGGGCGCCATCGGATCAGCCCCAACTCACCGAGGAACATCGACTCCTTGGGCCGGGGACCCGTGGCCGGCTTGAGATGGACCAACTCCCAGGGGATGGACGACTCCGATGAGATGAGCAGCAGTCGACCCAAGTCCGAGCGCCGGCTCCACAGCAAGCGGCGCATCGACTCGGGGAAGAGCTCGTCGAAGAGCGCAGCGCCGCGATCCTGCAGGCCGGCGAGATAGGCAGCCCCCGCACCGTGGTCGGCCCACAGCTGGGCGAGGTCGCGATAGAGCTCGACGACATAGCCCTCACGATCGTGCAGCGGCTCGGAGGCGAAGACCTCGTTGAGGCCGTGCAGCGGGGCGACGACGGTGTAGTGGAAGACCGTGCCCTCGTCGGTCGCGGTGTCCATGACGTAGAGGAAGATCGCGTCCTCGAGCCCCTGGGGATCGGTCGTGGACACCAGCTCGCCGGTGGCCGCCACGGGCCTGCTGTCGCGGGTCCGCGAGGCGGTGGCCACCGCCGTCGTCTCCACGGTCACCATCCCCAGCGGCACCGCACCATCGCGCACGAGGACACCGACCGCAACCGGGCCGGCGGCCTGTGGGACGACCTGGAAGGACAGCTCCGAGGTGCCTCCACCGGTCGGCAGCTCGAAGGTGTCGACACCCGGCCCGGTGACCGTGACGTTGAGCTTCGGCACGACCTGCACCGTGAGGGTGCGCCCGGGCAGAGCGAGAAATCGCGTCGCAGCCCCAGCGGCATCGGCAGCCGCACGGATCTCCTTGCGCGACAACGCAACCCGCAGCTCTGCTGCGACACCCACGACGGGTTTGGCGGGCAGCTCCGCGCGCAGATGAGCCGTCACCGGCTCCTCGGGGAGGGCAGGTCCGGGATCGGCTCCCGCCGGAGTGGGATCTGGCGGCTCGGCACCCGCGTCGGCCGGGCCGCGGTCCGTCGGCTCGGCACCGGTGTCCGCGTCGACGGGTCCGCGATCAGCAGGCTCGGCCATCTGCCCGCGATCGCGTCGCGGCCGCGGCGGCTTGGGCGGTGGTGGCGGCGG
>CAZLGB010000183.1:0-7086 GCA_964558825.1 uncultured Intrasporangiaceae bacterium
GAGAAGAGTCTCCCTTGCTGAATCAGCACCCTCCGGGAATCTCAGGACGGTTCACAGCACCCGGAACCTGGCCGCGACAACGGCCGGCCCCGCCCCATCGGCCTGCCACGCCCCGACCGCAGCCCGCACCGACGCCGGGGTGAGGGTGCTGGCTCGCACCGACCCGATCCGGTCGCCGATCAAGAATCTGGCCACCGACCGGTAGCCCACCCGTGTCGAAGGCTTCCAGGTCTGGTCCGCGACGATCCACACATCCAGGATGTCCGCGACGGTGATGACCAGCGGGGCCGGCACGGCAGTCGCGGTCATTGCGCCGAGGACGGTCTCGGCCTCAGCTCGCGTGCCGCGGACAGTGACGGAGCGTTGACGTCGGGCCGTCCCGGGTCCGCCGGTGCGGGCGCGGATCTCGAACACCCCGGGGCGGCGTTCGCGCAGGCTCCCCCGCCCTGAACCTCGCCGCCCGTCAAACCCGGCCTGAAGGTGATCCGCGCCTCTACCAGCGTTCGTGTTCATGCCCTCAACTGTCATCCCAAAGCAGGGACCGCGTGAGGGATTGCGTGAGGGATAAGGGACAGCACCCACACGCCGGTAACGACCCGAACCCCGCCCGGAAACGACAAAACCGCAGGTCACGGTGGGTGTGCCTGCGGTTTCCGGAGAGCGCGCCCGAAGGGATTCGAACCCCTAACCTTCTGATCCGTAGTCTTCAGATCCACGCGGTCGGGGTGCCTGGAGCCGACTCGGCACGCCTCCAGCCGACACCATCCGTTCGACCAAAGTAGCAGGTCAGGACCGGTGCAGCCTCGGCGTCGGTCCCTGGCGGCCCCCGTCGTCCCCAGACGCGTCCCCCGATCATTCAGAGGGTTTGTGGGCCGTATTTGAGCCGGCGCCGCGAGCGCCGGGTCCGGGACGGGTCGTCGACCGGGGGCCCTACTGCCAGGGTTGCAGGTGGGCTACGAGGGCGGCCATGGCGGTGACGATCTGGCGTGCCCTCGCGGCGCGGGCGACATTGCCGGCAAGCGGCGGTCCACGACGACCGTGCGCTGCTCGCCGTGCAGGACGACCACCTTGCCTCGGGAGGCGTCGGTGACGAAGGCCAGGAAGGGTCCGTCCTCGCGGTTTTGGCCGAGGGCGTCGAACGCGTATGCCGGCTAGGCGAGAGCTAGCGCGGCCGTCGCCGTACCGACACTTGCGGCAGCGATCATGTTGCGGCGAGTTGGACTAGTCATGGGGGGCTCCTGCGGTGGAGAGATCCGACACCAGGTATTCGTGCCATCCCGGCTCCCGCTTCACTCTGGCGGGCAGAACGATTGCCCGGATCCGATCGATCACCGCTCCGCTGGTAACTCGGTGGCGGGGTGCGCTCCGGTTTGGCACTCTGACCGGGTGACTCAGCGGCCCCGGCGCTTGACCCAGCGCACACCATGGGTCCGCTGATGACGACCGATCTCCCCGCGAGGTGGGCCTCCGAACCATGGCGGGCCGAGGCACAGGCCTGGATTGAGCAGTGCGTCAGCGCGGCCGGTCGCCGGTTGGTCGGGCCGATCGAGACGGTGCGGATCGCGTTCTGGTCCGTCGTGATGAGCGCCCCGACCGATGCGGGGACGGTGTGGTTCAAGGAAAACGCACCCTCCCAGGCCTTCGAGGCGGGCCTCATGACCGCGCTCCAGGAGCTCACCCCGGGTCGGACTCCCCCCGTGCTCGGCGCCGACCCGGCTCGCGGGTGGCTGCTGACGGTCGACCTCGGGCTGCCGATCGCGGCGGATCCGGTCCTGGAGGATGACGCCGAAGCCGTCGCGGCCCTGGTCGAGGTCGTGTCGATGTATGCCGAGGTGCAGCGCACGCTCGCACAGGACCAGTCCACGCGGCGCACCGTCCGAGTCCCCGCATTCCCTAGCGCGGATGCGGTGGGATATGCCGCGACCCTGGCCGACCAGCTTGCCGTCCTCCCACCCGGGGACAAACGGCGGCTCGACGAGTCGGGTCAGAAGGTCGTGGCCGAGGGCCTGCGCCAACTCGCGCAAGACGCCGAGCGCCTGGAGGCCAGCGGCATACCAGATTCGTTGCAGCACAACGATCTTCATCTCTGGAACGCGTTACGCGCCCCGGACGGTGGGGTCGCCATCATCGACTTGGGCGACGCGGTGTGGTCACACCCGTTCGCCAGCCTGCGGATCCCCTCGTGGATCCTGCGCGCCCGTCTGGACTACGCGCCGGGGTCGCCGGAGTACGCCGACGTGGTCGACGCCTACCTCGATCCGTGGGGAGAGTACGGGTCACCCGGACAACTGCGCAGCCTGCTCCCTGCCGCCGAGCGCCTCTCCTGCCTCCACCGAGCCGAGACGTGGCGGCGACTGCAGGCCGACGTCCCGTTGGCGTGCGTGGACGAGGAGTGGGTCGACGCCCCGGCATACTGGCTCACCGCGGCGTGCAGCCCCGACCCGTACCTCGCCACCCACCCCGAGTCACGCACTCCCTGATGCAGTTTCCGGCAGCTGATCCGGGTGTCCGCAGTCAGGATGGGGCACTCTCGGCTCAGTGGTAGGGGGAGTTCAGAGTGCGGTCCGCTCCGGGTGACCAACCCCGCGTCACGCCCCGAGAGCGGACAGCGGCAGGGTCACCTTGGTCTCGCCGTCGATGATCTCTCCGGTATGCCGCGCGCCAAGACCGAGGTAGAACCCGCGCGGACTACCCGGACCCTCTCCGAAGGTGGTCCACAGCTCGGCGCTGCCCGCGGCCCGCAACTCGTGAGCCAGCGCCTGCATCGCCCGCCGACCGATGCCCCGGCCCTGGTGGCGCCGGTCGACGAGGAAGCGCCACAGGTATGGGGTGCTCAGGTGTGGCGTGACCGCGGCATACATGACGAATCCGACTCGCTCGCCGTCTGCGACGATGCCACGCAGGACCGGCACCAGCCGACCACCGAGCCAGTCGTCGGGGTAAAGCGCATCGGCATAGGAATCGTCCACCGGGGAGACGAAGCGGCGCTGGGAGTAGTGCGTCACCACCGTGCGCCACGACCGCGCCGTGGTCGAGTCGATGGGCACGAGGGCCACCTCGCGCGGTGGTGACATGGGCCGGTCACGCCAGGCGCGCCACTGGTCCGCGGTGACCGCGTAGTACGTCGTGTCCGTCCACTGCCCACGCCATCGATAGCTCGCGCTGGCATTGTGGCTGTGGACGAGCCCGACCGCCTCGAGCACGCGCATGGATGCGACGTTGCGCGGGTCACAGTCACCGGTCACGCGCACCACCCCACGCCGCTCGATGAGGTCGCCGACCACGGCCAGGGCCGCCTCGCGGGCCAACCCCTGCCTCCAGTGCTCGCGGGCGAGGGTGAAGCCGAGGTTCGCCTGCTGGCCGGTCTCGTCCAGGCAGATCGCGAGGTCGCCGATCGGTATGCCGCCGAAGTCGATAGCCAGCTGGGTCCACCCCTGGTCGGCAAGATCCGCCAGGTCGTCCTGCTCGGCGAGCCAGCCGGTCATGTCGGCGGTGTAGGGGAGTTCCCAGTCCTGGAGCGCGGCGACCTCGGGATCATTGCGATAGGCCAGCAGGGCGACGGTGTCGCTGCTGCGCATGAGGCGAATGGTGAGGCGTTCGGTGTGAATCGGGTAGGCGTTCACCACGCTCAGTCCCCACCGCTGGCAGGTGCGGGCGACAGTGCTGACGCGGCGCCGGCAGCGAGCCGACCACCGACGTCCACCCCGCGGCGGAGCACGAGCAGCGGTCGCCGCAGGGCAGAGACGTCCCGGTCCACCCGACCGTCGGTGACAAGCACGTCGGCCGACCGGCCGAGCGCCACCGACCCGGCGCGATCCCCCATCCCGACGGCCCGAGCGGCCCGGCTGGTGCACCCCGCCAACACAGTCTCCAGGTCGGTTCCACCGAGGTCGAGGATCATCGGCACCGCCCAGGGAAGGACGTCGTGCGGCTTGCTCGGCGCGATGCCGGCATCGGTTCCGACGACCCAGGTCACGCCCTCATCCACCAAGCGATGCATGTGGCTCAGCAGCGCTTCCAGCCGGCTGGCCAACGCCGGCGGCGGTGCACCTCCAGGCAGGTGACCGGCGGTGAGCGAGACCGCCACCTCGGATGCCGCGAGGGCCGCAATGAGTTCAGGATCATCGGCGATGCCCTCGGCAGTCATGAAGCTGCAGTGCTCGATCGTGTCCACGCCCGCGGCCAGCCCGTCTCGCACGCCCGGCGCACCGTGCGCGTGCGCCGCGACCGGAACCCCGCCGGCGTGGGCGAGCTCCACGACCCGCGCGAGCTCGGCCGGGCCGAACTGCGACTCGTGCGGCGCCGAGCCGGGGGTGATGTTGCCGCCGGTCGCCATGACCTTGACGACGTCGACGCCCGCGCCCAGTTGGCGCCGCACCTCCGCCTCGATCTGCGGTATGCCGTGCGACTCACCACCAAGAAACCAACAGTGCCCGCCTGGGGTCGTGATCGGCGGCCCGGAGACCAGCAGAGTGGGCCCCGCGGTGGCCTCGGTCGCACACTCGTGGCGCAGGTCCAGGGTGACCCGTCCGCGGCCGCCGAGGTCGCGCATGGTCGTGATGCCCGCGGCGAGCGCGCGGCGAGCGTTGTCTCGGGCTCGGGCGAGCAGCGCGTCATCGTCGTGGTCGCGGTGCCATCCGATCGGGTCCGGCGAGCAGTCCCAGGTGAGATGCACGTGGGCATCGACCAGTCCCGGGAGCAGGGTGGTGTCCTCGCCGAGGTCGCGCACGGCGATGCCCGGGGCGTATGCCGTCGGCTCCGTCACGGCCGTGATGCGCCCGTCGGCAATGACGACGTCGGTCGCGCCGCGGAAGGCCTCCCCGTCGAAGCATTGACCGGCCCGCAGCACCCAGGGGACGGCCGACGGGGCGCTCATGTCACCTTCACTCGGGTATAGGTCAGCGTCGCCTCGAACGTAATCCATCTACCGATGATGACCGCGGGGACCTTGATCTGCAACGGATTTCGATCGAGCTTGCCCGACACCCGGACGTGCACCACGTCAGTCGCGAGACCTCGATCGGCGCGCGGGTCCGCGCCCGCGACGGTCCGTGCGCTCAACTCGACGGGGGCGGCCTGGCTGCGGGCGTGGACGACGCCGATGGCGGCCCAGACACCCGAGGGCAGTGGGTCCGCCGCAGACAGCTCGACTCGGATCGTAGGGCTCGCCTTCGCGTCGAGGAACCGGGCCTTACGCAGATCGGTGTCGCGACGGGCGTTACCGGTGTCCACGCCGGTCGCCGAGAGGACGAGCGTGCCGCTGGTGACCGTGCCGCCTTCGGCCAGTTGCGCCTCTCCCGACAGGACTGGGAGCGTGCCGTGGACCGTGGTGACGAGCTTGTCCCGGACGTGGAAGGCGACCTGGCTGGCTGCGGGGTCGAGGCGCCATTGGCCAGCCAGGGCGGCCGCGTCTGCACGGGTGTCGTCGGGGTAACTGTCTGTCGCACGATGGGACTGGGCGCTCACCGGTCTCCCCCCTCGGCCCCTTCGAGGGCGGCGGCCAACGGGCCGAACCGGTCGGACACGGCATACCTCTCGACGCGGTCGGGACCGGGCAGCAACCGGGCGTCCTCGCCAGGCAACAGCTCGGAGGACATGACCCGGTCCCGGAGGACGTCGAAAGCCTGCGCGTCGCGGGCCAGGGATACGACGCATTCCGCGCCGTTAGGGGCTACCGCGCGCAGGCTGCCGAGCAACCGGGCCGAGAGCTCGGGGTCCGCGGCGATGAGCGGGGAGATGCGGTCGCGACCGGCGCGCGCAGACGCCTCGACGAGTTCGTCGCTGCGGGGGCCGTCGAAGGTGATGACCTGCAAGAACATGATGGTGACCTCCTGGGAAGGGGCCGCCTCCTTGGCGACCCGGCGCGGACAGCATCTGGCACCGGGTGCCCAGGCGACTTCAGTGCTAGCGCGGAATGCAGTACCGAATCGCGCAGCCAGTCGCGACACTGGTCGGGTGAGGACGGTCCCCGGTCGAGTGGCCGAGTTGCAGCGCCTCGTGCCGGTATGCCGTGCAGCCACCGCCGGCTCGGGGGCCCTGATCCTCGTCACCGGGGAGGCGGGCATCGGCAAATCCCTCATGGTCTCCACGCTGGCCGACTCGTGTGGGTCGCTAGGGATGGCGGTCGCCCGGGGGTGGTGCATTGACGACCCGGGAGCCCCGGCCCTGTGGCCGTGGCAGCGGCTGTCTCGTCAGGTGCCGGCCTTGACCCAGATCGTCGAGGAGGCCCGCGAAGATCCTCCCAACATCGCCGGCCTGCGCCTCACCGACACCGTCGCTGACGCCCTAGCCGACGCGGCCGTAGACGGCGGGTTGTGCGTGGTGCTCGAGGACCTGCACTGGGCCGACTCCCTCTCGCTCGACGTGCTCCGTCGGCTGCTGCCCGAGCTGGATCGACTGCCCGTTGTCGTCGTGGCCACGTCACGTGAGGAGGGCATCGAGGGGTCGGCGCTCGGCCGGACGATCGAGAGGCTGCTGCGGGCACCCTGCACCACGCACGTGAGCCTCGCCGGGCTCTCGGTGGAGGATGTCGCGACCTGGCTTGAGGCCGACGAGCAACTACGCGAGTGGGCGCCCCGTTCGGCCGAGCTGGTCCGGCTCACCGGGGGCAATCCCTTCTACATTCGCTCGGTGGCCACCCAACTCGACCCCGCTCAGGACCTCCAGCTGACTGCGGAACTGGCCGAACGGCATACCTGGAGGTCAATGCTCACCACCGGATTCCGCTCGCTGCCGGACGCGACTCGCCGCACGGTCGCCATGGCGGCAGTCCTCGGAGAGCGGCTCTCGCCGAGTCTGCTCAGCGGTGCGCTCGAGCTCGATATGGCGATCGTGAGCAGCCAGTTGTCGAGCGCGGTGTCGGCGGGCATCCTGCACTTCGGGGCGACGGGTCTCGCCTTTAACCACTCCCTCGTCCGCGACGCCATTGCGGTCCAGCTCGGCTCGGGGCTGCGGGCCGATCTGCACGCGGCGGCGGGACGGGCCTTGGAGGCGACCGGCGATCCGCTGGCGGTCGGACCGGCAGCCGTGCACTGGTCGCAGGTGCCGGGCGCCCACGCCGCTCGGCGATGCCGCGACCTCGCCTCG
>CAZLGB010000184.1:0-3752 GCA_964558825.1 uncultured Intrasporangiaceae bacterium
GCTCCGTGAGCCCGGTGACGAGCGCGGCGGCGAGCAGCGCGCCGGCGACGCCCACGGCATACGCCCCGGGGGTGCCCCAGCGGGCGACGGCGAGCGCGCCGAGGAAGGGCCCGACGAAGATCCCCACCCGGTGCACCCCGCCGAGCGTCGACAACGCCCGCGCCCGCATGGCGACCGGGACGGCCTCGGTGAGATAGGCGTGGCGGGCCAGCCCAAAGACCGACCCGGCGAGCCCGACGACGAAGACAGCCACGGCGAGCGTCCAGACCGAGCGCGACCAGCCGGCCACGGCCAGGCCACCTGCCTCGGCGAGCGCGGCGAAGATCAGGGCCCGACGCTCGCCGATGCGGGCCGCGAGGGCGCCGGCCGGCAGGTCGCCGACGACCATCCCCACGCCGAGCAGCGCGACGACGCTCGCCGCTCCGGCCACGTCGGCACCCAGGCCGAGGGCCGTGAGCGCCAGCACCGGCGTGACCGCCCCGAGCCCGGTCGAGGAGAGGATCGTCGGCCCATAAGCCGCCACGGCGATCGAGCGCAGGCTGACCGGCGCCTCGGCGTGGGTGGGCTCGTGCACCCCCTCACCCTAGGAGCCGCGGCAAATCCCTTGCCTGGGCGTTCCGCACCGGCATACCGTCTGTGGCACACGAGAAGGGAGGTGGTCAGGTAGTGAATTCCTATCGGACACGTGAGGTGGCTGCGCGGTAGCGCAACCGTCCCCTGACCGCCCTACCGCCGCGGCCGGTTCGCCGGCCGGGCGGGACGCGGATCAGACTAGGGGACGCACGCGACCGCAAATCCAGCAGTCGCCGCGGCCCGTGGGCAGGCACGTCTCGTCCAGCGTGCGTGCCACTCGACCCCGCCGAGCTCGTCGGATCGTCAGAGCTCGTCGGCAGGGTGGCTCCCCACGGGCCGTTCCCCTGTCCGGTTACTTGTCGTGACCGGTCGGGACCCGCCAGCCGTATGCCGTGCGGCTCACGGCTGGCGGCGGGTCACCGTCCAGGCGCCGGGGTCGTCGAGCAGAGCAGGCACCCGCGCACCGGCGGCTGAGCTGAAGACGATCCGGTCGTGCAGCCGACTGCTGCGCCCGGCCCAGAACTCCACCTCCCACGGCCGCACCCGGAAGCCCGCCCAAGTCGGCGGCACCGGCACGTCGTCGGGCGAGCCGTGATCGGGGAACTGCCCGGCATACCGGTCGAACTCGGCCATCAAGGTGGCCCGGTCGGCGATCGGGTCGGACTGGTGCGAGGCCCAGGCTCCGATCCGCGACCCCCAGGGCCGCTGCCCGAAGTAGTCCGCGAGCGCCTCAGCCTCGATCGGCTCGGCGACCCCGCGGAAACGCACGACCCGGAAGAGCTCAGGCCAGCCCAGCGAGGCCGCACAACGCGGATCCGCCGCGAGCTGGCGGGCCTTGGCCGAGCCGCCGTCGGTGACGAAGCCCGGCCCCCTCGGGTCGAGGAAGCGCACGAGCACCGTGCGCACGTCCGGGGTCCCGTCGGCGTCGACGGTCGCGAGGGACAGCGACAGTCCCTCGGGCGACTCCGCCCCGCGCACCCCCTCGGCACGGGCCTGCTCGATCCACAGGGTCATTTGGGCATAGGGGGTGGCGGCCAGCTCCGACTCGGCCAGACCCTCGCCGCGGTAGTCCACGCGCTCGGTCACTCTCCGAGCGTAGGCTTCCGAGGAACGCGAGCACTACGGGAGGTCGGGTCGCCATGGCGACGAAAGGCAAGATCGTCGGGTATGCCGTCAAGTACGGCGTCAAATACGGTCCGCACGTCGTCGTCGCCGCCAAGGCCCTCAAGGAGCCGGCCACGGCATACGCCCAGAAGCGCCTGGCGAGCCTGCAGGCCCGCCGGGCCGCCCTCGCCGAGGCCGCGACGCTCGCCGGCGGCAGCGCCCTCAAGGTCTTCCACGACGGCGGCGAGGTGTGGGTCGTGTATGCCGGTGAGCAGCCGATCACCACGCATCCCGCCGTCGACATCGCCCTCGAGCGGCTCGTCGAGCGCGCCGATCTGTCGTTGCGGGTCGTGCCCGAGCCGCCGGCCCCGGCCAAGGACCGCCTCGCCGCCGCCGGAGGGATCGTCGCCGATCAGGCTCGCAAGGTCACCTCGCTCGTGCGCCGCGACCGCTGAGCCGCCGACCGCGACCGACCGACGCGCCCCGGCCCCGCCCCGCCTTCCGCCCGGACCACCGTCCCTGGCATCCTGACGCAGCGCACCATCCACACCCCCTGGAGAGCATCACCATGAGCACCCCCACCTCGGTGGACACCGACGGCTTCGACGACGCCGAGCCCACCGACGAGGTCTTCGAGACCGAGATCGCCGAGCTCGACGCCGCCGACGGGTCACTGCGCTATCGCGGCATCGACATCGCCGAGCTCGTCGACCGGGTCTCCTTCGGGCAGGTCTGGGGGCTGCTCGTCGACGGGGCCTTCGAGCCGGGGCTGCCGCCGGCCGAGCCCTTCCCGCTGCCGGTCCACTCCGGTGACGCGCGGGTCGACGTCCAGGCGGCGCTGGCCCAGCTCGCTCCGGTGTGGGGCTTCCGGCCGCTGCTCGACATCGACGCCGACGAGGCGCGCGATGACCTGGCCCGCTCGGCCGTCATGGCGCTGTCCTTCGTCGCCCAGTCGGCCCGCGGCCAGCACAAGCCGATGGTCCCCCAGCGCGAGGTCGACAAGGCGCGGACCATCGTCGAGCGCTTCATGATCCGCTGGCGTGCCGAGCCCGACCCGCGCCACGTCGAGGCTGTCGACGCCTATTGGGTGTCGGCCGCCGAGGACGGGCTCAACGCCTCGACCTTCACCGCCCGGGTCATCGCCTCGACCGGAGCCGATGCGGCTGCCTGTCTGTCGGGGGCCGTCGCGGCGATGAGCGGACCGCTGCACGGCGGGGCGCCGGCTCGCGTGCTGGGGATGCTCGAGGCCGTCGAGCGCACCGGTGACGCCACGGCATACGTCCGCGGGGCGTTGGACCGCGGCGAGCTGCTCATGGGCTTCGGCCACCGGGTCTATCGCGGCGAGGACCCGCGGGCGCGGGTGCTGCGCCAGACCTGCGAGCGGCTGGGGGCGCCGCGCTACGAGGCGGCGCTGGCGCTGCAGGACGCGGCGATCGCCGAGCTCAACGAGCGCCACCCCGGTCGCTCGCTCGGCACCAATATGGCTTTCTGGGGCGCGATCCTGCTCGACTATGCCGAGGTGCCGCCGTCGATGTTCACGCCGATGTTCATCTGCGCGCGCACGGCCGGTTGGTCGGCCCACGTGCTCGAGCAGAAGCGCACCAGTCGGCTGATCCGGCCCGGTGCGCGCTATGTCGGGGTCGGCCCGCGGCGCCCCGAGGACGTGGCCGGCTGGGCCGCCCACGTCGACCCGCACCGCCGCTGACGGGTCGCCGCGCCGCCCAGGCCTCCGGCGAAGCAGGATTGGCGTGGGGACAGAGGCGGGTATCGCGAAGCTATGCACTGAGTCGCAGGTGACTCAACGTCGCTGCACCCCGGGGGCGTGGGGCCCAGTGCCTGGTATCGCGAAGCTATGCACTGAGTCGCCGGCGACTCAGCTCCCGGGATACACCACGGGTGCGCCAGGCGCCCTCTGAGAGTGAGCCTGACGCAGACCGGGTGTCCGAGCTCGTCGGGTGGGCTGCAGTTTCGGTCACCGGTGACGTCTTCTACAGCCCACGCCTGACCGGGGTCTCAAGCAGGGGGCGACCATTAGCCCGCCGGTCCGGTGGGCTGCAGTTTCGGTCACCGGTGAC
>CAZLGB010000184.1:3852-7085 GCA_964558825.1 uncultured Intrasporangiaceae bacterium
TGACCGGGGTCTCAAGCAGGGGGCGACCATTAGCCCGCCGGTCCGGTGGGCTGCAATTTCGGTCACCGGTGACGTCTTCTACAGCCCACGCCTGACCGGGGTCTCAAGCAGGGGGCGACCATTAGCCCGCCGGTCCGGTGGGCTGCAGTTTCGGTCACCGGTGACCTCTTCTACAGCCCACGCCTGACCGGGGTCTCAAGCAGGGGGCGACCATTAGCCCGCCGGTCCGGTGGGCTGCAATTTCGGTCACCGGTGACGTCTTCTACAGCCCACGCGTGACCTTCTCTCGCGTGGGGCGCTCATCGTGTAGGCCCATGGCCGTTGACGGGCCATGGGCTTACACGACCACGGTATGCCGTCGCGCCCGGCCCCCCGAAACGAGGGCCAGGCGCGACAGGGTGTGGTCTCCGGTGTGGCCGGGTCAGGCGATCAGAGCTGCGGGCCCTCGGCACGCAACTTGTCGACCTCGGCCATCCGCTCGCGCAGCTCGGCGAGCCAGGGCTCGATGTGCTGCCCGACGAGCGCGACCGACCAGGCCAGCGCCTCGGAGCGCGAGCGGGCGATGCCGGCGTCGACGAGGGTGTCGAGCACCTGACGCTGCGGCTGGCGCAGCCGGGTCATGACGGGCACGGCCAGGTGGGTGAACAGCTCCTGCTGCTCGCCGATCCGCGCGCCCCACGAGACCGTGCGCCCATAGCGGGACTGGGCCTCCTGGGCGATGGCGATCCGCTGCTCGCGGGTGTCCTCGCGCCAGCGGCTGATCCGCCCGGAGGCGGCCGCAGCGCTGCCCGCGGCGTCGGCGCTCACGCCGTCGACCGGGGGCAGCTCGCCGATGACGAGGATCTCCTCGCGATCGACGCTGACCGAGGGCGTGCCGGTGAACCAGTCACCGGGCAGCCGCCCGGCGAGCCACTCGGCGGCGTCGTCGGCCGGGGGAAGGTCAGCCTGCTGCCAACCGCCCGGACGGCCGAAGGGGCCACCGCGCCGGCCACGGCCGCGCGGGCCGCCCGGACCGAAGGGACCGCCGAATCCAGGACCGAATCCAGGACCGCCGGGACCGAAGCCGGGGCCGCCGGGACCGAAGCCCGGGCCACCGCGGCGTCCGCGGCCCCGACCGCGACCGCGGCCCTCGCCGGTCTCGGTCGAGTCCTGCGGGCCCTGCTCGTCGTGCTCGTGGTTGGCGTCGGGGGTGGGGAAGTGATGAGAGTGATGTGGGTGTCGCATCTGAGTGTCTCCTTCTGACTTGCACGTTTGCAAGCGTTACATGATTACAAGATTACGACCACTGTAACGCACGGCCCCGGGATTTGTTCCCGAGGGCTCGGACCCACCTCATCCGAGACGCCGAGAGAGCGCTCGCGGAATGTCTGCGAGGTCACGGTCCACACGCTGGACCCTCGGCCGGTCGGACTCCCGGGGCTTGCGAGACTTGACGGCGTGAGCACGACTGCCCCCACGCTGACCATCCCCACCGACCTGCTGCCTGCCGACGGACGATTCGGCTCCGGCCCCAGCAAGGTCCGCCCCGAGCAGATCGCCCGCCTCAACGAGCTCGGCCGCACCGTCCTTGGCACGAGCCACCGCCAGGCCCCGGTCAAGTCGCTCGTCGGGCAGGTCCGCGAGGGTCTGGCCGCGCTCTTCAGCCTCCCCGAGGGCTACGAGATCATCCTCGGCAACGGCGGGTCGACGGCCTTCTGGGATATCGCCGCCTTCGGGCTCGTGCGCCAGCACGCCCAGCATCTGGCCTTCGGCGAGTTCTCCAGCAAGTTCGCCTCGGTGACCGACGGCGCGCCCTTCCTCGGCGCCTCGACCGTCATCAAGGCAGCCCCCGGCACGGTCGCCACGGCGGTTGCCGAGGCCGGCGCCGACGTCTACGCCTGGCCGCACAACGAGACCTCGACCGGCGTCATGGCCCCCGTCCAGCGGATCGAGGGAGCCGACGCTGACGCCCTCGTGCTCATCGACGCCACCTCGGGTGCCGGCGGCCTCCCGGTCGACATGAGCCAGGCCGACGTCTACTACTTCGCTCCGCAGAAGTGCTTCGCCTCCGACGGCGGCCTCTGGCTCGCGGCCTTCTCCCCCGCAGCCCTCGCCCGCGTCGACGAGATCGCCGCGAGCGGCCGGTGGGTGCCCGACTTCTACTCGCTGCCGACGGCCGTCTCCAACAGCCGCCAGAACCAGACCTACAACACTCCCGCCGTCGCGACCCTCGCGATGCTTGCCGCTCAGCTCGAGTGGATGAACGGCGGCGGCGGGCTCGCCTTCACCACCGGTCGCACCGCCGACTCCTCGGCGCGCCTTTACGGCTGGGCCGAGCGCACGGCATACACGACGCCCTTCGTCGCCGACCCGGCAGCGCGCTCGCAGGTCGTCGGCACGATCGACTTCGACGACGCCGTCGACGCGGCCGCTGTCGCAAAGGTGTTGCGCGCCAACGGGATCGTCGACGTCGAGCCCTATCGCAAGCTCGGTCGCAACCAGCTGCGCGTCGCGATGTTCCCCGCGGTCGACCCCGAGGACGTCTCGGCGCTCACCGCGTGCATCGACTGGGTCGTCGCCCAGGGCTGAGGCCTCACCCGAGCATCACCCGCATGCCGTATGCCGGCCGCGCCCGCCACCGCGGGTCGCGGCCGGTCTCGGTTTGTCGCCCGATCAGGGCGCCGGCCAGCGGCATGTCAATGCGTCAACGCGTCAATGCGGCGACGATGCCCACGACGACGAGCAGCGCGAGCACGACGAGGGTGAGCCGGTGGCGGAAGCGGACGCTCATGTCGCCCGGTCCGGCATCTCGACGGTGGGCTCGTCGTCGGGGCCGCTCCCAGGCGGCGGGCCGACGGTCACCTGCCAATGGGGTCGGCGTCCAGGGGCATAGCTCACCTGCACATTCTCCCTCCGCCAGAGCTGCACTCCGACGATCGCGACGGTGAGCCCCACGGCGATGCTGCCGACCCCGATGGTCCACCGGGCGCCGGCGAGGTCACCGAGGCGCCCGATGAGCGGGGCACCGATCGGCGTGCCGCCCATGAAGATCGCCATATAGAGCGCCATGACCCGCCCGCGCACCGCCGCATCGACCGATAACTGGACGAGGGCGTTGGCCGTCGTCAGCGCGGTGAGGGCGGTGAGCCCACACGCGGCAAGGGCGACGGCGAAGGCGGCATACGTCGGCGCCAGCGCCGCCGCCGCGCTCGCGACGGTGAAGCCGGCGAGCGCGACGAGCAGCACCGGCAGCC
>CAZLGB010000185.1:0-6964 GCA_964558825.1 uncultured Intrasporangiaceae bacterium
CGCCAACCGCGGAGGCGCCGGCCCCGGCCCCGGCCTCACGCTCACCGTCAGCCCGCCGCCCGCCACGCGACGTCGGGCCGCTGCCCGAGGGGGCATCCCCTCGGGCAGCGGCCCGTTCGTCGCTAGCGGCCACCGGCAAACCCCGAGATCAACGCCGGGACCGACGCGTCGAAACCGACGACGTCGAGCATCCCCGGATCGCTGGGGTCGGCGATGCTGAACTCCGTGGCCGTCATGCCCACGACGATCAGCCGCGCCGCGATCCCGGTGCGCCGACGATAGTCGGCCAACGCCTGGTGCGGGTGCACCGGCCCGGCCCACGTCTCGTTGTCCGTGTAGACGACGAACGTGTCCACCTCGAGCCCCGCCTGCAGCGCGTGACGCATCGGCAGCGAGCAGTCGGTGCCCGACATCGGCATCGCATCGACGACACGCAGGGCGTCATCGAGGCGCTGCCGCGGCGAGATCGCCAGCGGCCGCAGAGCCGAGTCGCGCCACTCCCGACCCGCGCTCGTGAAGCCGACCGCAGCAGCCTGCGGCTCGGTCGCGAGCTGGACCAGCGCCAGCGCGGCCGAGGCCTCACGGGCGGTGATCGGCATACCCGAGATCGGCGCCGCCATCGACCCCGACACGTCGACCGCGAGCAACAGCCGCGTGCCCGCCGGCTCCACCGCGGCAAAGGCGCGATAGAAGGCCGCGTCGAGCGCATCGACGATCTGCCGGCTCGGCGTCCACTCGCCCGCGCCCCGAGCCGAGCGGCCCGCGGCATACGTGCGCTGAGCGACGAGCACGCTGACCGGGTGCACGCGGGCGCGACGCAGCCGATCGCCGTCGGTGAGCTGAGCGACGACCTCGCCGGTGCGCCCGCCGAGCTCGGGGAGCATGCCCAGCCGGGTGAGACGCGGCAGCTGACGCATCAGCGCCGTCTGCGCAATCCCATTGTCCAGCAAGGCATCCCAGACCTCGACCGAGCCGAGCGCGGCGTCGGGGAGCATCTCCCAGGTCAGCCCGTGCTCGCGCACGAGCCGTGCCCACTCGGCCGGCGTGCTCGCGGCAGCCGCCCGGGTGAAGCCCTCGACGAGGGTCGGCACGCGCTCGCCGACCGTGCCACGGACGATCCACTCGAACACGTCACGCAGCTCGGGCGAGCCAGTCCGTGGGTGAGCCAGGCGCAGCAGGTCGCGGTGCGACCAGCCCTCACGCTGGCGGTACTTGACGACCTGATAGGCCAGCGCCTGCGGGTCCTTGTCGAGGTACCAACCGCCGACCGCCCGACGCAGCCCACGGCCCCAGCCACGGAACGCCTCGACGTATGCCGCGAAGAGGAACAGGTGCGTGCCCGTCCGAGCGACCTGCGGCAGCGCGGCCAGCGCAAGCGGCGCCGACTGCGGGACCGACGCGGCATACGCGAGGGCGAAGAGCGCGGGCTGCTGCCGCGGTGCGAGGCCGCCGACCGACACCTCGACGATGGTGTCGACCAGACCCTGCGGGTCGGCCTGAGCCATCCGCCCCACGACGGCGGCGTTGTCGAGCGCCAGCGAGCGCGCCGACGTGTGGTAGGTGCCCCCGTCGACCCCGAGCATGAGGAAGCGGCGCAGCCGCGCCCGGTCGTCGAGGACGAAGGTGAAGCCGCCGGCCGCATTGCGCGCCTGGCGCGGGTCGGCGGGCTGGGTCTGCGGGGTCTGGCGCAGGCCGAGCGTGCGCAGGATGTCCATGGCGTGCGCCTCCTCTCATGTGTCGTATGCCGGCCGGCCGCCGGTCGTGCGGCGGTGGCGGGCGGGTGGTGCCGACCGGACGTGACCCGCTCGCGCGGGCTGCCCTCCTCCGAGGGCTCACTGACAGGTGAGGTAACCGATCCGCTTCGGCCCGCCACCGCCATGCTTGTGGTGCTTGTTGGGCTTGTTGATCGGCAGGCCCGGGCGGGCGGGGTGCGAGTGCCGGAATCGTGCTCTGCCATCTGAGCTACGTCACCCAAAGTGACGACGGGACTCGAACCCGCGACATCGACCTCTGGAAGGTAACCGACTCTCTTCGGCCCGCCCGGGCCACCGATCGTTCGTCACGAGTGTAGGGGTCTACACAGCAGGCCTGCCACGGAATATTCGGGCGCACGAAAACGACGCCGCGGCATACCGATTCGTCGGTATGCCGCGGCGTCGCGAGCGAGCGGTGGCGGACTCAGCCGCGGTGCTCGTCCTGCGGCCAGCCCGGGGTGGTCGAGCTGGGGGCAGTCGGATAGGTCGGCTGGCTGGGGTATGCCGGGGGCTGCATGGTGCTCGCCCACGGAGCCGGGGGAGGCGTCACCTGGGTGGGCGGCAGGGCCCGCGGGCGACGACCGCCGCGCCGACGGCCGGTGAGGAAGGCGAGGGCCGCGACGCCGAGCAGCGCAACCCAGACCCAGTCGTGGTTGCCGCCGCGCATGTTGACGTCCGGCAGCAGCGCGAGGGTGGTGACGACGAGCAGCAGGATCGAGGCGCCGTGACCGCCGCGGATGGCCCGCTCGAGGTGGACCTGGCCGCGCTGATCGGGCAGCAGCAGCCACCCGGCGAGGTAGATCGCGACGATGGGGGTGAAGAGGCCGAGGACGACCGCGCCGATGCGCACGATCGTCGCCGAGACGCCGAGCTTGTCGGCCAGACCCGAGCACACGCCTGCGATGGCCCGGTGCTCGGACCGGACGACCGGCGCGTGGCGCAGGGCCGTGAAGAAGCTGTCGAGGCGAGAGGGGTGGACCGGTGTCGTTGACATGCCTCAACGATGCGTCCGAGCAGGTATGCCGCGTCACTGGGTGACCCCCTGACCCGACCCTGAGCGCCCCCTGAGTCGGTCAAGTCCCTGGGAGTGGTGTAGGGCTGTGTTCTCCTTCGTGATGGTTCAGGCGGTCAGGGCGGGTAGGTGATCAGCTCCGTTCTGGGGCTCGGTGGTGGGGACGATGGTGATGCGGCATCGGGTCAGGATGTCCAGGCCGAGGTAGCGGCGTCCTTCGGCCCATTCGTCGGTCTGCTCGGCCAGGACGGCGCCGACCAGGCGGATGATGGCGGCGCGGGTGGGAAAGATGCCGACGGCGTCGGTGCGTCGGCGGATCTCGCGGTTGAGTCGTTCGGCGGGGTTGTTGGACCAGATCTGGGTCCACACGTCCTTGGGGAACGCGGTGAAGGCGAGGATGTCGGCGCGGGCGGTGTCCAGGTGGGCGTGGACGTCGGGCAGTTTCTCGGCGACGTAGTCCAGGAGCCGGTCGAACTGGGCGTGCACGGAGGTTGGTCGGGTTGGTCGTACACGCTGTGCAGCATCGCCTTCACGGCTGGCCACATCGACTTGGGTGTCACGCTCATGAGGTTCGCGGCATAGTGGGTCCGGCATCGCTGCCAACTCGCGCCGGGCAGGTTCGCTGCGATCGCCTCGACCAGCCCGGCGTGAGCGTCACTGGTGACCAGCCGAACTCCGCACAGGCCGCGGGCAACCAGGTCGGCGAAGAACTCGTTCCACGCTGGGCCGGTCTCGCTGGTGGCTACCCGGAGGCCCAGGACTTCGCGGTGTCCGTCGCCGTTGACACCGGTGGCCAGCAGCACCACCGCGTTGATCACCCGCCCGCCTTCGCGGACCTTCATCGTCAACGCGTCGGCGGCCACGAACGTGAACGGGCCGGCGGCATCCAGTGGTCGATGGCGGAACTGTTCGACCTGCTCGTCGAGCTCGCCGGCCATCCGCGATACCTGCGACCTGCTCAATGAGTCGATCCCTAGCAGCTTGACCAGCTTGTCCATCCGGCGGGTGGACACCCCGGCCAGGTAGCAGTCGGCGACCACGGTGATCAACGCGGACTCGGCCCGTTTGCGACGCTCGAGCAGCCACTCGGGGAAGTAGGTGCCCTTGCGCAGCTTGGGGATCGCGACATCCAGCGTGCCTACCCGCGTGTCCAGGTCGCGGTGGCGGTACCCATTGCGCTGGCTCGTGCGGCTCACGCTGGGCCGACCCCACTCGGCACCGATCACCGCGTCGGCGTCCGTGGACAGCAAGGCGTTGATGATCGACTGCAACAACGAACGCAACAGATCAGGGCTGGCCTCGGCCAATGCTTCGCCGAGCACACCAGCAGGGTCGACAATGTGAGCAGCGGTCATCGTGATGACTCCATTCGAGAGTGCGGTGAGAGGTTCACTCGAAGGATCACGCGGTGGCCGCGCCCACGTCCGACGCACACGCCGGCGACGACCTCGACAACCGCGCTACACCACTATCAGGGACTCAACTCAGGTAGCAGAACCCAAGTTGTCCCGTGAGTCCTTCGCCCGTGGCCTGATTCCACCCCGAGAGTTCTGTAATGTGATCGAGCATGAAGGCCTTCCGGTATCGACGTGCCAGCCGGGAAACCATCGGTGACCTATTCGAGGAATTCGCCCCCAACGGCACCATCGTATTAGACGTCGAGCCTTTGCTGGTCGGCTGGCGCCAGTCCAATGCCTCACTTAACGCTGAGATCAAACGGCTAACGGCGCTATTCCCTGCGGCCCACATTCTGATGTGCACCAATTCCAGCAGGTACAGATCGGATTCGTTTGCCAACGGGGTTCAACTCTTAAGCCGAGCGAGGAAGCCGTTCACATCCGTGAAGCTATTCGATGACTCGCTACCATTGGCGGCGGTGATAGGGGACACTTTGGTGACGGATGGGATGCTTGCGTGGAGATTGGATATCCCGTTCATTTGGATCGACGTCCCGTTGGCATTCGACCCAATTATCGTCTTGGAGAGGCTGGCTGGAGCGGTCTTGCTCGGCCTCATCAAGCTCTTAAGGATGGCCTAGCTAGATGTCCGAGATTCGTATCCGACTCCTAATCGAAGATTACAACAACCTGCGTGACGACGAACGATACTTCACAAGCGCGCAGGGCAACATACTCTACCTAGGGTTAACGGTTCTAGCGGCACTCTTCTTCGTGGTTAAGGACATCAGCGACTCGGGCAGCAAGGTGAAGTACCCAGATGGCCTTGTTGCCGCGATGCCATTGGTAGTTCTCGCGTTTCTGGCGTTCTCCGAATACCTTGGCGCCCAGGCGATAATCAGGTCATTCTACGCCCGTGCCCTCGAGAGGGAACTTAGGGGCTATGTCAATTCCGCTGGGAGGACCCTTCGCTCAGTCGCGGGGACCGCCGGCCTGGCTGGCCAGAGCTTGGACTCGCTGCGTCTTCTTAGTTTTACGGAGTTTCAAGCGAATTACTCGTCGATGAACAACTTTCGGAGTTTCGGCTTCTTCCTGAGGACGGTCGCGTTCGGAGCGCTTAGTGTGGTCTTCGGTGGTCTATCAGCATATTTATCGCTTCAAGTTGGCTGGACGTGGCGAATCCCGATGTGGCTCTTCTACGGGCCAGTTGTTGCCGTCATTTTGTGGGACAATATTCAAAGCACCAGAGGGAAATCATTCTTCGCCGCCCAGCGAATGGCCGTCGGACGTCGACTGGGGACCCCCCTAGAGCCCGTGCCCGAAGAAGAGCGAAAAGGACGTTCACTTCTCGGGTATCTCGTCCTTCCGCGACCTGATGACTTGATTACTAAGTCCGGATTCACCGTGGCGGGGACGTGGCTTGGCGCAATTGTATCCTCACCACAGGCGATGGCGCCCCTGATCGTCTTGGTCGTGTCGATCGAATTCCTCGCCTACCAGGCGCGATACCAGTGGAACGACATTCGTGGCGCTGATGAGGATCAGAGCGCGCCTTGTGCGGCTGCGCGAGGGCGCCTGCCCGGCGGCGCTGGCAACATCCCCGCCTCCTTCGCCGCGATGGTCATGAGAATCGCCCTCGTTGGCTGGGCCGTGGCTCTGATAGACGACGTCACGCCGTGGTCGACGCATGCGTGCGTAGTCTTGGCTGTCTCCGTCCCGGCGGTGTTCTCGTTGGCGCTGGTCTACGAAGCATTGCGGGCGACAATTAGAAGACGAGGGTGCAGCCCCATGCTATTGGGCCTCGTGCTGTCGGTGGTTTCACTAGGCTATCCGCTTCGATTCTGGCTTGGCTGGAGCGCAAGCGGGGGGACGTGGTCGGTAGGGCTTGGGCTGACGCTCATAGCGCTCTCTGCTCTGGGTGTCCTATTTGTGTCACTGACGTGGGTTCTCGAAGCATTTAGCTACGTCGTCGACGTCAATTCGGACGAGGACCATGCGTATTGGGCAAACGAAACGATTAGTGGCAAAGATCACTTGCGGCGTTTGGCGTTGGCATGTGGTTTCGATCTCGTGCCCGGCGCGGCAAGGGTCGGCGGACTTGGCGGGAAGAAATTCCGCCCTGTCGGACTCTCCCGTCAACCAGCTCTGTGGGTGGTCGCTGGGGTGCTGTTCCAGGCTCTGATTCCGGCGGGGATTGTTGGTCTACTCCCGGGCGCCGAGGTCGGATGGTCAGTGCCCGGGACCGCATTAGTTGTCATCCTGCTTGTACCCTTGCGGACGAGAGGATCTGGTTTGGCGAGACTTACAATCTCAACCTTGGGTTTCGCATCGATCTTCTTGTGGAACTCGCGCGCAAACGAGCTGCCCGGCTGGTTGCTTATTCTGGTGTTTATCGTCATGCTCTTGCCGCCAGCATTGATTCTCGTGTTTCGATCGATGAGCTACGACGAATCGCGGGATTTCGTCGGGCGTGCCCTTGAGAAAGGGCTGGGACTTTGCAGCGGGGCGCTATTCGCCTTTCTGGGTCCCGCCGCGGCGCGGCAGTTCCGGGCGGACGCGCATCGCGATTCGGGCCATCAATCTGGTGAGGAGCCTATCGTCTAGGCCACTTCGGGCCCCAGAGTTCGAGTGAGAGTTGGGCGATAGCCAGCGTCCGAAACGCTGTCGGCGTGCAGGTCTAATGTGCGGCGGTTAAGGAAACTTGCAGTCTGGTCGAGGGCCACCCCCCAGGCCTGCGATATCTCCGCTAGCCTCGATCTTTCATCGGGGCTCTCGGGCGGGGTAGTCGGCGCTGGTGTTCG
>CAZLGB010000186.1:0-6948 GCA_964558825.1 uncultured Intrasporangiaceae bacterium
CGAGATCGACGTGCTCGCCGACGACGCGGGCACCGTGTGGACCCTCGGACTGCGCGACGCGAGCGTGCGCCGCGGCGGGACCCCGGTGCTGGCCGAGATGCCGGCGCCGCAGGTGGCGGACTCGACCGCCACGGCGATGACCCACGCCGCTCGCCGGCTGGTCCGCACGGCCGGCTATCGCGGGGCCGGAGTCGTGCAGCTGGCGCTCGGCAGCGACGGCGAGTCCTTCTGGCTCATCGGTGTCGACACGCTGGCCCGCACCGAGCATGCCCTCGTCGAGGAGGTCACCGGGGCGAGCTTCATCGGGCTGCGGCTGCGCTTGGCCGCCGGCGAGGCACTGCCCCCGGAGCCGCCCACCCCCAACGGTCACGCCATCGAGGTCCGGGTGCTCGCCCACGACCCCGGCCGGGAGTATGCCGCGTCCGGCGGCGCACTGGAGATGCTCTCCTTGCCGGTCGGCACCGGGGTGCGAGTCGACTCGAGCATCCGTGAGGGCGACATCGTCGACGGTCGGGTCGAGCCGCTCATCGCGACGATCACCGCCTGGGGCCGCGATCGGGCCGAGGCGCTGGACCGGGTGCAGGGCGCACTCGAGCGCACCACTGTCGTGCTCGAGCTCGGCATGAGCAACCGCACCGCCGACCTCGCGGTCGTCGACAAGGTCACCTCACACGACGGGCCGGTCGACGCGGGATGGTATGACCGCAGCCTGGCGGCCGGCGAATTCGCCTCCGCAGCAGATCCGTTGGCCGTCGTCGTCGCGGCCGTCGAGGCCTACGAGTCGGACAGCATGATGGTCAACGCGGCCTTCTTCGCCAGCGCCGCCCGCGGCCGTCCAGAGCACCCCGAGCGCGTGGGCTCGCTCGTCCAGCTGAGCTATCGCGGCCACGACTACCGGCTGCGGGTGGACCGCACCGGCCCGCGCTCCTATCGCGTCCGCGGGACGGCCACCGTCGACCTGCTCGTCGATCGCATCGGCGACTTCGAACGCCGCGTCATCATCGGCGGCGTCAAGCACCGGGTCGTCGCCAGCGAGCAGGGCGCCGACTTCCGCCTCGACATCGACGGCGTCGGGCACACCGTCAGCCGCGAGGACGGGGTCGTCGTGCGCACCGGTTGGCCGGCCCTCGTCTCCGGGCTGCTCGTCGAACCCGGTCAGCAGGTCACCGCCGGGCAGCCGGTCGCCGTGCTCGAGTCGATGAAGATGGTGACGACGGTGACGGCGCCCTTCGACGGCACCGTGACCTCGCTGGCCGTCTCCAACAACACCCAGATCGAGCGCGGCGCGCCGCTCATGCGGATCAAGGCAGCCGCGCACTCCGAGGTCACCCTCGGCCCGGGCGACGGGGTCGGCTCCGAGCCCGAGCAGGCCGTCGACTTCTCCTCGCTGGCCACCGCTGACGGCAACCCCGCGGGCAAGGACGCGACGTGGGTCCACGCTCACCTGGGCGACTACCTGCTCGGCTATGACCTCGACCCCGAGTCCTTCAAGGGTCTGCTCAAGCGCCAGGGCGCCCTCGCCGGCGAGCTGCCGGCCGACGACCCGGCCCTGCTGGCCGCCGAAAACGATCTGCTCGACCTCTTCGCCGATCTCGGCGCCCTCTATCGCCCGCGCACCGAGGCCGAGGCCGCCGGAGAGGGCACCGACGACGGCGGCACTGGCGACAACACCCAGGAATACTTCCTCGCCTACCTGCAGTGGCTCGACCCCGACCAGGCCGGTCTGCCCGAGCGCTATCGCCGGCGCCTCGCCGCGGCGATGGGCCGTTATGGCGTCGGCAGCCTCTCGCGCAGCAAGGCCCTCGAAGCGGCCACGGTGTGGCTCTTCCGCGCCTTCGCCCGCATCCCCGAGGTCGCGCCGGCCATCGTCGCCATCCTCAACCGCCGCCTCGGCCACGACGACGAGCTCGCCTCGCTCGCCACCGCCGACACTCGTGCGCGGCTCGACCGGCTCGTCGCCGCGACCGAAGGCCGCCAGCAGCGGGTCGCCGACCTGGCCCGCGACCTCATCTTCCACTTCTTCGAAGAGCCGGAGATGCTCGCCGCCACGGCCGGCAAGCAGGAAGAGGTCCGCGGCCACCTGGCGGCCTTGGCCACCGACTCGACCCGAGACGACCGCGCCGACCGGATCGACGCCCTCGTCTCGGCGCCGCATCCGGTGCGTCGCGACCTGCTCGACGCCTGGCAGGGTGCCGACGCCACGAGCGACCCGACGGCGACCCGCGACGCGGTCCTCGAGGTCTACATGCGCCGCTTCTATCGCATCCGCGACCTGCACGACCTCGGGTGCGCGACCGCGGGTGACTATCGCTTCGGCCACGCCGACTACACCCACGAGGGTATGCCGGTCCACCTCGTCGTCTCGTATCTCCCCCTCGCCGACGTGCCGATCTTCGTCCAGGAAATCCAGACCCACCTCGAGGCGGTCCCGGCCGAGCGCCAGATCGTCCTCGACCTGGTCGTGTGGCGTGACGGCGTGCGCCCCGAGATCGACGCCACCGCAGCCGAGCTCGCCGAGATCATCGGTCGATGCGGAGCCTGCCGGCCGCTGCACCGGCTCGACTTCACGGTCACCAGCCGTGGCGACGACGCCCACGGCCAGAGCACCCAGCATCTGACCTTCCGCCCGGCCCCCGAGGGCTCGGACGCCCGGATGGTCGAGGACCCGCTCTATCGCAACCTGCACCCGATGCTCGCCAAGCGCCTTGACCTGTGGCGCTTGTCCAACTTCGCGCTCGAGCGGTTGCCGTCCACCGAGGACGTCTACCTCTTCCACGGCGTGGCCCACGACAACCCCAAGGACCGTCGACTCTTCGCCGTCGCCGAGGTCCGCGACCTGGTGACCCTGCGCGACGAGCAGACCGGCGTGGTCAGCTATCCCCGTCTCGGGCGCGTGGGCCTGCAGGCCCTGGCGGCGATGCGCTCGGCCCTCGCGGCATACCCTCCGCGGGAGCGACCGAGCGCCAACCGGCTCGTGCTCAATGTCCGGCCTACCTGGGACATCCCGACCGAACAGTGGCCGGCGCTCGCCGCCAACTATCTGCCGCTCGCCAAGGGGGCCGGCCTGGAGAAGGTCGTCCTGCACCTGCGCATGCCCTCCGACGAGCCGGGGCAGCACGTCGAGAAGGTCATGACCATCGACGGCATCGGCCGCACCGGCACGACGATCCGCCTCGGCGACCCGGGCGACCACCCGATCCGGCCGCTGACCCGCTATGCCCAGAAGGTCCTCACGGCCGAGCGCTTCGGCGCGCCCTATCCCTACGAGATCGTCCGGATGCTCACGCCGGCCGAGGGCGAGCCCTCGCCCTTCCCGCGCGGGTCCTTCCAGGAGCTCGAGCTCAGCGCCGACGGCGAGTCGCTCGAGCCGGTCGACCGGCCACCGGCCGGCAACTCGGCCCACCTGGTCGTCGGGCTGCTGACGACCTACACCGATCTCGTGCCCGAGGGCATGACCCGCGTCGCGCTGCTGTCCGACCCGACCCAGGGCCTGGGCAATCTCGCCGAGCCGGAGTGCCGCCGCATCAACGCCGCGCTCAAGCTGGCGGCCGAGCGGCGCCTGCCGGTCGAGTGGTATGCCGTGTCGTCGGGTGCGCTCATCGCCATGGACTCGGGCACCGAGAACATGGACTTCATCGCTCTCACGCTGCGCCGGATCATCGAGCACACCCAGGCCGGCCACGAGATCAACATCGTCGTCACCGGCATCAACGTCGGCGGCCAGCCCTATTGGAACGCCGAGTCGACGATGCTCATGCACACCAAGGGCATCCTCATCATGACTCCGGCCTCGACCATGGTGCTGACCGGCAAGCAGGCCCTCGACTTCTCCGGTGCGGTGTCGGCCGATGACAACTTCGGCATCGGCGGCTACGACCGGGTCATGGGGCTCAACGGCCAGGGGCAGTATTGGGCACCGAGCTTCCAGGACGCCTGCCGGCTGCTCCTGCAGCACTACAACTACACGTATGTCGTGCCGGGCGAGCGCTTCCCGCGCCGTCACCCCACGGTCGACCCGCTCGACCGCGACGTGCGCCAGTCGCCGCACGAGCAGGTGCCCGGGACGCGCTTCACGACGGTGGGTGAGGTCTTCGACTTCGAGACCAACCCCGACCGCAAACAGCCCTTCGACATGCGCTCGGTCATGCGGGCCCTGTCCGACACCGACTGCGAGCCGATCGAGCGCTGGCAGCACTGGCAGGACGCCGAAAACTCCATCGTCTGGGACTGCTCGGTCGGCGGCATACCCGTGTGCATGCTCGGGTTGTCGTCACGGTCGTTGCCGCGCAAGGGTTTTGTGCCTGCCGACGGCCCGCCGGCGTGGACCTCGGGCACGCTCTTCCCGCAGGCCTCGCGCAAGACGGCGCGGGCGATCAACGCGACGAGCGGCAACCGCCCGCTCGTCGTCATGGCCAACCTCTCCGGTTTCGACGGCTCACCCGAGTCGATGCGCAAGTGGCAGCTCGAATACGGTGCCGAGATCGGCCGGGCCATCACCAACTTCCAGGGCCCGATCGTCTTCGTCGTCGTCTCGCGCTATCACGGTGGCGCCTTCGTCGTCTTCTCCAAGGCGCTCACCGAGAGCATGGAGATCGCGGCGATCCAGGGCTCTTACGCCTCGGTCATTGGTGGCGCGCCAGCTGCCGCAACGGTTTTCGCGCGCGACGTGAAGATCCGCACGGACAAGGACCCGCGGGTGGTCGAGGCGCTGGCTGCTGCTGCGGCGGCCAAGGGTGCCGAGGCGGGCCGGCTGCGCGCGGCGGCCGCCACAGTCGCTGCCACGGTCCGCTCGGAGAAGCTCGGTGAGGTGGCCGACGAGTTCGACTCGATCCACACCATCGAGCGGGCGCTGCGGATGGGCTCGGTCGACCGGATCATCACGCCCGAGCAACTGCGTCCCTGGGTCATCGATGCGCTCGAGCGCGGAATGGCCAAGTTCACCGGCTGACCGGCGCGGGTATGCCGGCCGCCCGCCGATCCGCGAGGGTCAATCGGTGGGCGGCTGCCCTCGCGTGCACGATCACCCAGGTGCGCCAGGGGGCCCACCGCTGCGCGAAGGCGGCATACCCCGCGTCGTCGAGCGGCCGGCTGAGGCCGTAGAGCTCGTGGACGGCAGCGCGGCTGCGCGGCTCGTCGGCGAGCACATCGGGAAGGCCGCAGGCGCGCGCGACGACCAGAGCACTGTAGAAGGGACCGATGCCGGGCAGCCGCTGCAGCCCACGCATCGCCTCGTCGGGCGCGAGAGCGCCCAGCCGGGCGGCGTCGAGCTCACCCTCGCGCGCCGCGGCCGCGATGGCGCGCAGGCGCGGAATGCTCACCTCCGGCAGTCCGGGCAGGCCGGTGACCTGGGCCAGCGCGCTCGGTCCCGGCACAACCGCCAGCGGGCGCCCGGCGACGTCGAGCGTCTCGCCGGCCATCGCGACGAGCCGCTCGCGCAGCCGCATCGCCTGGGTGCGCGTGCGTCGTGCGCTGAGGATCGCCCAGACGGCCGCCTCGTAGGGCGAGTTGAATTGTGGCGGCCGCAGCCCCGGGGCCACCGCCTGCAAGGCCCCGACCACCCGATCGCTGCGCCCGAGCTCGACAAATCCCGTCGCGTCGAGGTCGACCGAGAGGATCCGGGCCACCTGCCGCGCCACCGTCTCGTGATCGGCGCGACTGGTGATCTCGAGGGTCAGCGTCTGGCCGTGCTGGCGCACCGCCACGCCGGCAGCGTCCTCGAAGGTCCCGTCGACCCGGAAGGCCAGCCGCATCGTGCCGTCGAAGCCGCGCTCCTGCTGGTGACCGAAGCCGAAGAGCGCAGACTCACGCAGGGTGAAGGGGCCGCGCACGGCCAGCTCGCGGGTGCTCGTCGTTGTGGTGGGGTATGCCGGGGTCGTCGTCATGCATCCATCGTCACCCGACTAACCTGACACCCTCGGTCAGGTTTGTCGGGAAAGCTCGCGACCGACGCCTCACAGAGATTCGCTCGATCAGGCCCGGTCGGGCGCAGGATTCAGTCGGCGAGCGGCTTGGCCAGCCAGGTGTGCATCGGCACCCCTGCGGCCAGGGCATCGCCTCCGGCCAACAGCGCCGGTGGCTCCTGCACGCGAGTGCTCGCGAGGGTGAGCAGGTAGTGCCCGTCGCGGCGCCACCAGCCGGGGAAGTGCTCACCCGTGACCGACTGCACCTGCAAGGGTGTCCACCCGTCCGGCCGCGCATCGGCGCCGACGGTCACCTCGACGGTGCGGGTGTCGGCTCGCAGCCCCACGCGCAGCACCTTGAGAGCGGCCTCCTTGGCCGACCAGATGAGATTGCTCGCGACCTCCCAGCCCTCGCTGCCTGGCCCGCCCTGCGCACGGACGTAGGCCTGCTCGTATGCCGTGAGGTAGTCGGCGACGAAACCCTCGCTGCGCGCCTCGACGGCCTCGAGGTCGACCCCGAGGGTGCCGCCCATCATCGGCCCGAAGGGCGTGTCGACGACGACCCGCCCGAAGTCGTCGGCGGCCCCGACGAGGCACACCGCCCAGCCGGCCCGATCGGTCAGCGACACCTCCAGGCCCACATCCTCGCCGTCGACGGTGACATAGGGCGCTCCCCCGCGCCGGTTGAGCACCTCGACCCCGGCCAACGCGGCCGGATCGACCGGGCGCCCCAGCACGGCCGACACGGCTCGCTTGGCGGCCAGCCGGCGCAGCCGATATTCGGTGCGCCGCTTGGTGAAGCGCATCGTCGCCGCCCGGGCCGCCTCCGCGGCCGACAGCCACGCGTCACCCTCGGGGATGGCCGTCTCACCGACGGCGAGCCACTGCATCCCGCCATCGTGCCGCACGAGGCGAGCACCCGGCATACGAACGCGGGCACGAAACGCCAGCAAACGAAACGCGGGACGGGCCGATCGGCCACGTCCCGCGTGCTGCTCCCCCACTTGGACTCGAACCAAGAACCTGCCGGTTAACAGCCGGCTGCTCT
>CAZLGB010000187.1:0-6910 GCA_964558825.1 uncultured Intrasporangiaceae bacterium
GCGGTCCTCCCGGGCCGCTAGGCCCACCCGCGTGGCCGGGACCGTCGGGTCGGGGAGCGGGGCGAGCCTGCGAGCGGGCGGCTCGCGCGGCGGCTTCCAGCTCGGCGCGCAGATCCTGGGCCTGCCCGTGGACGCTCGCGCGCACCTGGTCGGCCAACTCCCGGACCGACTGGTCGAGCCCGGCCTGCAGATCCTCGATCTCGCCTGCCCGCGAGGCCACCTCGGCGCGCCCGGCGTCGGTGATGGCATAGGTCGCCTTGCGCCCGTCGTCGGTGCGGACGACCAGCCCTTCCTCCTCGAGCTTGGCCAGGCGGGGATAGATCGTGCCGGCGCTCGGGGTGTAGAGCCCGCCGAAGCGGCTCTCGAGCTGTTGCATGATCTCGTAGCCGTGCCGCGGTCCCTCGACGAGCAGCGCGAGCAGGTAGAGGCGCAGCTGGCCGTGGGCGAAGACGGGGCTCACGAGCCCCACCCGGCCTGATCGGACGGGTCGCCCGGCGAGGGCGGCGTGGGCGGAGCGTCCTGGGGGGCGGCCGGACCGGGCCCGGCGCTCCAGGGGCCCGACGGCGGCGCCTCGGGAGGTGCGTCCTGGGGGTATGCCGCAGGCCCACCGTCCGAGCCCGACGCACCTGACGCGCCCGACGCACCTGACGCGCCGGCCGAGCCAGACCCGGCGCCGGCCGACCCCGTCGCCGACCCGCTGCCGTGCAGCACGACGACATTGCCCGACACCGAGTTGGCCTTGATCCGCAACGACTCGTCGCCCTGGCGCAGCGTGGCGGCGCTGCCGCCGGCCCACCCGTGGGATCGACCGTCGCCCCAGGCCGCGCGCTCAGCCCGGCCGAAGGACTGTCCGTCGATGACGACCTGGCCGGTCGCACTCGAGGCGGACACGGCATACCCCGTGTAGGGCGCGCGAACGGTGACATCGCCGCTCACCGAGTTGGAGGAGACGTCGGCGCGACCATTGCGCAGGTCGAGCGCGATCCCGCCGCTCACGGTGTTGAGCTTGGCGGCGCGAATATCGCTGTCCTGCACCGTGATCGACCCCGACACGGTGTTGAGCTTGGCCTCGCCGCGCAGCCCGGCGCACTCGGCGGCGCCGCTGACGGTGTTGAGCTTGGTCGTGCCCTCGATGTCGCTGACGGTGAGCTCGCCCGAGACCGTGTTGGCCGTGAGCCCGCGGCGCAGCCCGCTCGCGACGACCCCGGCGCTCACGGTGCTCACCGACACGCGGACGCTGGCCGGCACCGAGATGCTCACCTCGGCGCGCTGGTCGCCGGGCTGGTCGATGAGCCGGCGCAGGGCGTCGAAGAGCGACCCGGCGCTCTGCTTGTCGTGCATGACCTTGAGGACGTGTCCGTCCCAGCTCACCCGCAGGGGCAGGCCCTCGACCGAGGTGACCTCGACCCGGGCGCTGGGGGAGTCGCTGTGGGTCACGACGCCGACGTGGCCGCCGATGAGTGCGACGACGAGTGATTCGATGCGTTCCTGGTCGCTGCCCACGTCGATGATCCGCGGTCCGTCGACCTGCCACTGCTCAGCCATGAGCCCTCCTGGGGTTGCGTGCCGGCATACGCGCTATATCGCGTCTGAGAGACACGTTATATCGCGTATGCCGTCGAGGCAAGAGGCCAGCGGGTTGGCTCAGCCCAGGTGCATCCAGCTGCTCCAGCCGCCGTGCAGGACGAGCCAGGCGACCAACCCATAGCCGGCCTGGCCGGGGTGCACCCCGTCGGAGGCGCCGAGATCGGCGAGCCACTGCTCGTGCCCGACCAGCGGGCGGAAGCAGTCGACATAGGTGATGCCGCGCCGCGAGCAGACATCCGACTGCGCCTGAGCCAGCGCCTCGATGCGCTCGTTGAGCTCGGCGTCCAGGGTCGGGGTCAGCCCGACGACGAAGGCCGCGAGCCCCTTGGAGGTCGCCTCGTCGAGGACGTTGGCGAGGTTGAGCCGCGAGCGGGCGGTCGTCAGCCCGGTGCGCAGGTCATTGAGCCCCACCTGCACGACGAGGCGGCGCTCGGTGCGGCCGGCCCAGCGCGGCATACACTCGCCGCGCCAGCGCGAGACGAGGTCACCCGAGTGCTGGCCGCGCACCCCGAGGTTGTATGCCGTGAGGTCCAGATCCGGGTGGTGGGTGCGGCTGACCACCCGGCCGACCCAGCCGAGCGCCTTGGGGTCGCCATATCCCGCGGTGAGCGACTCTCCGACGAAGCACAGCCCGACGTCGCGTCGCCCCGCCTCGTCGAGGGTGAAGGTCGCGCTGGGCGTGAACTCGGTCGCCGGCTCACCGTCGGTGGCGCTCGGGTATGCCGGCCCGCTGCCGTGGTCGGCGCCGTGCCCGTGGTGGTCGTGCCCGTCCACTCTCACTCCTCCTCGTCGTCGAGCCGCGCGAGCCAGGTGGCGAGCCGCTCGATCGGCGTCTCGAACTCCGGGTGCAGGTCGACGAAGGTCCGCAACTGATCGGCCAGCCAGTCGAGGCTGACCTGCTCGTCACCGCGACGGGCGGCGAGCTCCTCGATGCCGCGGTCGGTGAAGTACACCCTCGGAGGTTATCGCGGCCCGGGTCAGGCGTCGCCGAGCCCTCCCGGCGCGTCCAGCAGGGCGAGCAACCGCTTGCCGAAGAGGTAGGCGTCGCCCGGCCAGCGGGCCGACACATAGCGCCCGTCCTGCACGACGAAGGCCGCCCGGTCGTCGGTGTCGCTGCCGCGCCGGGTGAGCTCGATCGGCCCGCGGACGAAGTCGGCGGGATCGGCCAAGGCGGCGGTCACCTCGGTCTGCACGTAGGCGGGATAGGTGCGGTAGTAGCGCCCGAGCCGCCACGCGGTCGCGTAATAGCCCGCTCGCTCGAGGTATGCCGGCAGGCAGGTCGTGCGCCGCCCGTGCAGGACGCTGCGTCCGTCCGGCCCGACGCTGCGGGCGAGCACGAGCACCCCGTGGCAGATCGCGCCGACTGGTCTCCCGAGCGCCCAGAAGCGCGCCACCTGCTCGTGCAGCGCCAGGCTGCCGAGGTATTGGCGCATGCCCGGCGCGTGACCGCCCGGCAGCACGAGCGCGTCGTATGCCGTGACGTCGAGGTCCGCCCACGCCAACGGCGCCCGCCAGGCCGGCGTCTGGACCAGCTCGGCATAGAACGCCTTGGCCTCCGGCTCGGCGCCGAGCTGCCCGAAGATGACGCCGGTCAGCAGCAGCGGGTCCGCCTCCGGCGCGACGTCACCGCGCTCGGTCGCGAAGATCACCTCGTGGCCGGCTCGGGTGAGGATCTTCCACGGGACCGCGACCTCGGTGACGTCGACATCGTGGTCGGGGAGGGGCAACAGCACGCGGGCCATGGGGACAGTATCCAGTCGGGGTGGGGGCGCACGCGGACATGACACCGGCCCAGCGGTGCTCCGCTGGGCCGGTGCTGAGTCGGCGGGGTCGCCCGCTGGCTCAGCGGTCGAAGGCGCCGGCCATGAGCTCGGCCTGCTCGACCTCGTGGCGCTTGTGCGAGCCGGTGGCCGGCGACGCCGACGCGCGCCGGCAGACGACGCGCAGCGGCCGGGTCTCGCCGTGCTCGGCGAGCAGCTCCGGGGCACCCAGGGCCATGAAGGGCCACGCGCCCTGGTTGCGCGGCTCGTCCTGCACCCAGACCAGCTCGGCATTCGGGTAGGCCCGCAGCGCGGTCGCCATCTCCTCGGCGGGGATCGGCGCCAGCTGCTCGACCCGCACGATCGCCGTCTGGGTGTCGCCGCGCTTGTCGCGCTCGGCTTCCAGGTCCCAGACGACCTTGCCCGAGCAGAGCAGCACCCGGGTCACCGCGGCGCCGTCGAGCTGGCGGGTGTCCGGCAGCACCGGCCGGAAGCCGCCCTTGAGGAAGTCCTCGGGCATCGACGAGGCGGCCTTGAGCCGCAGCATCGACTTGGGTGAGAAGACGATGAGCGGCTTGCGCGGGCGGGCATAGGCCTGGCGGCGCAGCAGGTGGAAGTGCGACGCCGGGGTCGAGGGATAGGCGACGGTCATGTTGTCCTCGGCACAGAGCTGCAGATAGCGCTCGATGCGGGCCGACGAGTGGTCGGGCCCCTGCCCCTCGTAACCGTGGGGGAGCAGCAGCACGACCGAGGAGCGCTGACCCCACTTCTGCTCCGACGAGGAGATGAACTCGTCGACGATCGTCTGCGCGCCGTCGGCGAAGTCGCCGAACTGGGCCTCCCACAGCACGAGCGCGTCGGGCCGCTCGACGGAGTAGCCGTATTCGAAGCCCATCGCGGCATACTCACTCAGCAGCGAGTCGTAGACCCAGAACTTGGCCTGCCCCTCCTGCAGGTAGAGCAGCGGGGTCCACTCCTCGGCCGTGTTCTTGTCGATGAGCACCGCGTGGCGCTGCACGAAGGTGCCGCGCCGGCTGTCCTGCCCGGCGAGGCGCACGGGCGTGCCCTCGATGAGCAGCGAGCCGAAGGCGAGCAATTCGCCCATGCCCCAGTCGATTCCGCCGTCGCGGACCATCGCGGCGCGACGCTCCATGAGGGCCTTGAGCTTGGGGTGGATGGTGAATCCGGTGGGCGGGTTGACCCAGGCGTCGCCGAGTCGGTCGAGCGTCTCGCGGGAGATGCCGGTGTGGACCGAGTCGCGGGGGCGCCGCGCGTCGTCCTGCTGCTGAGCGAGCGGCTTCTCGAGGCCGCCGTGCCCGACGACGTCCGAGCCCTCGTCGCCGTATGCCGTGGGGCTGGGGGTGCGGTCGGCGGTCGCCTCGCGGGTCTCGACGAAGACCCGCTCGAGCTGCTGCTGGTAGTCGCGCAGGGCGGCTTCGGCGTCCTCGACGGAGATGTCGCCGCGGCCGATGAGCGACTCGGTGTAGAGCTTGCGGACCGAGCGCTTGGCCTCGATGAGGGTGTACATGAGCGGCTGGGTCATCGACGGGTCGTCGCCCTCGTTGTGCCCCCGGCGCCGGTAGCACACCATGTCGACGACGACGTCCTTCTTGAACTTCTGGCGGAACTCGAAGGCCAGCTCGGCGACGCGGACGCAGGCCTCGGGGTCGTCGCCGTTGACGTGGAAGATCGGGGCCTGGATCATCCGCGCGACGTCGGTCGAATAGACCGAGGACCGCGAGGAGGACGGCGCCGTCGTGAAGCCGACCTGGTTGTTGACGACGACGTGGATGGTGCCGCCGGTGCGGTAGCCACGCAGCTGCGACTGCTGCAGGGTTTCGGCCACGACGCCCTGGCCGGCGAATGCCGCGTCGCCGTGCAGCAGGATCGGCAGCACGGTGAAGGCGTCGCCGCCGAGATTGAGCCGGTCCTGCTTGGCTCGGACGATGCCCTCGAGGACGGGGTTGACCGCCTCGAGGTGGCTGGGGTTGGCCGCGAGGTAGACCTTGGTCGAGGCCCCGGTCTCGGCCTGGAAGACGCCCTCGGTGCCGAGGTGGTACTTGACGTCGCCCGAGCCCTGCACCGAGGTGGGGTCCTGCTTGCCTTCGAACTCCCGGAAGATCTGCCCCGGAGACTTGCCGGCGATATTGGCCAGCACGTTGAGCCGGCCGCGGTGCGGCATACCGATGCACACCTCGTCCATGCCCGCCTCGGCGGCCGAGGAGAGGATGCGGTCGAGCAGGGCGATCGCCGACTCGCCACCCTCGAGCGAGAAGCGCTTCTGGCCGACGAACTTCGTCTGCAGGAAGGTCTCGAAGGCCTCGGCGGCGTTGAGCCGGCGCAGGATGCGGATCTGCTCCTCGCGGGTGGCCTTCTCGTGGACGATCTCGCACTTGGACTGGATCCACTGGCGCTGGTCGGGGTCCTGGATGTGCATGTACTCGATGCCGACGGTGCGGCAGTAGGAGTCCCGCAGGATGCCGAGGATCTTGCGCAGCTTGAGGAAGGGCGCGCCGCCGAAGCCGCCGGTGGCGAAGTGCCGGTCGAGGTCCCACAGGGTGAGCCCGTGGTTGGTGATGTCGAGGTCGGGGTGGCGGCGCTGACGGTATTCGAGCGGGTCGGTGTCGGCCATGAGGTGACCGCGCACCCGATAGGCGTGGATGAGCTCCTGGACCCTGGCGACCTTGTTGATGTCGTCGTCATGGGTCGCCGAGACGTCCTGGACCCAGCGGATCGGCTCGTAGGGGATGCGCAGGGCCGAGAAGATCTCGTCGTAGAAGCCGTCGGCGCCGAGCAGGTATTGGTGGACGATGCGCAGGAAGTCACCCGACTGGGCGCCCTGGATGATCCGGTGGTCATAGGTCGAGGTGAGGGTGAGGATCTTGGAGACGGCGTTGCGGTTGAGCGTCTCGTTGGAGGCGCCCTGCCACTCGGCCGGGTATTCCATGGCGCCGACGCCGATGATCGCGCCCTGGCCCTGCATGAGCCGCGGCACCGAGTGGACGGTGCCGATGGTGCCGGGGTTGGTCAGCGAGATCGTCGTGCCGGCGAAGTCCTCGACCGTGAGCTTGCCGCCGCGCGCCTTCTTGACCATGTCCTCGTAGGCCGACCAGAAGTGGACGAAGTCCATCTGCTCGGCGGACTTGATCGAGGGGACGAGCAGTTGGCGGGTGCCGTCGGGCTTGGCGAGGTCGATGGCCAGGCCGAGGTTGACGTGGGCCGGCTCGATGACGATCGGCTTGCCGTCCTGCTCGCCATAGGCGTTGTTCATCTCGGGCGCCGCGGCGAGGGCCTTGACCAGGGCGTAGCCGATGATGTGGGTGAAGGAGACCTTGCCACCGCGCGAGCGGGCCAGGTGGTTGTTGATGACGACGCGGTTGTCGATGAGCAGCTTGGCGGGCACCGAGCGCACCGACGTCGCGGTCGGCACGTCGAGCGAGGCCTGCATGTTGGCCACGACGCGGGCGGCCGGGCCGCGCAGCGGGCGGATCTGCGACTCGCTCGGCGGCGGCGGTGACTTGGGGGCCGGGATGTCGCGCGGCGTCGGAGGCGTGATCGCGGCG
>CAZLGB010000188.1:0-6855 GCA_964558825.1 uncultured Intrasporangiaceae bacterium
CGCAGGCGCGCACTCACTCAGGTCCGTCGTACACCACTCTGCTGGACTCCACTGGGCGTGTTACCTCGGGCGCCAGGGAGTGAAGGCCGGTGCGAACGCTCACCCCGGCCCTGGAGCGAGTGAGGTGGTGCCGGGCCTCGCGCCTGGGTTGGGCTGCTGATTCCGTCACCGGTAACGCTTTCTACAGCCCACCGCCCGCGGTCAAGTGCCGCGGTGCAGACGCGGGGGCGTGCCGGCGGGGATCCTTCAGCCCACTGCCTCTGCGGGGGCGTTGGGCCGCATTCAGCGCCATGGGCGGCGGTCAGGCAGCGGCTTGAGTCATGGGCGACTCAATGCATACGCTCCACAACCCAACCAACGCTGACCATGGGCGGCGGTCAGGCAGCGGCTTGAGTCATGGGCGACTCAATGCATACGCTCCACAACCCAACCAACGCAGACCCTCGAGCGACGCGGGAAGATTTCGACCCCGCCGCCCAAACTCCACCGCCCAACCCCGGCCCCCTTCGCCACCGGCTGTCGACCGACGCGACACCGGACACCCTCGAGGGGCGCCGAGACCTCGGACGCCCGCGCCCCCACGACGGGTCGTCACGGCGCAGACGTCACCCGTTCACGTGGAGACGGCATACTCTCCCCTCATGGTGATGACCTGGACGGCGCGCGCGCTGACCGAGGACGAGCACGAGGCCGTCCTCGCCAGCCCCCGCCGCGTGGCCGCGCTCGTCGAGGACGAACCTCCTGATCCGCAGCGCGGTGTCGATCTCGACACCGCGTGGCACGGGATCCACTGGCTGCTGACCGGCACGGCCTATGACGCCGAGACCGCGACCGGCCAGGCGATCTTCGGGGGCGAGCCGATCGGACCGGACCTCGGCAACGGCAAGGCCCACCTCATCGACCCGCGCACGGTCAAGCGCATCGCCGAGGCGCTCAGCCATCTCAAGGCCACAGACCTGGCCGAGCGGGTCGATCCCGAGGCGATGCGCGAGGCGGACATCTACCCGGGCTATTGGGACGAGGTCGACATCTTCCAGGCCTGGCTGCGGCCGCGCTACAAGGCGCTGCGCAAGTTCTACCGCCGCGCCGCGGGCCACGGCAGCGCCGTCCTCACCGCGATCCTCTGACCTCTCACGCAGGCCCGCAAGGCCTCTGGCGGCGCCCGCCATGGGACAGAATGCGCCCATGCGTCCGATGCTCGCGACCCCGACTGCACGGGTGCCGTCCGGGCCCGAGTGGGTGCACGAGGTCAAGTGGGACGGCATGCGGGTGCTCGCCGACGTCAGCGGCGGACGGGTGCGGTTGACGTCGCGCACCGAGCGCGACGTCACCGTGGCCTTCCCCGAATTGGCCGGTCTGGCAACGCTTTTCGAGGACATGCTGCTCGACGGTGAGATCGTCGTCATGCAAGGCGGTCGGCCGTCTTTCGGGGCGCTAGCCGAGCGCTTTCATGTCACCAGCGCGGCGCGAGCCAGCACCCTCGCGGCCCGGCTGCCCGTCACGCTCATGGTCTTCGACCTGCTGCGCCTCTATGGCGTCGACCTCACGGCGCGCACCTTCGCCGAGCGCCGGGCCACCCTCGAGCGCCTCGAGCTGGCCGGTCCGCACTGGCAACTGCCCCCGACCTTCACCGACGGGAAGGCGCTGCTCGCCGCCACCCGGGAGCAGGGTCTGGAGGGCATCGTCAGCAAGCGCACGACCAGTCGGTATGCCGCGGGCTCCCGCTCGCCGGACTGGCTCAAGCTGCCCCACCGCGCCTCGGTGTCGGTCGTCATCGGCGGGTGGCGGCCCGAGACCGACCAGAGCGGCCCCAACGCCCGCCTCGGCGCGGTGCTCGTCGGGGTCCCCGGCATCGGCGGGCTGCGCTATCTCGGCCGGGTCGGATCGGGCATCGCCGGCAAGGCCGGGGCCAGCCTGGCCGCCGATCTGCGCCCGCTGGCGACCACGGACTCGCCCTTCGTCGGCGAGCTGCCCGCCGAGGATCTCGTCGGCACGACCTGGGTGCATCCGCTGCTCGTCTGCGAGGTGCAGTCCCTCGGGATGACCGCGGCCGGGCGACTGCGCCAACCGGCATACCGCGGGCTGCGCGCCGACCTCACTCCGGGAGACATCGACCTGCTCGACCTGCCCGACGCCGGCGCGCCGGCCGCTGAGCTGACGAGCCCCGATGGCTGAGCCGACCCCGCCGCCGGACAAGGTCAGCGTCGAGGTCGGCGGACGGCGCCTGCAGGTCGGCAACCTCGACAAGGTCCTCTTCCCGGCCACCGAGACGACCAAGGGCGAGGTCCTGCACTACTACGCCCGCATCGCACCGGTGCTGCTGGCGCACCTGGCGCGGCGCCCGGTCACCCGCATCCGTTTTCCCGACGGCGTCGAGGGGATCAGCTTCTTCGAGAAGAACCTGCCCTCCGGCGCCCCCGCCTGGCTGCCCCGGGTGACCATCCGGCATACCTCCGAGCCGATCACCTATCCCCTCGTCACCGGCCTCGATGCGCTGACCTACCTGGCCAATCTCGCCTCGATCGAGCTGCACGTGCCCCAATGGCAGGTCGGCCCCGACGACGAGCCCCTGCCCCCCGATCGGCTGGTCGTCGACCTCGACCCGGGTCCCGGCGCCGGCTTGCGCGAGTGCTCGCAGGTCGCCCTGCTCGTGCGCGAGCGCCTGGGGCCGCTCGGGCTCACCCCCGTGCCGGTCACGTCGGGCTCCAAGGGCCTGCAGGTGTATGCCGCCCTGCCGGGCCAGCACTCCAGCGACGACATGAGCGCACTCGCCCAACAACTCGCGCAGGAGCTCACGGCCGCCCATCCCGAGCTCGTCGTGTGGAAGATGACCAAGAGTCTGCGTCCGGGCAAGGTCTTCCTCGACTGGAGCCAGAATGTCGCGGCCAAGACGACGATCAGCCCCTATTCGCTGCGCGCCAAGACCGCCCCGTATGCCGCTGCTCCCCGCACCTGGGAGGAGATCGAGGTCGGCGCCGAGCGCGAGGAGGGCCTGCGGCAGCTGCTCTGGGACGAGGTGCTCGACCGGGTCGCCCGGCAGGGGGACTTGGCCGCTGAATTGCTCGGATAGCGCTCGCCACCCGGCGCGCCCCCGCCCCCGGGCAGCGGCGCCGACATGACAACGGGCCGCCCCCCGGAGGGGACGGCCCGTCGTGGTGGTGCCGCTGGGATCAGGCGTGAGCCTTGTCGTAGGCGGCCTGGACGGCTGCCGGGACACGGCCACGGTCGTTGACCTTGTGCCCGTTGGCGCGAGCCCACTCGCGCACTGCCGAGACGTCGGCGCGGCGGCCCGCACCGCCGGGACGACGACCCGCGGACTTGCGACCGCCGACCCGCTGCGCGACTCCCACATAGGGAGCCAAAGCGTCACGCAGCTTGCTGGCGTTGGCCGCCGAGAGGTCGATCTCATAAGAGACCCCGTCGAGCGCGAAGCTCACGGTCTCGTCGGCGGGGCTCCGGTCGAGGTCGTCCTCAAGGACGACCTGCACACGCTTGGCCACAGTGTGACTCCGTTTCAGTTCTGGTAGAGCGCGGACGTGATGTAACTCGATCTGGACCGACCCGGCTCGGGCCCCTGTGGGTATCCCCGCAGAGACCCACGCCGTGATTGTTGCCAGACTCCGAAGCCTTCTCCCCGACCTCGGAGTCGACGCAAATATAGCACCCTGTGCCTTAAGACAACGTTTAATCCCGTGCTATTTCGGGATGGCGGAAAACCGCCCGACGAATCGATGGGGGAATTCTTCCCCCACCCACGGGGATTCAGCTCGGGCGTGCTGGATCCTCCGAAGAACCCGCGCCTGCAGCATCATCGGCAGGTTGGTGCCCGGCGGGTCGACCGTGCTCGGCCTCCCATTGCGCCACGGCTTTGCGCTCCTTGCGGTCGGCTTCGAAGATCGTCCGAAAAACGACGTAGACGATGGCGAGGATGCCAGCCGTCGGCAGCAAGGCGGCGAGATATGGGTAGATCGCATCCCACATGATTAGTCCTCGGGTTTGAGCAGGGGGAAGAGGATCGTTTCGCGGATGTTGGCCCCGGTGAAGAGCATGACCAGTCGATCCAGCCCGAGCCCCAGGCCACCCATCGGTGGGGCCCCGAACTCCAGCGCCCGCAAGAAGTCCTCGTCGAGCTGCATGGCCTCCTCGTCGCCGCCGGCCGCGAGCAGGGACTGGGCGGTGAGCACCTCGCGCTGGACGACCGGGTCGATGAGCTCGGAAAAGCCGGTGCCGCGCTCGACGCCGGCGATGATGAGGTCCCACGCCTCGATCAAGCCCGGCTCGCTGCGGTGCGGCCGGGCCAGCGGCTGAGCCACGGCCGGGTAATCGCACAAGAAGGTCGGTTGCAGCAGGTGGGGCTCGACCAGCTCGGAGAGCAGCTCCATGACGACCTTGCCCTCGCCCCACGCCGGGTCGAGCTCGACATCGTGGGCAGCGGCATACCGTCGGAGGGTGTCCATCGGGGTCTGCGGGGTGACGGTCTCGCCGACCGCCTCGCTGACCGCGGTGTAGACGGGCAGCCAGCGCCACTCGCCCCCGAGGTCGACCTCGCCCTGCGGCGTCTGCACCTGACGCGAGCCGAGCGCGTCGGCGACCCCGACGTAGAGGTCGCGCATGAGCCCGGCGATCGTCGTCTGGTCGCCATAGGCCTGGTAGGCCTCGAGCATGGTGAACTCGGCGCTGTGGGTGGCGTCGATGCCCTCGTTGCGGAAGATCCGCCCCAGCTCGTAGACCCGGTCGATGCCGCCGACGACGGCCTTCTTGAGGCTGAGCTCCAGCGCGATCCGCAGGGTCATGTCCTGGTCGAAGGCGTTGAGGTGGGTGCGGAAGGGCCGCGCCGCTGCGCCACCGTGGATGAGCTGAAGGACCGGCGTCTCGATCTCCAGATAACCCTGCTCGTGGAGCACCTCGCGGATGGCCCGGATAGCGCGCGCCCGGGTGCGGACCATGTCGCGGGCCTCCTGGCGCACGACCAGATCGGCATACCGCTGACGCACCCGCGATTCCTGCGAGAGCTCCTTGTGCAGGGTGGGCAGCGGGCGCAGTGCCTTGCTCGCCATCTGCCATGAGGTGGCCAGGACCGACAGCTCACCGCGCTTGCTGCTGATCACCCGGCCCTCGACGGCGACGTGGTCTCCGAGGTCGACCAGGGCCTTCCAGTCGGCGAGGGCCGCCTCGCCGACCTCGGCCGCGCTGAGCATGATCTGCAGCCGGGTGCCGACGCCCTCCTGGAGGGTGGCGAAACACAGCTTGCCGGTGTTGCGGATGAACATCACCCGACCGGCGGTGCGGACCACCGCGTCGGTCTGCTCGCCCGCCTCCAGGTCTTCCCACTGCTCGCGGATCTCGCCGAGGGTGTGCGTGCGTCCCACCCACACGGGGTATGCCGCGTGCCCGCTCGCGATGAGTCGGTCGCGCTTGTCACGCCGCACCCGCAACTGCTCCGGCAGGTCGTCGGCGGCACCGGGCGCCGCGGCGGCGAGCTCGGGCTGCCCGGAGGCGGGAGGCGGCGGAACAGTCACGAGGGACAAGATTACCGAGTGAGAGGCGCCGTCTCGGACGCCGCCCGGCCCCCCGGCGTCTGACCGATTCTTGACTGAGAACTGACCGTTCATACGACCCCCGGATGCGCGCCGGGCCCTACCTTCGTCCCATCACCCGGACCGGCACCCGGCGCTCCCGGCGCCTGCCCCCGACCGAAGGACGCCTCGCCCATGACCTTGCGCACGATCTTCACCGCACTGCCGGCCCTGGGGGCGGCCGCCTTGTTGTCGGTGTCCGCTCCGGCCGTCGCCGGCGCCGCCACCGCAGCCCCGGCAGCGGGCGCCGAGTCCGCTGCCTGCGTCGAGCACACCGACGCGGTCAACGCCGGTCGCGCCGCCGCCGGCGGCAACCGCTATGACCCGCAGGAGCTCACCGACGCCCAGGCCGCCGCGCGCGAGAGCGACTTCGCGGCCCGCTCGGCGGCTCAGACCGCCGGCAAGGGCGCTGCGGGCACGCTGGCCGTGGCCGCCTTCACCAGCGTCTCCGTCCAGGTGCACTTCCACGTCGTCTACGACGGCACCACCGGCGACATCGCCGATCGGATGATCAGCGCCCAGATCGCCGTGCTCAACGCGGCATACGCCGGCACCGGCTTCTCCTTCGCGCTCGCCTCGACCGACCGGACGAACAACGCCACCTGGTACAACGGCATCACCCCCGGCAGCGCCGCCGAGAAGGCCATGAAGACCGCCTTGCACCAGGGCGGCAAGCAGGACCTCAACCTCTACTCCGCCAACCTCGGCCAGAACCTGCTCGGGTGGGCGACCTTCCCCAAGGCGACCGTCGACCCGATGGACGGCGTCGTCCTGCTCGACCAGTCGCTGCCGGGCGGCAGCGCGGCGCCCTACAACCTCGGCGACACGGCCACCCACGAGATCGGGCACTGGCTCGGGCTCTACCACACCTTCCAGGGCGGCTGCTCGGGCAAGGGCGACTACGTGAGCGACACGCCCGCGGAGAAGTCGGCGGCCTTCGGCTGCCCGGTCGGCCGGGACAGCTGCACGAAGAACGCCGGCCTCGACCCGATCACCAACTTCATGGACTACACCGACGACTCGTGCATGAACCAATTCACCGCGGGCCAGATCTCGCGGATGCAGGCGCAATGGACGACCTACCGAGCGGCCTGATGCCGATGTGGTGAGCGTCGGCGCGCTGCAGCGCACCGACGACGCGGGCCGGTCTCCCCTCGGGAGGCCGGCCCGCCCGCATGTGGGGCGGCGGCGCCGCGATGTCGGCGACACGGCATACGGTCGGCTCATGGGACGCCGCCGATCGGGTATGCCGCGCGCGGACGGTGCAGGCGCGGTGGCG
>CAZLGB010000189.1:0-6749 GCA_964558825.1 uncultured Intrasporangiaceae bacterium
CCGCACGAGGGTGTCGTAGATCGCCGAGTCGCCGTGCGGGTGGTACTTGCCCATGACCTCGCCGACGATGCGGCTGGACTTGACGTGGGGGCGGTCGGGGCGCAGCCCCAGCTCGCTCATCGCATAGAGGATGCGCCGCTGCACCGGCTTTAGGCCGTCGCGCGCATCGGGCAGGGCCCGGGCGTAGATGACGCTGTAGGAGTACTCGAGGAAGGCCGTCTTCATCTCGTCGGCGACGTCGACGTCGACGATGCGCTCCTCGAAGTCCGCCGGTGGCGGCGGGGTCGGGTTACGGCGGGCCATGCGGGGCGGTGCTCCTCGGGCGATGCGACGGACGGTGCGGGTCCACCTTAGGTGCCCGCGCCCTGCTCACGGGCGAGGTCCTCCCGGCGCGGCCCCAGGGGATTGTGCGTGCCGAAACGCCCCCAATGGGCGACCTCGTCCAGGCCGCGCCGGCCCCGGCGCAGGCTCGGGGACTTGGGGTGGGGCACCGCATACCCGAGGCTCACGACACCGACGAACCGACGGCTCGCCGGGATGCCCAACGCCTCCCGCACGGCGGTATGCCGGGCCGGAGGCACCCCGAAGAAGCACCCACCCAGCCCGGCATCGACCGCCGAGAGCAGGATGAGCATGGCGGCCATGCCCGTGTCGACATCCCAATAGGGGACCGGCCAGCGCGCGGGGTCGCGGTCGGTCCATCCCTTGTCGGGTGCGGCATACCGATCGAGGTAGGTGTCGGGGTCGGACAGGCAGAGGATGAGCGTCGGCGCGGTCATCAGCCCCTGCAGCCACGAGGCCGGCGGCTCGCCAGGGGTGGCGGGCTCGGCCGTGGCGTCCCAGAAGGCCGCCACTTCGTCGGCCCCGGACAGCACGAGGAAGTCCCACCCCTGGGAGAAACCGGCGCTGGGGGCCCTGATCGCCGATTCGAGACAGGCGGTCAGCACCTCGGGAGGCACCGGCCGGTCGGGGTCATAGCGGCGCACCATCCGGCGCGCGCGGATCGCCTGGCTCAGCTCCATCAACGGATCATCGCACCGCGCCCGATGTCCGGGGTCGTGTGTGGGCTAGCGGAGGTCGCAGTCCCCGGGCGCGTCACGGCCCGAAACGTGACCATGCAACGATGGCTCCGTGGCCCACAACCGCAGACATCCGCCCTCGCGTTCCGAGCCCCCCGAGGAGCCGGGCCTGGCTGCGGGGCCAGGAGAGCTGCCGCCCGGCTATCCACTCGACTGGGAGGCCGATGTCGTCCTGCGCGATGGCTCGGTCGCCCACCTGCGTCCGATCACCCCGGGCGACGCCGACCGGATCCGCGAGTTCCACGCGGGCCAGTCCGACGAGTCGATCTACTTCCGCTTCTTCGCTCCGCTCAAGGAGCTTTCGCAGCGTGACGTCGAGCGCTTCACCGTCGTCGACTACGACGAGCGGGTCGCCCTCGTCGCGACCGAGCGCGACAAGATCGTCGGCATCGGGCGCTACGACAAGATCGACGACGAGACGGCCGAGGTCGCCTTCAACGTCTCTGATCACGTCCAGGGAAAGGGTGTCGGCTCGATCCTGCTCGAGCACCTGGCCAATGTCGGATTCGACTCCGGCATCACCAAATTCGTCGCCGAAGTGCTGCCGCAGAACCGGCGCATGCTCAACGTCTTCAAGGAGGCGGGGTATGCCGTGCACCACCGCCTCGAGGACGGCGTCATCTCGCTGTCCTTCGACATCACCCCCACCGCCGCGTCGACGGCCGTGCGGTTCGCCCGCGAGCACCGCGCCGAGTCGTTGAGCGTCGGCGGCTTCCTCACCCCGCGATCGGTCGCCGTCGTCGGCGCCTCGCGTCACGAGCACTCGATAGGTCAGACCTTCCTGCGCAATATCGTCGGGGGAGGCTTCACCGGCCAGGTGTATGCCGTCAACCCGCACGCGAAGAAGATCCACGGGCTCAAGGCCTATCGCAGCCTGTCCGAGCTGCCCGGCCCGGTCGACCTGGTCGTCCTCTCGGTCTCCGCCCCCCAAGTCATCGACCTCGTCGAGGAGTGCGCCGCCAAGGGCGCTCGCGCCATCGTCGTCCCCTCCGCGCATTTCGCCGAGGAGGGGGAGCGTGGCTGGAAGTTGCAGACCCGACTGCGCAAGCGGGCCCGGCGAGCCGGCCTGCGCGTCATCGGCCCCAACTCCTTCGGGATCATCAACAACCACCCCGACGTGCGTCTCAATGCCTCTCTCGCACCACAATTGCCGCCGCACGGCCACCTCGGTCTCTTCGCCCAGAGTGGCGCCTTGGGGATCGCCGTGCTCGCCTCGGCCGCGCGACGTGGCCTCGGCGTCTCGACCTTCGCCTCCGCCGGCAACCGGGTCGACGTGTCGGGCAACGACCTCATGCAGTATTGGATCGACGACGAGGCGACCGACGCCGTCGGGCTCTACGTCGAGTCGACCGGCAACCCCCGCAAGTTCTCCCGGATCGCCCGCCAGCTGGCCCGGATCAAGCCGGTCATCGTCGTCAAGTCCGGAGCCACCCTGCTCGGCTTCGTGCCCGGGCATCTCACCCGGCTGATGACCGTCGGCCAGGAGGCCTTCGACGCCATGCTGCGTCAGTCGGGGGTGATCCGAGCCGAGAACATCCACCAGCTCTTCGACATCGCCCAGTTGGTCGTCCACCAGCCGCTGCCGACCGGCGATCGGGTCGCGGTCGTCACCAACTCCGACGCGCTCGGCTCGCTCACCGCCCAGGCCGCGCTCAGCTGGGACCTCAAGGTCACCCACGGGCCGGTGTCGGTGGCACCGGACGCCGACACCGAGGCCTTCGCCCAGGCCCTGCGCTCGGCCTTCGACGACCCCAGCGTCGACACCGTCATCACGTGCTTCATCCCGCCGATCTACACCGACGACGAGCGCGTCGCCGAGACGGTCCGCGACGAGGCAGCCCGCTCGGACAAGACCTGTGTGGCCAACTTCCTCGGGATGCGCGGTGTCACCGAGGCGCTCTCGATCGACGCCCCCGGCGCCACGACGCGGCGGCGGGTCGTGCCGGCATACCCCCTGCCGGAGGACGCCGTGCGCGCGGTCGCGGCGGCCACTCGCTATGCCCAATGGCGAGCCCGCGACCCCGGCGACCCGGTCGCCCCCGACGGCCTGCGGCGCGACATCGTCGACGACCTCATCGCCGGTGTGCTCGAGCAGACGCCCGAGGGGCGCGCGCTGACCGAGCAGGAGGCGGTCACCCTGCTGGGCGCCTATGGCATCGAGCTGTGGCCCACCGAGCTGGTCCAAAGCGCCGACGAGGCGGTCGCCGCGGCGGAGCGCATGGGCTATCCGGTGATCCTCAAGGCGGTCGCTCCCGTGCTGCGCCACCAGACCGGCCTGTCCGGCGTGCGCCCCGACCTGGTCTCCGAGGAGGCCGTCCGCGAGGCGCACCGGTCGCTGACCACCCGGTTGGGCAGCGCCGGCAGCGACAGCCTGGCCGTCCAGCGGATGTCCCCACCCGGAGTCGCCTGCGTCGTCGCGAGCACCGAGGACCCGCTCTTCGGTCCGGTCGTCGCCTTCTCCATCGCCGGCCCGCCGACCGACCTGCTCGGCGACATCGGCTATCGGATCCCACCGCTCACCGATGTCGACGTCCGCGATCTCATCGGCTCGGTCAAGGCCGCGCCACTGCTCACCGGGCACCGCGGCGCCGAGCCGGTCGACCTGGCCGCGCTGGAGTCGCTCATCGCCCGGATCTCCGTCCTCGCCGACGAGAACCCCGATCTGGCCCAGATCTCGCTGCAGCCGGTCAACTGCTGGGGCAGTGGGGCCGACGTGCTCGGCGCGGAGATCACCGTGCGACCCGCCTTGTCGCGCAAGGACGCGAGCCGCCGGGCGATGACCTGAGCCGCCCCCGTGCGCCCAGCACGGTGCGCCCGGTGCGCCCGGTGCCAGGCTGGCGGACGCACCCGTGTCGACCTGGAAGGATGGGGGGATGCGCCAGACGCCCCGAAACGTGCCCGGCTTCTCGCTGCCGGCCGAGCTGCGAGCGGAGATCCAGCGAGCCGGCTATTACCCGGCTCTCGTCGCCGACGTGCTCGGCGCGGCGCTCGTCGACGACACCGTCGAGGCCCACCTGGTCCACCAGGAGACGACCATCGACGAGGACGCGATCCGCCGACACATCACCGTGCTCGCCATGACCCCGCGCAAGCTCGTCGTCGTCCATGCCGACGACCATGACGACCACCACGAGCGCTCGGTGGCCACGGCGACCTGCGAGAGCATCCCGCTTCGGTCGGTCCGCGGCGTCATGGTGTCGCATGTCGTCTCCACGCCGGGCTCCTATGTGCCCGGCAGTCTCGGCCGCGAGATCACCCTCACCCTCGGCTGGGGTGCGGTGAGCCGGCTGGATGTCATGCCCGCCTCGTGCGGCGACCCGCAGTGCGAGGCCGACCACGGCTTCGAGGGCACGCTGGCCGCCGACGACATCTCGCTGCGCATCAGTGCCGACGCCGACGGCGAGGGGGCCCTGGCCCGAGCGCTGCACTTCGCCGGCACGCTCTCGGCGTCCATCGGCCGGTGACCGAGCTCGCAGGACACAGCCTCGCCGACGTCCTCCCGTCGGTCCTCACCGCGATCGCGCCTCCCGGCCCGCGTCCGTATGCCGGTCGCCCCCTCATCGAGCTGGCGCCGGCCCGCCGGGCCGTCGTCGTGCTCGTCGACGGGCTCGGCGACCGGCTGCTGCGCCGCCGAGCCGGGCACGCGCCTTTCCTGCGCGGGTCGCTCGACACGGCATACAGCCTGGGGTGTGGTTTCCCGTCGACGACGGCGACCTCGATGGGCAGCTTCGGCACCGGGCTGCCGCCGGGGGCGCACGGGCTGGTCGGCTACGAGGTCCTCGTGCCGGAAACCGACCGCATCCTCAACGAGCTGTCCTGGGAGGACGGACCCGATCCGCTCGCGTGGCAGCCGCAGCGCACCGTCTTCGAGCTGTCCGAGGCGCTGGACGTCGCCGTCACCCGGATCGGGCCGGGCTACTTCGACGGCTCGGGGCTGACCAACGCGGCCCTGCGCGGGGGCCGATTCGTCGCCTCGGCCGCTCTCGCCGGGCGCGTCGACGCGGCGCTGAGCGCCGTGCGCGCTACCCCGCGGGCGCTCGTCTACCTCTATTGGGGCGATCTCGACCGCACCGGACACGTCCACGGGGTCGGGTCGTGGCAATGGGGCGAGCAGCTCGAGGCGATCGACGGCGAGCTGGCCCGCCTCGTCGCCTCGGTGCCCTCCGACACGGCGGTCCTGTTGACCGCCGACCACGGCATGGTCGACATCCCCTTCGAGCGCCGGCTGGATCTGGCCATCGAGCCGTGGCTGCTCACCGGCGTGCGGCACGTCGGAGGGGAGCCGCGGGCCGTGCAGCTCTACTGCGAGCCGGGCGCCGCAGCCGATGTGGCAGCCGCCTGGCGCGACCGCCTCGGCGCGGCCGTCCACGTGCAGGAGCGTGCGGCCGCGCTCGCGGCGGGCCTGTTCGGCCCCCAGGCGCTGCTCGACGAGCGGGTGCGGCCCCGGATCGGCGACGTGCTCGTCACCTGCGTCGATCCCATCGCCGTCGTCGACACGGTGCGGATGCGTCCTGAGCTGCTGCGCCTGCTCGGGCTGCACGGCGCCGCGACGGCCGATGAGACCGCGATCCCGCTGGTGCACTGGCCGGCGCGCACGGCATAGGGTCTGTGGTCGTGGCCGAGCTCGTCTTCTTCTCCGGGACCATGGACTCGGGCAAGTCGACGCTCGCGTTGCAGATGGAGCACAATCACCGCGCGCGCGGGCGGGCCGGGCTGTGCTTCACCAAGCACGACCGGGCCGGTCAGGCGGTGCTGTCCTCGCGCTTGGGGCTCTCCCGGGAGGCCATCGAGGTCACCGACGAGGTGGATTTCTGGGCGACCGTCGTCGGGCTCATCACCGAGGGCCACCGGGTCGACTTCCTCGTGTGCGACGAGGCGCAGTTCTACTCCGGCAAACAGATCGAGGACTTGGCCCGGCTCGTCGACGAGCTCGACATCGACGTCTTCGCCTTCGGGATCATGGCCGACTTCCGCACCGAGCTCTTCCCCGGGTCGCGCCGGCTCGTCGAGCTCGCCGACCGGGTGCAGGTCCTGCAGGTCGAGGCGCTGTGCTGGTGCGGGCAGCGCGCGACCCACAATGCCCGCGTGGTCGACGGGGAGATGGTCGTCGAGGGCGACCAGGTCGTCGTCGGTGACACGACCAAGGGTGCGGCAGTCGTCGAATACGAGGTGCTCTGCCGCCGTCACTACATGCGCCGGATGACCTCGCACGCCGCGCGGGCCGCAGCCCTCTCGCCCGACGTGCTGCCCTTCGACCTGCGCCCCGCAGACCGGCGCGACCGCGCCCCTCGCTGAGGGGTTCTGCTCAGTCCTCGGCCTCGTCCCGGGTGGGCCGCGACGTGGCGCCGAAGACGATGTCGTCCCAACTCGGCACCGACGGCCGCCCCGAGCGACGTGGCCGCGCCGAGGAGGTATGCCGGTCGCTCGCCGCCGCGGCCGGCCGCGGCGTGTCGGCAGCAACGTCGGCCTCAAGGTCAGCTTCAGCTTCAGCGTCGGTGGTCGCGTCGTTGTCGGCGTCAGCCTCCGCCTCGTCGGCGGCCGGGTCCTCCGCGCGCGGCTCGGTGGGTGCGGGCGGCGTGATCGGCCTGACCTGCTGGACCGGCCTGACCGGTGTGACCGCCTCAGCGGCGTCGCCCACCGGGTCGGCGGGCGCCTGCGCAGCAGTCGGCT
>CAZLGB010000190.1:0-6737 GCA_964558825.1 uncultured Intrasporangiaceae bacterium
GGCCCCACGGCAGGTCGGTGGGAGGACCGTAGATCTCGTTGTTGAACCAGTTGCCGAAGCGCCCCATCGCCTGCGCCACGAGATAGCCCGGAGCCAGGGCGTCGGCGAAGTCGCCGAGCGCCAGGCCGTGGCGGCGACAGCCGATCCACGCCCCGAGCGCCCCCAGGGCGACCGCGCCCCAGATGCCCAGGCCGCCCTCCCAGATCCGGAAGGCGTTCCACGGGTTGCCGCCAGGCCCGAAATAGGGCTGGGGGGTCGTGATGAGGTGGTAGATCCGACCACCGACGATGCCGAAGGGCACCGCCCAGGCCGAGATGTCGAGCACCTGACCGGCCGTGCCGCCCCGAGCGACGATGCGCCGCTGGGTCCACCAGACGGCCACGACGATGCCGGCGAGGATGCTGAAGGCATAGCCGCGGATGGGGATGGGACCCAGCCACCACACCCCCGCGGTCGGGCTGGGGATCTCGAGCGGCAGGCCCGCGAACAGCCCGGCCGCCACTCCGGCCAGTGCAGGAGCCGACAGGACCGTGCCGGCCCAGACCGACGTCACTTCGTCGCTGCCTTGACCTTCGCGCGGAAGCTGGCCGCGTCGAGCCCGTTGAGCGACACGACCTCGCCATTGAGTTTGACGGTCGGGGTGCCGTTGACGCCGGCCTTCTCCGAGTCGGTCTCCAGCGCCTTGACGTGCTCGAGGTAGGTGTTGCTCGCCAGGCACGCCTTCCACGTGTTCATGTCGGTGACCCCGGCCTTGGTGGCGAAGCCGACGAGCTCGGCGTCGGTGTAGCCGGCCCCCTCGGTGGCGGGCTGCCCGGCATACGTCGCCTCGACATAGGGCAGGAACTTGCCCTGGTCGGCCGCGCACATCGCCGCGTTGGCGGCGCGCTTGGAGGAGTCGTTCTTGAGGTTGGTGTCGAGGAAGGTCATCGTGTGGACGATCACCTTGGCCTCGTTGGCGGCGACGATCTGGTCGATGGCCGGGCCGAAGATCTCCTCGAACTGCTTGCAGATCGGGCACTGCGGGTCCTCGTAGATGTCCAGGACCGGGGCGCCTGCCGGCGCGTTGGGCGTGACGACCATCCCCTGGCCGAAGCCGAGAGCGCCCTTGGGCACGGCCTGGCTGGTCCCGCCGCCCGCGGCCGGGCTCGCCGTGGAGCCGCCCGACACGGCCTTGCCGATGAAGATCGCCGCCACCACGGCAGCGACGGCGAGGACCGCCACGACGACCGCGACGGTGCGCTTGGAGGCGCCCGCGCTGGGGGCGGCGTCGCGGATCTTCTGGGCGGCATCAGGTCGAGGCATGCGCCTATTGTCACCCATCCCGAGTGATGCGCCGGCCCGCGTCCGGGGGCTCGGGGCTGGCTGGCGCGGTCAGCGCAGGCGGGAGTCCACGGCATACGCCGAGCGCGGGCGGCGCACGAGCCAGACCGCCGCGGCGAGCAGCGCGACGTCACGAGCGAGCTCCCAGGGGTATGCCGTGCGCCCGTCGAGCGACTCGCCGCCGCCGCCGAAACACCCGCAGTCGATGGACAGCCCCCGCGCCCAGGCCGAGGCGATCCCGATGACGAAGGCGAGCATGAGCAGCCCGCCGATGACCGCGGCGGCCCGGGTGAAGAGCCCCGCGATGAGCAGCAGCCCGACGAGGATCTCGATGATCGGCAGGGCGAAGCCGACATAGCCCGCCAGGTCGTAGGGCAGCAGTTGATAGGCGCGCACGGCCAGCGCGGAGGCACCCGGATTGGTCACCTTGAGGGCGCCGGCGACGAGCAGCACTCCCCCGAGGACGAGGCGCAGCAGCAGCCCGACGAGGTCGAGCCCGCGCTGGCGGCTCACGCGCGGCCTTCGCGCACGCCGGCCGCCAGCTCGCGGGTGAGCGCCGTCAGGGCGGGTATGCCGCCCTCGCCCAGGGCCCGGACCAGCGCCGATCCGACGATGACGCCATCAGCGAAGCGCGCGACGTCGGCGGCCTGAGCCCGGTTGGAGACGCCCAGACCCACGCAGACCGGCAGTTGCGTCACCGCTCGGGTGTGGGCGACGACCTGCTCGGCGGCCGAGCCCACGGTCTCGCGGGTGCCGGTGACGCCCATCGTCGAGGCGGCATAGACGAAGCCCCGGCTGGCACCCGTCGCGATGACGAGCCGCTCGGGCGTCGAGGAGGGGGCGACGAGGAAGACCCGGTCCAGGCCGTGGGCGTCGGAGGCGGCAAGCCAGTCGCCCGCCTCGTCGGGGATGAGGTCGGGGGTGATGAGCCCGCTGCCGCCGGCCGCCGCGAGGTCGGCCGCGAAGCGCTCGACCCCGCGGCGCAGCACGAGATTCCAATAGGTCATGACGTATGCCGCGGCCCCCGCCTCGGCAACAGCGCGCACCGCGGTGAAGACGTCGTCGACCCGCGTGCCACCGGCGAGCGCGGCCTCAGTGGCCCGTTGGATGACCGGGCCGTCCATGAGCGGGTCGGAATAGGGCACGCCGACCTCGACGATGTCGGCGCCTGCCTCGACCATCGCGACCATGGCCTCGACGGAGCCGGCCACCGAGGGGAAGCCGACCGGCAGGTAGGCGACGAGGGCGGCCCGGCCCTCGGCTCGGCAGCGGGCCAGCACCTGAGTGCCGGGGCTCGGCTCGGTGGCTGTCACCGAGGCGGCGAGTGGCGCGCTCACGGCATACCTCCTGCGTCGGTGGTCGAGCCGTCGAGCAAGCCGAACCAGCGGGCGGCGGTGTGGACGTCCTTGTCGCCGCGGCCGGAGAGCGAGACGAGCAGGACCGCGTCGGGGCCGAGCTCGCGGCCGACCTGCATGGCGCCCGCGAGCGCGTGCGAGGACTCGATCGCCGGGATGATCCCCTCGGTGCGACAGAGCAGCCGGAAGGCTTCCATCGCCTCGTCGTCGGTGATCGCCCGATACTCGGCGCGGCCGGTCTCGAAGAGGTGCGCGTGCTCGGGGCCGACCGAGGGATAGTCCAATCCCGCTGAGACAGAGTGGGATTCGACGGTCTGGCCGTCGTCGTCCTGGAGCACATAGGTCGCGGCACCGTGGAGGACACCACGGGTGCCTCCTGAGAAGCGCGCCGCATGACGGCCGCTCTCGACGCCCTCTCCCCCGGCCTCGAGCCCGACCAGGCGCACCGTCGCGTCGTCGAGGAAGCGGTGGAAGATCCCCATGGCGTTGGACCCGCCGCCCACGCAGGCAAGCACGGCGTCGGGAAGCCGGCCGACGAGGTCGAGCACCTGGGCGCGCGCCTCGACGCCGATGATCCGGTGGAAGTCGCGGACCATCTCGGGGAAGGGGTGCGGGCCGGTCACCGTGCCGAGCACGTAGTGGGTGTCGTCGACATTGGCGACCCAGTCGCGCAGCGCCTCGTTGACGGCGTCCTTGAGGGTCTGGCTGCCGTTGGTCACGGCGATGACCTCGGCGCCGAGCAGGCGCATCCGGGCGACGTTGAGGGCCTGGCGCTCGGTGTCGACCTTGCCCATGTAGACGACGCACTCGAGCCCGAGCAGCGCCGCCGCCGTGGCCGTCGCGACCCCGTGCTGGCCGGCACCGGTCTCGGCGATGACCCGGGTCTTGCCCATCCGCTTGGTCAGCAGGGCTTGGCCCAGGACGTTGTTGATCTTGTGCGAGCCGGTGTGGTTGAGGTCCTCGCGCTTGAGGATGACCCGCGCGCCCCCGCAGTGGGCGGCGAACCTCGGCACCTCGGTGATGATCGACGGCCGCCCGGTGTAGGTGCGATGCAGCCGGTCGAGCTCGCCGACGAACTCGGGGTCCACGAGCGCCTTGCGGCGCACCTCGTCGAGTTGCTCGAGCGCCGGGATGAGCGCCTCCGGCACGAAACGCCCCCCGAACTCACCGAAGCGGCCTTCTCCCCCACTCATCGTGCGCCCTCCGTCGAGCCGTGGCCGGGTGAGGCGGCACCCGCCCCGCCGGGTATGCCGTGCCGCGCCACCGCGGCGAAGCTCGCCACCGCAGCGGCCGGGTCCCCACCGGTGACGAGCGCCTCGCCGACGAGCACGGCGTGGGCCCCGGCCGCGGCATACTCCTGCACGTCGGTAACCCCGCGGATGCCACTCTCGGCGACCGCGACGGCGCCGGCCGGGATGAGCGGGCGCAGCCTGGCGAAGGTCGAGCGATCGACCTGCAGGGTCTTGAGATTGCGGGCGTTGACCCCGATGACCCGCGCCCCGGTGGCCACCGCGCGGCGGGTCTCCTCCTCGTCGTGGACCTCGACGAGGGCGGTCATGCCCAGGCTCTCGGCCTGCTCACGCATCGCGACGAGCTGGGCGTCGGTGAGGGCGGCGACGATGAGCAGGATGAGGTCGGCGCCGTGCGCCCGGGCCTCGAGCAGCTGATAGGGCTCGACCATGAAGTCCTTGCGCAGCACCGGCACGGCAACGGCCGCGCGCACGGTGTCGAGGTCGGCCAGCGAGCCGCCGAAGCGGCGGCCCTCGGTGAGCACCGAGATCGCCGTGGCACCGCCGGCGGCATACTGCCTCGCGAGCGCGGCCGGGTCGGCGATGGTGGCGAGTGGGCCCTTGCTCGGGCTGGCGCGTTTGACCTCGGCGATGACCGCCACCCCGGTGCTCGCCCGCAGGGCGGCCTCGGCGTCACGGGCACGAGCAGACGTGGCCACGGACGCCTCGAGCGCGGCCAGCGGCACGCGAGTCATCCGCTCGGCGAGATCGGCTCGGACACCGGCGACGATGTCGTCGAGCACGGTCGTTGAGGTGGACACCGTGACAGGCTACGGCGTCACGGTCATGCGGGTGAAAGCCAGTCCCATCCTGGGACGTTTCGGGCGAGCCAGAAGACGCCCACGAGGGCCAGCACCAGACGGAAGCGCCAGCCCGACGTCGAGACGCTCACCCGCGGCCGGCCGCGGCGCCACCAGCGCAGTCCCCAGACCACGAGGAAGACCAGCAACGGCAGCACCGCGGGGTTGTAGCCCAGGCTCGCGACAAGGTCGCCGTGCAGCAGCGCATGCGCCGAGCGCAGCCCGCCGCACCCCGGGCAATAGGTGCCGGTCAGCGCATAGGTCGGGCAGGGCAGATAGTGCCCGGGTTGATTCGGGTCGACGAGATAGAGGTATGCCGTGCCGGCCACCGCTGCCGCCGCCCACGCCGCTTGTCGGGTGCGGCCGCCGGGCGCCCGAGGGCGGGAGGAGGTCGGGGTCACTCCGGGGAGAGCCATGTCCACCCGGGAACGTTGCGCAGCGCCCAGAAGGCGATGATGACGTAGAAGACCGCGCGGATGAGGCTGCCCGGAGCCACCCGGCGGGGGGCGCCCGTATAGCGCCGATAGGTCCACCCGGAGAAGGCGTAGCCGAGGTAGACGATCGCGACGACGGCGAAGGGGTTGCGCGCCAGCGCGGTGGCGACATCGCCGTGGAGCAGGGCATAGACCGCTCGCCCCGACCCACACCCGGGGCAGTAGAGCCCGGTCACGGCGTGGAACACGCAGACCGGGTAGGGCCCCGGACCCATCGGGTCGATCCGGGACATGACCGTCGCCGCAGCCGCCCCGGCCACTGCGGTCCCCAGCGGAACCAGCAGGGCACGAGCCCCCGGACGGATCCGAGGCGAGGCGGCGGCGGTGACGGTCATGGGCTCAGCGGGAGGTCGACCCGGCAGCCGCCAGTTGGAGAACCACGATGATCACGGATCCCACCAGACCGAGCACGGCGCCGATGAGGGCCCACCGCTTGGCGTCAGCAGAGGCCTTCTGCGCGCCGGCGACATCGCCCTGGGCCCACAACGTGTTGACCTTGGAGGCCAGGATGATCGCGTAGATGCCGATCGGCAGGCAGCACAGCACTGTCGAGAGGATCGCCAGCACGAGATTGTTGGGCGGCGGGGGCGCGCCGGCGTTGTAGGCACCCATGGGCGGCGGCGGAGGCGCCTGATAACCCCCGTCATTCGGCGGAGGAGTCGATCCGTAGGACATAGCGGTTCCCTTTCGTTTCCCTCACGAGCCCCCTGCTCAGGGCCGCATTTCGCACCCTAGCCGAGCGAGTGGCCGGGGAGGGCGCCCTGCGCCACCCCCGGAAAACGACGAACCGGGGTCGAGCCGCGTGCGGCTCGACCCCGGTCGGCTGGCGCCGCGACGCCGTCGCGGTGCCAGTGGGATCACTTGGGAACGGTGATGACGTAGGTGTTGAGCAGCTTGTCGGCGATCGTCTGACGCTTGGCGTCCCACAGCGGGAAGAGATAGCCGATGTAGCAGATCGCCCCGTCGATGATGTGGGCGAGGTCGCGCACGAAGGCCATCCCGGCGCCGAGCGGCTGTCCCTGGGCGTTGACGAGGGTCACGCCGGCGACCTTGCGGCCGATGGTCTGGCCCTGGCCACCCTTGATCCAGCGGTTCCAGATCGCCATGCCGAGGATGTAGAGGGCGCCGATGAAGTAGGTGATGCCCACGCCACTGACGTTGCCTCGGGCGTCGACCTTCGGTGCGCCCAGCGCATAGAGGATGTAGCCCGGGATGTAGAGGGCGATGTCGATGAGGTAGCCGATGGCGCGCTGCGGCCACTGGGCCAAGTCGCCACCGGGGCCGGTCTGGCTGCCGTAGGGCGCGTAGCCACCCGGCATCGGCGCGGCCGGGTAGCCACCCTGGTAGGTCGGCTGCTGGTAGCCCGGCTGCGCGCCCGGGTAACCCGGGGCGGCCTGGTCGGGCGCCTGGTAGCCCGGGTAGGTCGGCGCGGCAGGCGCCTGGTAACCCGGGTATGCCGGTGCGGCCGGCGGCTCGGGC
>CAZLGB010000191.1:0-6668 GCA_964558825.1 uncultured Intrasporangiaceae bacterium
CCCGGCCACCACGGCGAGCGTTGCCGCGACAACCGCGGCGAGGTGCGCGCCGGCGGCCATCGCGACCGCGCATGCCGCGAGCAACCCGACCCGCGCCCACACCGACAGCCGGACGATGCCGGCGCGCTCACGCCGGTCGGCCAACCGCCCCGACAGCCAGGACAGCGCGACATAGGGGGCCAACCGAGCCGCACCCGCCACGCCGAGCAGCAGATGGGAGCCGGCCCCGTCGACGAGGACGAGCAGCATCGGCCAGGGCAACCCCATCCCGATGGCGGCGAGGGCGTGACTGCCGACGACCCGCCAAACCCGTGGGGTCACCGCCGGTCCGCCCGCCGCACGAGGTGGGTCGGCAGCGGGTCGAAGCCGTTGAAGCCCACGGTCGAATAGCAGCTCGTGTAGGCCCCGGCCGAGAGCAGCCGCACCTCGTCGCCCTCGGCGAGGGCCAGCGGGAGCAGCACTGGGGTGCGCTCGTAGAGCACGTCGGCGCTGTCGCAGGTCGGCCCGGCGAGCACGGCCGGACCAACCGGTCCACCGTCGGCGCTCGTCGCGAGCCGATAGCGGATGCCCTCGTCGAGAGTCTCGACCAGGCCGGTGAAGACCCCCGCGTCGAGATAGACCCAGCGGACCTCGCCGCGCGTGAGCACCGTGACGACCGACGCGACCACCTCACCGGCGTCGCCGACGATGCCGCGCCCCGGCTCGGCGATGACCCGGGGGCGGTCGGAGCCAAAGCCCTCGACCAGCGCCGCCTCGATCGCTGCGCCATAGGCGAGGAAGGACGGGTGATGCCCCTCATGCAACGCCGGGAAACCGCCGCCGAGGTCGAGCAGCCACAGCTCATGGCCGAGCTCACGCAGCTGCTCGAAGACGCGTGCCGCCGCGAGGATCGGCGCTCGCCAGGCCTGCGGGTTGCGCTGCTGCGAGCCGACGTGGAAGGAGACTCCAGCGGGTGCCAGGCCCAGCTGCGTCGCCTCGGCGAGCACGGCGATCGCCTCACCGGTCGAGCAGCCGTACTTGCGCGACAGCGGCCAGTCCGAGCCTTCGCCCGAGGTGACCAGCCGCACGATCACGCCGGCACCCGGCGCCGCCTCGGCCAGCTTGCGGGTCTCCTCCGGCGAGTCGACCGCGAAGAGCCGCACCCCGAGGGCGTATGCCGTGGCGATGTCGTCGCGGCGCTTGACCGGGTTGGAGTAGACCAGCTCGGCCGGCCTGGCCCCGGCCGCGAGGGCGACGCGCACCTCGGCCGGGCTGGCGACATCGAAGCGCGCGCCCGCGGCATACAACGCTTGGAGCAACTGCGGGTGCGGATTGGCCTTGACGGCGAAGTGCAGCGCCACCTCGGGCAACGCGTGCTGCAACGCCCGCAACTGCTCCACCGCCACCGTGACGTCCAGCTCGAGCCGCGGAGTCGCCAGGTGCCTCGGCGCCGCGATCCGGGAGCTGGCGGCGATCACCGGGCCAGGACGGCTGGCGGCACGGACGGACGATGGGGCCACGGTGAACATGCACACTCCCCTGCAGACGGCGACATTGCCGTGATGAGTCGCGCCGGCCCGCTCGTGATACATCGGGCCATAACGGACCCTCGCGACGCCCGCCGCGGCGTCCTGCCGTGACACCCTGTCGCTTCCGTCCTGTATATTACAAGTTCATGACAGGTGCTCGGTTTGCCACCATCGCCCAGGAGTTGCGTGAGCGCATCGCCCTCGGTGAGTTCGGCGAGCTCGGCGCGGTGGAGTCCGAGGCGGAGCTCGGGGCCAGGTATGCCGTGTCCCGCCCCACCGTGCGCCGGGCGCTCGAGCTGCTGCGCGACGAGGGCCTCGTCGAGTCGCGCCAGGGCGCCGGGTGGTTCGTGCGCGGGGGCGCCTTCCACCAGCGGCTGGCGCTCGGCACCTTCCGGCATGCCGGCTCGGCCGTCGCCGAGGCGGGCCGGGAATGGACCCGCGAGGTCGTCGACTTCGGCTTCACCTCGGCACCGGCAGGGCCGGCGCAGTTGCTCGCGCTCGCGGTGGGGGCGCCGGTGCTGCACGCCCGCTCGGTGCGCACCGTCGACGGCGAGGGCCTGGACATCGCCCAGGAGTGGGTGCCGGCCGCGCTGGCTGGACGGATCTCCCGCGACGACGCCGCCCGACCCGGCATCTGGGAGGCACTCGGCCGCGACGGCCATCGGGTCGCCTCGGTGCACCAGACGATCACCGCGGCGGTCGCCACCGACGCGGATGCTGCCTTGCTGCACACCTCTGCCGGGGTGGCGCTGCTGCGCGTGCGCCGCGTCGCGGCGGACGCGCACGGCATACCGCTCGCGGTCTCCGATCACCGCTATCTGGCCCACCGTTTCGCCCTCGAGGTGGAGTTCCACTCGGGGCCATCGGCGGCCTCGCCCGAGCCACCCGGCCTGCGGGCCGTCACCGACACCGACACCAACTCGACCATCGCCCACACCCCTAACCCGGAGATGACCGCATGAAGATCCTCGTGACCGGCGGCGCCGGTTTCATCGGCTCCAATTTCGTTCTGCGCGTGCGGGAAACGCGACCCGACTGGCAGGTGACCGTCATCGACGCCCTGACCTATGCCGGCAACCTCGCCTCCCTCGGGCCGGTCGCCGACGAGATCGAGTTCGTCCACGGGTCGATCGCCGACGCCGACCTTGTCGACCGGCTGGTGGCCGAGCACGACCTCGTCGTCCACTTCGCCGCCGAGTCGCACAACGACAACTCGCTCGACAACCCGTGGCCCTTCATGGAGTCCAACATCATCGGCACCTACCAGCTGCTCGAGGCGGTGCGTCGGCATGGCAAGCGGATGCACCACATCTCGACCGACGAGGTCTACGGCGACCTCGAGCTCGACGACCCGGCACGCTTCACCGAGGCGACGCCGCTCAACCCCTCGTCGCCCTATTCGGCGAGCAAGGGCAGCGCAGATCTGTTGGTGCGGGCCTGGATTCGCTCGTTCAAGGTCGCGGCGACGCTGTCCAACTGCTCCAACAACTATGGCCCGCGCCAGCACGTCGAGAAGTTCATCCCGCGACAGATCACCGGCATCCTCGACGGGGTCAAGCCCAAGCTCTACGGCGCCGGCGCCAACGTGCGCGACTGGATCCACGTCGACGACCACAACGACGCGGTCATCGCGATCATCGAGCGCGGGCGGCTCGGCGAGACCTACCTCATCGGTGCCGACGGCGAGCGCAACAACCGCGACATCATCGCGCTGATCCTCGAGCTCATGGACAAGCCGGCCGACTGGTTCGAGCATGTCAACGACCGGCCGGGCCACGACCTGCGCTATGCCATCGACTCGTCCAAGTTGCGCGCCGAGACCGGCTGGACGCCGCGCTATCAGGACATCCGCGCGGGGTTCCGCCAGACGATCGACTGGTATGCCGCCAACCGCGCCTGGTGGGAGCCGACCAAGGCGGCGACGGAGGCCGTCTACGCGCGTCTGGGTCGGTGACGAAGCCGCGCTGCGAGGGACGAGCAAGCGGCGAGGAACCGACCCAGAAGGCAGGGTCGGTGACGATCTAGCGCAGGGTGAGGGGGGCGAGGTACGAGCCGGCCTCACCCAAGCGATGAGGAACCGACCCAGAAGGCAGGGTCGGTGACGATCTAGCGCCGGCTGCGGCTGCGACGAAGGAGCAGTCCCGGCCAAGGCTCCTGCGATGTATTACCGCTCGGAATCTCGGTCCTGCGATGTATAGACGCTCGGGATTCCGAGCATCTATACATCGCAGCAGCGTGGGGCGGGGTCACTGAGGGCGGTCGGTTCGACCCGTCGCACAGCCGGGCTCGGGACAATGGACCCATGTCCACGGGAGCCTTCCGCGACGCCACCATCGAGGCACTCATCGAGCGGGCCTGGTCCCGCGGGCGCATCTCGGTGCGGGCCCGCCTGCACCGGCTCGAAGACAAGAGCTGGCACGTCCTGCAGTGCGCCCTGGCGGCCGGGCTCGCCTGGTTGGTCGCGGCCGACCTGCTCCACCACCCGACGCCCCTGTTCGCGCCCATCGTGTCGGTCGTCTGCCTCGGCATGACCTACGGCCAGCGGCTGCGCCGCGTCGCCGAGGTCACGATCGGCGTGGCGCTCGGTGTGGCGATCGCCGATGTCTTCGTCGCCGTGGCCGGCTCCGGCGCCTGGCAGATCGCCCTCGTCGTCGCGGTCTCCATGTCGGTCGCCCTGCTGCTCGACGCCGGTCAGCTGCTCGTCATGCAGTCGGCGGTCCAGTCGATCAGCGTCACCGTCCTCGTGCCGGCCAACGGGCAGGCGTTCGTCCGCTGGCTCGATGCGGTGATCGGCGGCGTCGTGGCACTGGTCCTTGCCGCAGTCGTGCCGCACGCACCCTTGCGTGCTCCACGGCAGCTAGCGGCGCGGGTCGCGGCGGTCATGGCCGAGCTGCTGCACGATGCGGCCGACAGCGCCGAGCACGGCGACATCGAGCGCTCGGCAGCCGTCCTTGCCCGCGCCCGCGACACCGACCCGCTCATCCGCGAGTTGCAGGCCGCCGCCGACGAGGGGATGTCGGTTCTGGCCTCGACGCCCTTCCGGCGCAGTGATGCCGGCAGCGTCCGGACGATCGCCTCGATCGTCGACCCGTTGGATCGAGCCCTGCGCAGCACCCGCGTGCTCCTGCGCAGGGTCAACATCGTCACCTCCCACGGCGTCACCGTCCCGCCCGACTGCGTCCAGGCCATCGAGGATCTGGCCGACGCCGTCGACCTGCTCGACCGGGCCTGGGCCGAGAACCGCAGCGCCGAGTTCGCCCAACCCGCATTTCTCGAATTGGCACGCCGCAGTGCCCAATTGGTCCCGACGGGCTATCACACGACGGTCCTCATCGCGCAGTTGCGCTCGCTCGTCGTCGACCTGCTCGAGCTCTCCGGTCTCGACCACGAGGACGCCGTCGCGGCCGTCCCCCCGCTCGCCCGATAGGACCTGCCCCATGACGGAGCCCGTGACGGCGTCGCCGGTGTGGTGATGACGACACCACCGACGCCGTCATCCACGCCGTCTCCCCCGCGCGCCGCCTAAGGTGGCCGCGTGGCGCTCTCCGGCCTGCTGCTCGCTCCTCGCCCGACCGAGACCTGGTCGGTGTATGCCGTGGACCTCAACTCCGCGACCCCCATCGCCGACCTCGATGGCGACCACGTCCTGCCCACGGCGAGCGTCGGCAAGGTCCTGCTGCTCATCGCCCTCGCCGAGGCGATCGAGGCCGGCACCATCGACCCGGCAATGCCGCTGGACCGGCATACGGTCGACCCCGTCGCAGACTCAGGGTTACTGCGCCATCTGACCCTCACCCACCCGAGTGTCACCGACCTGGCCGTCCTCGTCGCCGCCGTCAGCGACAACCTCGCCACCAACCTGCTCCTGTCGACGGTCGGCCTCGGCGCTGTCCAGGACACGGCCACCCGCTGGGTGAGCGGCGGGTCGGCGCTGCTCGACCAGGTCCGCGACCACCGCAGGCCGACCGATCCCCCGCAGCTCAGCGTGGGCTGCGCCGCCGACTGGGCGCGCGTCTTCGCCCGGTTGGACGCCACCCGGGCCACCGACCCGGTGGCCCGCTGCGTGCACGCCTGGCTGGCCCTCGGCATCGACCACTCGATGGTCGCTGCGCCCCTGGCCCTCGATCCGCTCGCCCCGACGACCGACCCCAGCGCGCTGCGCTGGTGGGGCAAGACCGGGTCCGACCCCGGCGTGCGCGCCGACGTCGGGTGCATCCGGCGCGGCGACCGGGCGATCAGCTATGGCGTCATCTGCCACTGGAGCGACCACGACGAGACGACGACCCGACAGGTGGTCGCGCGGATGCGCGGCATCGGGGCGTGGCTGCTGACCACCCTCGCCGCCGGCACAGGCGACGGCTCACCCTAGGCTGAGCGCGTGATCCTCGTGACCGGCGCGGCAGGGCATCTGGGCAACGCCCTCGTGCGCGAGCTTGTCGCTCGCGGGCGCACCGACGTGCGGGCGGTGCTGCACCTCGACCCCGACCCCGAGTCCCTGCGGGGTATGCCGGTCGAGCGAGTCGTCGCCGACATCACCCGCCCCGAGACGCTCGCGGCCGCCTTCGCCGGCGTCGACGAGGTCGTCCACCTCGCCTCGCTCGTCAGCATCGGCGAGGCTCCCGAGCACGCGGTCCTCGAGGTCAATGTCACGGGCACCGCCAACGTCCTGGCCGCGGCGCGCGCGGCCGGCGTGCGACGCCTGCTCTATGTCGGCACCAGCCACGCCTTCCAACCCCACGCCGCCGACCTGCGCATCGACGAGACCTGCCCGCTGGCCACGACCGGCGAGCCCTACGAGCGCAGCAAGGCCGACGCGACCCGCCTCGCATTGGCGGCTGACGGCATACCTCCCGGCGCACCGGCCGGGACGCGCGACCTCGAGGTCGTCGTCGCGGCCCCTGGCGGGGTGATCGGGCCACTCGACTACAACCGCAGCGAAATTGGCAGCCAGGTCCGTCGCTGGGCGCTGCTCGGCGCGGGGGTGACGGTCCCCGGCGGCTACGACTTCTCCGACGTCCGCGACATCGCCGTCGGCCTCCTGCAGGTGCTCGAGCAGGGCCGCCGCGGCGAGTGCTATCTGCTCTCCGGCACCCACGTCGAGATCACCGACCTCGCCCGAGCGGCGGTGCGGGCCGCCGACCGCCGCGGCCCGGTCGTGCA
>CAZLGB010000192.1:0-6656 GCA_964558825.1 uncultured Intrasporangiaceae bacterium
CGTTGGCACACCCACAACCTAGCGCGCAACACACCAACTGTCCGGGGAAGGGAGGGTCGATATAGATTATCTGCACCTGGCCGCGCAGGTCCTCGCGCTCCGCCAAAGACCCCATGACCTGCAGCGAGTCGCCGAGGATCATCCGGTTGGACCAGTTGGCCTCGTGCTTGTAGAACTCCAGCGCGTCGAGCTCGCCCATCCCGTCGAAACCGTCGAAGAGGGTCAGCTCGGGCTCGACCTCTCCCTCGGCGGCCGTGCGGCGCAGGTTCTCGATGAGCACCCGGGGGTCGATCTTCTCCTGGATGTAGATCGGGGGCGCATCGGCCACTAGCTCCGCGGCATCGGCGATCGCGCCCGCCGACTCGTCGCCATACTTGCCGCGCCACACCAGCTGCGGGTCGAGCGAGACGTCGCGCCCGACGAGGATCCGCCGAGCCGCCTCGACCTCGGGCGTGACGAAGTCCTGCGCGTCGGCGGTCGGCAGGTTGGCCCGTTTATCACCGTGGATCGTCGAGGTGACCTGGGTCGGCCCGGTCGGTTGTCTACTGCGCGGCGGCATGCCTCACCTCGTGGAAGTCGAGCAGGTCGGGGTCGCCGATGACTGGGCCATCGGCATACAACTGATTGATGGCGTCCTCAAGGACGGGCTTCATCGACGCCGGGTCGGTGACCTCGACGAAGCCCCAGCGGCCAAACCCGCCGTGGTTGTTGACCGCCGGGCACCATGAGTTGCGCGCGGTGTGGGCCTTGGTTGTGACCGAGCCGGGCGAGTGGGCGAGTTTCGCCCCGCCGGACACCTCGACGATGAGGGTCCGCTCGATGTCGTCAGGGTCGCGCTTGCGCAGCCGCACGAGGAAATCGGGCACGTAGTCGTGGCTGCGCCCCTCGTGCACATAGGGGATCGAGAAGCCGAGGTGGTCGTTCTTCACGTATGCCGCGACGTGCGGTGAGTGCTCGCAATATTCCATGAGCAGCTGCTCCCACGTGTTGCCGCCCGCCCCGTCGAGCACGACGTGGCTGACCTCGCTGCGGTCGGGGCCGGTGGGCAGCGCGACCTTGCGGGTCGGGAAGGACACCTTGCCGGTGGAGCCGACCGGGTCGTGGCGACGCAGGATCGGGCGCAGCCGGGGCCGGCGATCGCCGTCGAGCCGGGTGATCTCCTCGTAGACCGCATCGGCGGCTGCCGCCTCCCACAGCGCATAGCGCGAGAGGTGCCCGAGGGTGAAGCCCGGCTCGACAGTCACCGCCCGATCGATCCACTCGAGGCAGAGCCGGGTGAGCGCGGGAAAGAGCCATGGCCGCGGCTCGGCGCGCACCGCGCCGGAGTCGGTCTCGATCGCCTCGCCAAGGGCAAAGTGGTATGCCGTGAGCCGTCGGGCCAGCCGGAAGGCGGCCGACCGAGTCCGCAGCGTCTGGGCGTCATCGGCGATGAGCTCGGTCTCACCGACGGGCGGCGCGACCTGCGTCCAGGTGGGCACGGCGGTGTTGCGGCCGATGACAAACGGCTCCAATTCCTCCGGGAGATAGAGCTGCTCGTCGGGCACCTCGAAGCGATAGCCCTCGAGGTGCGGGAAGCTGATGCGCAGGTGCTCACGACCGCGCTCAGTGCGCACGGTGGTGATCGGCGGCGCCGGCTTGGGGTCGGTGAGGGGCTTGTCCGTCGGGATGAAGGCGAAGGGGACGCCATAGACGGTGGCGTATTCCGCGTCGAACCGACCCTCGTCGTTGACGGCATACGTGCGCCTGCGCAGCCCGCGCCCGACCACCTGCTCGCACAGCAACTGGGAGCGGAAGGCGCGGATACCGAGGATGTGGGTGACGGTGTTGGCGTCCCATCCCTCGGTGAGCATGGCAACCGAGACGACACACCGGACGTCGGCGCCGAGCTGGCCGCGCTTGCCGACGGTGTTCATCACCTCGCGCAGGATGTCTTCGTCGGTGAGCGCCTCGGCGTCGGCGCCGGGGTTGCGCAGCCGATAGTCGGCCTTGAAGGCCTCGATCTCGGCGGCCGCCGCGGCCTTGAAGTCTGCCTTGAGCACCTCACCCGACTCGAGCTGGGCGGAGTCGACGAGAATCGTGCGCGGCCGGGCCAGCACGGTGTCGCCCTCGACGTTGGAGAAGAGCGCCAGCTCGCCGTCGCGGAGCTTGGTCAGCTCGCCGTCGACCCGCATGTCGGCGCCGGCGATCCAGTCATAGACGAGCTTGGAGACTGCCGTGTTGGGGCAGACGACGATGAAGACCGGCGGTGGGTCACCGCTGGGGGCGAGCGTGGTCTGCCAGTGAGCGAAAGCCTTCTCGTAGGAGCGATAGAGGCTGTGCAGGGCGGCCTCGAGCACGGCAGGGATCTGCGGGGTCTCGTCAACGGAGGTGGCGACCCGTGAGCGCTTGGGCAGGTCCTTGTCGACGAGGGACCAGAGATTGCGGAAGGTCACCGAGTCGGTCTGGGCGTTGTCGTCGACGGGGATCCGGGGCACCTTGACGATGCCGGACTCGATGGCATCCATGAGCGAGAAGTCGCTTACGGTCCACGGGAAGATGAAGCCTTCCTTGTAACCCGAGCCCGCGAGATAGAACGGCGTCGCTGACAGGTCGTAGATCGACTTGATGCCGACCTTCTCGGCCACGGCCTGCAGGCCCTTGAACCAGACTCGAGCGTCCTCGTTGCGGGCCTTGTCCTCACTGTCGCCCGCCTCGACACCCTCCTGCTCGGACTCGACGGTGATCGCCTTGTCGACATAGCAGTGGTGGGCCTCGTCGTTGAGCACGACGATCTCGCCCTGACGCGCTCCGGTGCCGACGCCCCAGCCCCGCAGCACCCGCGACACCATGTCGGCCGGGGTCTCCTTGAAGGGGTCGACATTCTTGCCGGCGAGCAGGATCTGCCGCGTGGTGCGCGCGACGCCCTTGATCTCCTTGCGGTCGCGCAACAGGAAGGCGTGGTAGTTGGTGACGATGATCTGGGCGCGACCCAGCAGCTCGCGCAGCCCAGGGGGGACCAATTCGCGGGCGTCGTAGTAGTTGCCGGGATCGGCCGGCTGGAGCACCCGCAGCCGGTCACGGATCGTGATGCCGGGCGTGATGACGAGGAAGCGCTTGGCATAGCGCCGGTCCCCTGGCGAGGCGATCTTGTTGAGCGTCTGCCAGGCGATAAGCATCGCCATGACGACGGTCTTGCCGCTGCCGGTCGCCATCTTGAGGGCGATGCGCGGCATACCCCCGTTGTGCTCGTCGTTGAGCTCAGCCAGCCGCGGCCGCCAATCGGTGAAGGCCGACACCCCGGGGATGCGTCGACCGCTCACCTCGGCGAGGAAGATCGCCGTCTCGGCCGCCTCGCGCTGGGCGAAGAGGATGCGGTTGTCACGGTGGGGGTCGGCCCAGTGGCGCAACAGCTTGCCGCTCATGGGGGTCGCCCCGAGGTAGCCGCTGCGCCGCCAGAGCTCCACCTCGCGCCGCAACTCGTTGATGAGGGTGTTGCGTTGCACCTGCTCGTCCAGCAAGGCCAGGGCGAGCTGCTGGTCGGCGTATGCCGGTGCGCTCGCCTTCGCCTTGCCGGTGGTTCGTCCACGCTTGCGGACCGGCGCGACCGGAATGTAGGACTCGCTCGGGCGACGGCCGTCGAGGACCTGGCCGGTCGGGCCCTTGGGGCCGATCTCGAAATAGCGAGCGGGTGGGTCGTAAGGGCCGTTGAGGACGGGGTCGTCGAGGCTCGCCGAAGGCTGCCCCCTGTCCTGCGTCACTCGAGCACCCTCCTTCGCCGGCCTGGGTCGAGGATAACGAGACCTGACCGGTGGTGTGGCCGGGGCGCGCAGCGAGGCTTGAGAACCTCAGCATCCTGGGGTCGCCGAAGGTGCCTCGGCGGCATACGGCTCAGTGCCCCTCCGGGGTGGTGCGGGTGGGGTGGTCAAGGCGGCTCAGCAAGTGGTCGATGACGTATGCCGCGGCCTCGTCAACGGAGTAACCCTGCGGCGGGCGGCGCACGAGCGGACCGATGTCCAGCCGGAAGGTCCGATCCGCCAGCTTGGCGGTGAGATTGGCCGTCGCTGACGCTGCGGTGAGACCCGCAGGGCGATAGGGCGCGAAGGCGGCGAGGATCGCATCCGGAGCGAGCGCCAAGGCGGGCGATCGCTCGTAGGTGTTGACCTCGATCTTCAGCCGCAGCGGCGAGCCGGTGGTGGCGGTGGTCCGCCACAGCACCTTGGGATGCTCGCCCACGCGGGTGCGAACCTCGAAGCCCAGGCTCTCGCCGAGCTGGGTCAGGGCAGCCGTGAGCGGGCCGATCCCCGAGGCCGTCGTGCGGACGTAGTCGAGGTCCTCGCTATAGCGCAGCGGCGTGTCGAGCAGGAGCTTGTGCAGTGCGGTCCCGCCGCGAAAGACGAGCTCCTCGCCGAGGTAAGGATCGGAGGCGATGGCGCAGATGGCACGGGAGAGCAACAGGTCTTGCTCCACCTGCTCGCGGGTCGGCCACGGGTGGGCGACACCCCACGCGGTGATGGCGTCGTAAGGGATCACAGGTCCACCTCCACGTCGCGGTTGAGGCGGACCTTCCACTGGTGATCAATCGGTCCGACCATCGCCGCAGCCGGATCCAGTCGCGCCGGCGTCGGAGGCCCGCCCAGGGCTGCGGCGCGCAGCCGGTCGAGGTCATCGCGCTCGGTGAACCGCTCGAGGATCCAGCCCAGGCGGCGGAGCGTCGCCACGGGGAACCGATCTGCAAGCGCGACGACAGCAGCGAGGTCGAAGCCCGGCGCCTCGGCGAGCTCGACCAGCACCGTGGCCGCGTTGTCGATCCCTCCGGCGACGGTCGCGTCGGTCGCGACGTCGAGCACAGTCCCGGCGAGCGTCGATACGCGCGCGGCGCCGGATCGGGTCGGATGCTCGATGTGGGGCAGCGACCTCAGGCCGGCACGGTGGTGGAACTGGAACGCGGTCCGACCGACGCGGCGGTCCCTGACGGGCCGGGAGACAGCGACCTGGAAGACCTGGGGGGCCTGGTGCGCAGCCCCGTGTAGCGCGGCGGCCGAAAGCCACCCGACGTAGTAGTCCACATCCAGGTGCTGCGCGAGGCGATCGATGATCTCGACCCCTGGGGGCGCGCCCCAGGTGCGGAACTCGGGCGTCACTGGCATCCACAGGCCGCGAGCCGGGCTGGCCCACTCCCCGCGCCGCGTGGGTGCCGCGAGGCGCTGGCGCACCTGACCAGCAGGAATGTCGAGCAGGTCCGCCAGCTCGCTGGTGGTCAGGGCACTGATCCCGTGGGACAGCGCCCAGTCCGCCGCGTGGGACGCGCGCACGCTCGCCGTCACCATGGCCCTCTCTCCATAGTGCGTATTGTCACATAAAAGGTGACGATTAGCACTCCACAGAGCGCTGGGGATCCACCCGGAACGATCGGACTCGAGGCTGGGGCGAAGCTGGCCACGCCCTTGGCTCGAGGCCAACAGCTTCGCCTGAACCTGCCGGACGAACCACCCAAAAGGAGAGGCCCCGGGAGGCTGTCGCCGGCCCGGGGCCTCGCACGTGGTGGCAGGTCAAGGATTCGAACCTTGGAAGCTTTCGCGACGGATTTACAGTCCGCTCCCATTGGCCGCTCGGGCAACCTGCCTGGTGCGCATGGAAGGATAGCAAGAGATCCCGATCCCGACGAAACCGCCCAACCGCGCCCGCGCGGCATACGTCACGCGGCATCCGACACCCAGCCGCGCGCGCCGCAGCGACCCGACCACGAGGAGCCCCCACATGGCCGACAGCTCGTTCGACATCGTCAGCAAGTTCGACAAGCAGGAGGTCGCCAACGCGGTCAACACGGCCGCCAAGGAGATCGCCAACCGCTATGACTTCAAGGGCGTCGGCGCGTCGGTCGAGCTCTCCGGCGACAAGATCGTCATGAAGGCCAACTCCGAGGACCGGGTCAAGGCCGTCCTCGACGTGTTGCAGACCTGGCTGATCAAGCGCAAGGTCTCGCTCAAGCACCTCGACGGCGCCGACGAGACCCCGCGCCTGTCCGGCAAGGAATACCGCCTCGAGTGCGGGCTCAAAGAGGGCATCAGCCAGGAGGTCGCCAAGAAGATCTCCAAGATCATCCGCGACGAGGGCCCCCGCACGGTCAAGGCCCAGATCCAGGGCGACGAGCTGCGCGTCTCGAGCAAGTCCAAGGACGACCTGCAGACGGTCATGAACCTGCTGCGCGCCCGCGAGGACCTCGAGGTCGCGCTGCAGTTCACCAACTACCGCTGACCGGACTCGACGATTGAGTATCCCCATGTCCCGTTGAGGGCCATGGGGATACCCAATGAGTCGGACTCCCACACCACACCGGTCGTATGCCGTGTGCCCACCTCTCGCGGGGCACGGCATACGCGGGGGCGCTCACCTGCGCCGCCGTTCGCCGAGCCGAAACCCACGGGCCGGGTTGTTCCGTGGTGCGGCACGGCCCTCCCACCCCAGGTGAGGGGGGCCTAACCTCGCGCTCCACCGGCATACGCCTGCATGGAGGAGACCTGATGTCGCTTCGGAAGCAACCCGGGCTCGGAGTCGCCGCCACCGCCCTGATCATCACCATCTCGCTGCTCGTCATCGCCCCCGCCACCGGCGGGCAGCCCAAGCGCGCTGGCGGCCGACCGTCGGGCGGCAGCGCCGGCCGATCGTCGGGCGGTGGC
>CAZLGB010000193.1:0-6640 GCA_964558825.1 uncultured Intrasporangiaceae bacterium
CCGAGTGGACGGCCCGACCGTGCCGCACGAGCGGCCCGTCCGTGAGCGCCGCCGTCCGCGCCGCCCAGGCCGCGACCCGACCGTCGGTGAAGCGCCGCTGCACCTCGTCGAGCGGCAGGTGCCCGTCGGCGCCCAGACCGCCGGCGAGATAGAGGGTGTCGAGCAGGGTGAGCCGGATGCCCGCCTCGGCGGCGGCCTGCACGAGCGCCTCGCCCATGGCATTGGGGTCGGCATAAGCCGCGCCGCCCGGCTGGTGGTGCAGATAGTGGAACTCCCCGACGGCCGTCCAGCCCGCCAGCGCCATCTCGGCGTATGCCGCGCGCGCCAGCACGAGATAGGAGTCCGGTTCGAGCCGGGAGGCGGCGGCATACATCCACTCGCGCCACGTCCAGAAACTGCCGCGCCCGGCGTGGGTGCGCCCCCGCAGCGCTCGATGGAAGGCATGGCTGTGGGCATTCGCGGGACCGGGGATGGTCAACCCCGCGAGCTGCACGTCACCCGGCTCGGGGAGGACACCGACCGTCACCGCGGTGATGCGGCCCTCGGTCACCGCGAGCTGCACACGCGACGCGACTCCCGTTGGGAGCCAAGCACGTTCGCACCAAAACGCGCTCATCCGCCGAGCTCCTCCACGACCGCGGTGAGGGCCGAGACGCCCCGTGCACAGTCGTCCGGCAGCGCCAACTCGGCCGGGGCATGCGAGATGCCGGTCGGGTTGCGCACGAAGAGCATCGCCGTCGGTATGCCGGCATTGGCGAGGATGCCCGCGTCGTGTCCGGCGCCCGTCGCGAGGTGCGGCGCATCGGGGAGGATGTGCGAGATCCGTTGCCGCAGAGCGCCGTCGAAAGGCGTCGCGGGAGTCCACGACACCTCCTCGACCGTCCCGCCGTCCTCGGTGACCTCCTCGGTCAGCTCGGCGACAAGGCGCCACACGGCGTCGGGGTCGGCGCCGCGAGCGTCGACCCAGGCGGTGACATGCTCGGCGATGGCGTTGACCGCGTTGGGGCGAGCGACGACCTTGCCCACCGTTGCGAGACAACCCTGTTCGCGGGCGATGGCCCGCGACGATGCGACGACCGAGGCAAAGGAGAGCATCGCGTCGGCGCGGTCCTCGAGCCGGGTCGTGCCCGCGTGATTGGCCTCGCCGAAGACGTCGACCTGCCAGCGCCCGTGCGGCCAGATCTCGGTGCCGATCGCCACGGCGCGGGTCGGGTCCCACGTCGAGGGGTCGCCCAGCGGGTCGTCGGGCCCGTCACAAAGGGCGCGCCCCTGCTCGACGTGCAGCTCGACGTATGCCGCGATCCGCGCCAACGCCTCGGGGTCGGGGCCCAGCGTCTCGGGGTCGCGCCCGGCGACCCGCCAGGCCTGCCCCATGGTGACGCCTTCGCCGTCCCGCAAGGCCAGCGCCCGCTCGGGGGTCAGCACCCCGGTGAGCAGCCGCGATCCCGCGCAAGCGACGCCGAAACGCGCGCCCTCCTCGTCGACGAAGTTGGCGACGCCGACCGGCATACGTGGGGCAAAGCCCTTGTCGCGCAAGGCATCCAGCGCGGCGAAGGCGCTGACGACCCCCAGCGGACCGTCAAACGCCCCACCCTCGACGACGGAGTCGAGATGGGAGCCGACGACCAGCCCAGGCGTGGCGTCGGGGTCTCCCCACCAGCCCCACTGGTTGCCCGCGCGGTCCTCGACGAGGGTGAGCCCGCGTGCCGCGCATTCGCTGGCGAACCACTCCCGCAGGGTGTGGTCCTCACGCGTCCAGGCCAGTCGCCGATAGCCCCCGGTCCACGGCACGCGACCGACCGGCCCGAGGTCGGCCCACATCCGCTCGAAGCTCGACACGCTCACAACGAGACCCTCCCACGGTGGCAGACGCACGGCATCCGCAGGCGGGACGGCGGCAGGAACGAGTGCGGCACGGGGCTCACTCCTCGCGCATGGGGATGCGCACGCCGCGCGCCGCGGCGACCGCGTCGGCCTCGGCATAGCCGGCGTCGACGTGGCGGATGACCCCCATGCCGGGGTCGTTGGTCAGCACGCGGGCGAGCTTCTCGGCCGCCAGCGGCGTGCCGTCAGCGAGCGAGACCTGGCCGGCGTGGATCGAGCGGCCGATGCCGACGCCGCCGCCGTGGTGGATCGACACCCAGGTCGCGCCCGAGCTCGTGGCGGTCAGGGCGTTGAGCAGCGGCCAGTCGGCGATCGCGTCGGAGCCGTCGAGCATCGACTCGGTCTCGCGATAGGGCGAGGCGACCGAGCCGCAGTCGAGGTGGTCTCGGCCGATGACGATGGGCGCGCTGACCTTGCCCGAGGCGACGAGGTCGTTGAAGGCCGCGCCGGCCTTGTCGCGCTCGCCATAGCCGAGCCAGCAGATGCGAGCAGGCAAGCCCTGGAAGGCGATTCGCTCCTTGGCCCCGCGCATCCAGCGGTGCAGCCGGTCGTTGTCGGGGAAGAGCTTGAGCACCGCCTCGTCGGTCGCCGCGATGTCGCGCGGGTCGCCGGAGAGGGCGGCCCAGCGGAAGGGGCCCTTGCCTTCGCAGAAGAGCGGCCGGATGTATGCCGGCACGAAACCGGGGAAGTCGAAGGCCCGGTCATAGCCACCGAGGCGCGCCTCGTCGCGGATCGAGTTGCCGTAGTCGAAGACCTCGGCGCCGCCGTCCTGGAACTCGACCATGGCCTGCACGTGGTGGGCCATCGACTCGCGGGCCCGGTCGGTGAACTCCTCGGGCTTGCGCTCGGCATAGTCGTGCCAGTCTTCGAGGGCGATGCCCTCGGGCAGATAGGACAGCGGGTCGTGTGCCGAGGTCTGGTCGGTGACGATGTCGATCGGCACCCCACGACGCAGCAGCTCGGGGAAGACCTCGGCGGCATTGCCGACGACACCGACCGACCAGGCACGCCGATCGCGTTTGGCCGCAACGGCTTTGGCGATGGCGTCGTCGAGCGAGTCGGCGACCTCGTCGAGATAGCGGTGGTGCACGCGCCGCTCGAGCCGGGTGCGGTCGACGTCGACGATGAGGCACGCGCCGCCGTTGAGCGTCACGGCGAGCGGCTGCGCGCCGCCCATGCCGCCGCACCCGCCGGTCAGGGTGAGCGTGCCGGCGAGGGTGCCGGCATACCTCTTGTCGGCGATCGCGGCGAAGGTCTCATAGGTGCCCTGGACGATGCCCTGGGTGCCGATGTAGATCCACGAGCCGGCGGTCATCTGCCCATACATCGTCAGCCCGAGGTGCTCGAGCCGGCGGAACTCCGGCCAGGTCGCCCAGTCGCCGACGAGGTTGGAGTTGGCGATGAGCACCCGCGGCGCCCACTCGTGGGTCTGGAAAACGCCCACGGGACGGCCCGATTGGACGAGCATCGTCTCGTCCTCGCGCAGCGTCGTCAGCGTGCGCACCATCGCGTCGAAGCTGCGCCAGTCGCGGGCCGCCCGGCCGGTGCCGCCATAGACGACGAGGTCATCGGGGCGCTCGGCGACCTCGGGGTCGAGGTTGTTCATGAGCATGCGCAGCGGTGCCTCGGTCGACCACGACCGGGCGGTGAGGGTGGTGCCGCGGGGTGCGCGGACGGGGCGGGCGCCTTCCATGGCGGGCTCCTCAGGGTAGAATGGTGTAATCGGATGGTGTAAAGGTGTAAATCGTCGGCGAACCGGTCGTGCGGGCAGGAGGCCTGATGGCACTGAACATCAAGAACGAGCGGGTATGCCGGTTGGCCAAGCAGGCCGCCGAGCTCACCGGCCAGTCCCAGGTCAGCGTGCTCGAGCAGGCGCTGGAGGCCTTCCTCGAGGAGCACGACGCCGAGGCAGCCGCCAAGGCCCGGCGGGCGCGGGTCGATGCGACCTTGGCCCGCATCGACGCCCTCATGACGGACGAGGACCGGGCAGCGATCCAGCGAAACATGGACGAGCTGTACGACGACGATGGGCTCCCGGCGTGATCATCGACAGCTCCGCCTTGGTGGCCATGGTCCGCGCCGAGCCAGAGCGAGAGGCGTTCGCCACCGCGATCGCTCGGGATGACCGACGCTTGGTGGCTGCCCCGACGCTCGTCGAGGCGAGCATTGTCATCGAGCGCCTCGGCGAGCCTCGACTCGTCCGCGAATTCGACACCCTGCTCGCGGATCTCCAGGTCGCCACGGTGGCATTCACCGAGCAGCACGCACGCATCGCTCGTGAGGCCTACCGCGACTTCGGGCGCGGGTCCGGGCATCGGGCGCGGCTCAACCTCGGCGACTGCTTCGCCTATGCCCTCGCCAAGGACACGGGTGAGCCGCTGCTCTACAAGGGCGACGACTTCGGCCACACTGACGTCCGCTCGGCGCTCCCGCCCGGCTGAGCCGTCCCTCCGGACAACGCGCCCAGTCAGCTCACCCGAATCGGCGGACGCCGTCATCCCAACGACCCCGTCACGCCCTCGACGGCCGCGAGGACCCGACCGCTGGCCACCAGCTGGACGGCATACTCGATCTCCGGAGCGAGGAAGCGGTCGGGTCCGACCGTCGCCACCCCTTCGCGGAGGGCGGCGACGACGGCGCCCGTGGCGGGAGCCGGCGCCAGCGGCGCGCGCAGGTCCAAACCCCTTGCGGCGGTGAGGATCTCGATGGCCAGCACGCGGGTGAGCCCGTCGATCGAGCGGCGCAGCTTACGCGCCGCCGACCAGCCCATCGACACGTGGTCCTCCTGCATCGCCGACGAGGGGATCGAGTCGACGCTGGCCGGGGCCGCGAGCCGCTTGAGCTCCGACACGATGGCCGCCTGGGTGTATTGGGCGATCATGTGCCCGCTGTCGACGCCCGGGTCACCGGCGAGGAAGGGCGGTAGCCCGTTGTTGCGCGCGCGGTCGAGGAAGCGGTCGGTGCGCCGCTCCGACATGCTCGCGACATCGGCCGCGACGATCGCGAGGAAGTCGAGCACATAGGCGACCGGCGCGCCGTGGAAGTTGCCATTGCTTTCCACTCGTCCGTCGCGGGTCACCACGGGGTTGTCGATCGCCGAGGCCAGCTCGTATGCCGCGACCCGCGCCGCATGCTCGACCGTGTCGCGGGCGGCGCCATGCACCTGAGGAGCACACCGCAGCGAATAGGCGTCCTGGACGCGGGCGCAGTCGTCGGTGTCGTGCGAGTCGCGAATCGGGCTGTGTGCCATGACCTTTCGGATGTTGGCCGCGGAGACGCCCTGCCCCGGCTGCGGCCGCAGCTCCTGCAGATCGGCGGAAAAGACGTGGTCGGTGCCGAGCAGGCCCTCGACGCTCATCGCCGCCGCGATGTCGGCGACGCGCAGCAGGTCACGCAGGTCGGAGATGGCCAGGCACAGCATGCCCAGCATGCCGTCGGTGCCGTTGATGAGGGCCAAACCCTCCTTCTCGCGCAGCTCGACCGGATGTATGCCGTGCGCCTCCAGCGCCGCCGCCGACTCCGGCAGAGTCGACCCGTCGGCCAGCCGCACCGGGCCTTCCCCCATCGCCGCGAGCGCGCAGTGGGCCAGCGGAGCGAGATCGCCCGAGCAGCCGAGCGACCCGAATTCGTGGACGACCGGCGTGATCCCCGCGTCGAGCATCGCGGCATACGTCAGGGCGATCTCGGGCCGCACGCCGGTGCGACCGGTCGCTAAGGTGGCCAGCCGCAGCGCCATCAGCGCGCGGACGACCTCGCGCTCGACCTCGGTGCCGCTGCCGGCAGCATGCGAGCGCACGAGCGAGCGCTGCAGCTGGGCGCGCAGCTCGACGGGGATGTGCCGGGTCGCCAACGCCCCGAAGCCCGTCGACACCCCGTAGTGCGGCTCGACGTCCGCCGCGAGCGACTCGATGACGCGCCGGCTCGCCGCGATCCGCTCGAGGGCGGCGTCGTCCAGCTGCACCGGGGCGTCGTGGCGGGCGATGGCGACGACATCCTCGATGCGCAAGGGTCCGGCCCCGACGACGACCGGCGCGGGTGCGCCAGCCGCGGGGTCGGCTGCGGTGGGCTCGGCAGCGGTGCGGGCGACAGCGGGCTCGGTCATGGCGCCATTGGACAGGGTCGAGCGGTCTTGCGGGGCAGGCTGGCCTGCAGATCTGTCCCACATCTGGGACACTCGGGCCATGGACGGTGCGGGCAACGCCGATGCCATCCCCTCGGTCGGGCACGCCCTCGACCTGCTGCGGCTGCTGGCCCGGCATACCGAGCCGCTGCCGGCCGCGGCGATCGCCCGCGAGCTCGCGCTGCCCCGCTCGAGCACCTATCGGTTGCTGACGACGCTCGCCGACCGCGGCTTCGTCAGCCACCTGCGCGAGACCGGCCGATTCGGGCTCGGCGCGGCGGCATACGAGCTCGGCTCCGCCTATCAGCGCCAGGCGCCGCTGCAGCGCATCGCCGCCCCGCTGCTCGCCCGGCTCGTCGACGTGACGACGCACAACGCCCAGCTCGCCGTGCTCAACGGTCGCGACGTCCTCTATGTCGTCGAGGAGCGCGCGGCGGGTCGCCCGCGCCTGGTCACCGACGTCGGCGTGCGACTGCCCGCCGAGCTCACCGCGAGCGGCCTGGCCATGCTCGCCCGGCTGTCACCCCCGCAGCTGCGCGCCCTCTATCCCGACGCGGGCGTGCTCGTGCGGCGCGAGGCGGCCGGGCCACGGACCCTGGCCGAGTTGCGCCGCGAGCTCACCGCCGTGCGCAGCCG
>CAZLGB010000194.1:0-6597 GCA_964558825.1 uncultured Intrasporangiaceae bacterium
GGGGCCGAGCGCGAGGGGCCGCGCCGCCGCAGCGGTCTGCGCCCACCTCGCATCGCTCCCCGGCGTCCCGTGGATGCCGTGCCGATCCCCCGCCGCGTATCGGGCCGCGTCGCGGCGGCGGGCCAGCTCGACCGGCACCTCACACCAGATCTCGGGGATGACGGCAGCATCGAGATCGGCCCTCGCCAGCCCCGCGAGCACGAAGCCCGAGTCGTGGGGCCAGAACCACGACTCGACGACGGCGCCGATCGGTGACTCGGCAAGCAACGCCCACACCGAGAGGCTCGCCCCGGCGCCCAACGCCGACTGGCCACCGGTCTGATCCACCAAGAGGTGAGCGGGCAAGGCATCGGCGACCGCCTCTTTGATGGCGTCCTTGCGCAGCAACGGCACGCCGAGCTCGAGGGCAAGCTGCGCGGCGAGGGTGCTCTTGCCCGAGCCGGGGATGCCGTTGACCAGGCACGCGAGCCGGGGCCGTCGAGCCGGTCGCCAGGCGGCCTCCTCGACCGCGGCGGCGCCGGGCCAGTCCTCGGCGTGCAGGGCATAGCGGTCGTGGTCACGCCAGTCGTCGGACGGGTCGCCGAGGGTGGGGATGTTGACGAGGCGGCGGGCGTGCCCCTCGTGGACGAAGCCGAGCGAGCGCAGCAGCCCGGCCGAGCGGACGTTGGCCGGCTGCACGTCGGCGGCGATCCGGTGCAGCCCGAGACCGTCCGGCTCGGGGGCGAAACACACGTCGAGCGCCAGCGCCAGACCCTCACGGGTGAGGCCGCGCCCGGCATATGGGTCGAAGGCGTCGTAGCCGAGCATCGCCCCCGCGAGCCGACCACGGACGATCGTCGTGAGGTTGATCCGCGCGGCGATGGCATGCTCGCCGGTCGGCTCGAGCGCATGGACGAGGAAGGTCACGTGGTCGTCATCGGGTTGTGGGGCCGCGCCGAGCGCGTCGATCGAGGTGAGCCCGCCCGGGCCCCACGTGCGGATCCGGGCCTGCGAGCCGGTGGCCGCTCGGCGAAGGGCGGGAAGGTCCTCGGGGGCTGCCGGCGCCACTCGCACCCGAGGACCGCTCCGCTGCCAAGGGTGCGCCCGCCCGCGGCGTCGGGTCATCGGACTCGGTTGCCGCGGAGGACGATTGACTGAGGCGAGCCCAACACGGCCAGGTCGGCGCGCGGGTCGGCGTCGAGGACGAGCAGGTCGGCGGGGTCGCCCTCGCCGATGCCGGCGTGACCGAGCCAGGCCCGCGCCCCCCAGGTGCCGGCCTCGAGCACGTCGAGTGGACTCAGCCCGGCCCGCTGCAGCTCGAGCGCCTCGCCCGCGGCCAGCCCGTGCGCGAGCGCACCGCCGGCATCGGTGCCCAGATAGATGGGTATGCCGGCCTCGTGCGCCCCCGCGATGGTCGCGTAGCGACGCTGGTGCAAGGCGAGCATGTGCCGGTGATAGGCGGGGAACTTGTCAGCAGCCGGGGCGGCGAGCTCGGGGAAGTTGGCGACGTTGATGAGCGTCGGGACGATGGCGATTCCTTGTGCGGCAAAGGCTTTCGTCGACTCCTCATCGAGCCCGCTCGCATGCTCGATGCAGTCGGTGCCGGCAGCGGCGAAGTCGTGCAGCGACTCCTCGCCGAAACAGTGCGCCGTCGTGCGCGCACCCTCCTCGTGCGCGGCGGCGATCGCCGCGACGAGGGCCTCGCGCGGCCAGCACGGGGACAGATCGCCGGTGTCGCGGTCGATCCAGTCGCCGACGAGCTTGACCCATCCGTCGCCGCGGCGTGCCTCCTGCCGCACGTAGGCGACCAGCTCGTCGGGCTCGATCTCGTGGGCATAACCGCGGATATAGCGGCGGGTCCGGGCGATATGCCGGCCCGCGCGAACGATGCGAGGCAGGTCCTCGCGCTCGTCGATCCACCGGGTGTCCGACGGGCTGCCCGCGTCGCGGATGAGCAGCGTGCCGACGCCGCGGTCGGTGAGCGCCTGGGCCTCGGCCGTCGCCGCGTCGACCGGCCCGTGCTGGTCGAGTCCGACATGGCAGTGCGCGTCGACCAGGCCCGGCAGGACCCAGCCGCGCAGGGTCTGCACGTCATGCCCCGTGCCGGTCGGCGCGGCATACGTCATCCGGCCGCCGATGACCCACGCCTCGGGGCGCACGTCCTGAGGCCCGACGAGGATCTGCCCGAGCAGGTGCAGCACCGTTGCCATGCTCAGCACCCTATCGACGGCACCCGGCCCCAACCGGTGGTTGACCCGCGGGGCACGGCGCGCGAGGCTCGAGACATGAGCGTGCTGCGGATGCCCGACGGTCGCGACCTCGACGTCCAGGTGAGCGGCCCGCCCGAGGGGAGAGCGCTGCTCGTCCACCACGGCACGCCCGGCTCGGCCACTCCCTTGCGGCTGCTCACCCGGGCGGCGCACGCCCGCGGGGTGCGCGTCGTCTCCTGGTCGCGCCCGGGGTATGCCGCCTCGACCCGGCGCTCGGGTCGCTCGGTCGGGTCGGTCGCCGCCGACGCGCAGGCCGTGCTCGATCTGTTGGGCATCGAGCAGGCCGTGACGCTCGGTTGGTCCGGCGGCGGCCCGCACGCGCTCGCGTGCGGGGCACTGCTGGCGGGGCGGGTGCGGTCGGTGCTCGTCGTCGCGGGTGTCGGGCCGAGCGACGGCGACGGTCTGGACTTCCTCGCCGGCATGGGGCAGGACAACCTCGACGAGTTCGGCGCGGCCGTCGAGGGCGAGGGACCGCTGCGGGCCTATCTCGAGACGGCGGCCGTCGGGCTGCGCGAGGCCGCGCCTGCCGATCTCGTCGCCGAGATGGGATCGCTTCTGCCGCAAGCCGATCGGGCATGTCTGGCCGGTGAGATGGGCGATGATCTCGTGCTGGGCTTTCGTGAGTCCACGAGCACCGGCGTCGACGGATGGGTCGACGACGACCTGGCCTTCATCCGGCCCTGGGGATTCGACCCGGCGACGATCACCGTGCCGGTGTCGCTATGGCAGGGCGACGTCGACCTCATGGTGCCGCTCGCCCACGGGCGCTGGCTCGCCGAACGCATGCCCCGGGCCGCGGTCCACCTGCGACCCGGCGAGGGGCACCTGTCGATCTGGTCGGCCGTCGAGTCGATGCTCGACGAGCTGCTCGCGCCGTTGGGCTAGGCCGGCGCGACCCCGGGCGCGGGGAGGGGCTCGAGCCGCCCCGGCGGGCGACCATGCAAGAGGCGGCGCAAGACCTCGACGACGACCTCGGGCGCCTCGGAGTGCACCCAATGCCCGGCGTCCTTGACCGTGACGAGGCGCACGCGTGGGAAGAGGGCTCGCATCGCCTCGGCGTCCTCGTCGCGCACATAGGGCGACGCGCCGCCGGCCACCCACGCAACCGGCCCTCGGAACGGGTGGTATGCCGTGGCATCGCCCGTCGGCCAATCCCCCACTCCCCCACGGCCATTGGCGTCGGTGCGGGCAAGCACGTCGAGGTTGACCTGCCAGTGCCAGTCGTGGTCACGGGAGCGGCGCAGGTTTTGCAGGAGGAAAGCGCGCACGGCCGGCTCGGGGATGGTCCGGGCCAGCGCGGCGTCGGCCGCGGCCCGATCAGGCAGCTCGGCGAGCGGCAGCTCGCGCAGGGCGTCGACATAGTCGAGCACCCACCCGTGCGAGTCATAGACCCGAGGCGCGATATCGACTACGGCCAGCCGCTCGATGAGATCGGGCTGCGACAGCGCGACGAGCATGGCGACCTTGCCACCGAGGGAATGCCCGACGAGGGTCCAGCGCTCCCCCGGCGCCGCGTGGCGCAGCTCGGAGGCGACGGCCGCGGCATACGCGTGGAAGGAGAAGTGGTCGGTCCACGGTGAGCGGCCGTGGTCGGGCAGGTCGACGAGCAGGGCGCGCGCGCCGGTCTCGTCGGGGCCGGTGAGGGCGCGCGCGATCTGCATCCAGTTGCGGCCCTGGCCGAAAAGGCCGTGGCAGAAGGCGATTCGCGGGCCGGCGACGCCGACCGACAGCGTGTGCAGCCGGGTCGAGGTCACCTCAGCACACCCGCCACGCGCGTCGTACCGGCGCTCAGCGACCGAGGAACTTGTCGAAGCCGGGCGGCAGCTGGCCAGGATCGAGGTCGGCGAGCCCACCGTCCTGGCCACCCGGCATACCGAAGGCCTTGCCGGCGGCGTCCTGACGCGCGGTGGCCGCGCGGTCGGCGAGCGCGCGCTCCTCGGCGGCGCGCTTGGCCGGATTGCCGCTCTTGGCCTTGCGCCGAGCGGGGGCCGCCTTGGCCTTGCGCATGCCCGGCAGGCCAGGCATGCCCGGGATGCCGCCGCCACCGCCGCGGGCGAGCGACTTCATCATCTTCTGGGCCTGGCCGAAGCGCTCGAGCAGCTGGTTGACGTCGGTGACCTGCATGCCCGAGCCGCGGGCGATGCGCTGGCGGCGCGAGCCGTTGATCTGCTTCGGGTGGGTGCGCTCGAAGGGGGTCATCGAGCGGACCATCGCCTCGACGCGGTCGAACTCGCGCTCGTCGAAGGCATCGAGCTGGGCGCGCATCTGCTGCATCCCGGGCATCATCCCGAGCATCGCCTTGAAGTTGCCCATCCGCTTGATGGCGGCCATCTGCTCGAGGAAGTCGTCGAAGGTGAAGTCCTCCTCGGCGAGGAACTTGCGCGCCATCTCGTCGGCCTGGCGCTTGTCGAAGGCGCGCTCGGCCTTTTCGATGAGGGTGAGCACGTCGCCCATGTCGAGGATGCGCGAAGCCATCCGGTCGGGGTGGAAGACCTCGAAGTCGGTCACCCCCTCGCCGATCGACGAGAAGAGGATCGGCCGGCCGGTCACCTGCGCGATCGACAACGCGGCGCCACCGCGGGCGTCGCCGTCGAGCTTGGACAGCACGACGCCGGTGAAGCCGACCCCGTGCTGGAAGGCCAGCGCGGTCTCCACGGCCGCCTGACCGATCATCGCGTCGATGACGAAGATGACCTCGTCGGGGCGGATCGCCGTGCGGATGTCCTTGGCCTGCTGCATGAGGTCGGCGTCGACCGCCAGGCGCCCAGCGGTGTCGACGATGACGACGTCGTGCTGGCGGGCGATGGCGTGCTGGATGCCGTCGTCGGCGACCTTGATCGGGTTGCCATAGGAGCGGGTGCCCTCGCCGGTGGCGCCCACAGCGTCGTGGCCGGCGACATTGCCACGCTCAGGTGCGAAGACCGGCACGCCGGCGCGCTGGCCGACGACCTCGAGCTGGGTGACGGCGTTGGGGCGCTGCAGGTCGGCGGCGACGAGGATCGGGGTGTGGCCCTGGTCCTTCAGCCAACGGCCGAGCTTGCCGGCCAGCGTGGTCTTGCCCGAGCCCTGCAGACCGGCGAGCATGATGACGGTCGGCGGATTCTTGGCCAGGTGCAGCTGGCGGGTCTGCCCGCCGAGGATCGCGACGAGCTCCTCGTTGACGATCTTGACGACCTGTTGGCCGGGGTTGAGCGCCTGGCTGACCTCGGCCCCGAGGGCCCGCTCGCGCACCGACGCGACGAAGGTCTTGACGACCGGCAGCGCCACGTCGGCCTCGAGCAGCGCCAAGCGGATGTCGCGCAGCGTCGTGTTGATGTCGTGCTCGCTGAGCCGACCCTTGCCGCGCAGATTGCGGAAGGTCGCTGTCAGCCGGTCGGACAGGTTGTTGAACACCTGCAAACCTTACCTTCCGCACGGCATACGCCCTGGAGGCGTATGCCGTGCCCCCAGGCCGCGGACGATCCCCCATGGCGCTGGCCCTCGAACCTGCCGGAGTAAGCGGTTGCCCGGCGGATTTTCAGGGCCAGAACCTGCCAGCCGCACCGGAGTAAGCGGTTGCCCGGCGGATTTTCAGGGCCGGCTGCCCGGCCGGTTGCCCGACGGGAGTTCATCAACGCTTCCGTCACGGTTGGGTTGCCCTCAGTCGGAGGTGCCGTCGCTCGTCTCGATGAGCAGCGCCACCGTCCGACCGACCTGGGCGGGAGTGAGCGGCGAGCCGTCGGCCTGGGTCAGATAGAAGGTGTCGGAGGCCTGCCCGGCATACGTCGCGATGTGCGCGCTGCGCACCGACAACCCGGCCCGCGCCAGGGCCGCCCCCAGGTCGTGCAGCAGCCCGACCCGGTCGGTCGCGCGCAGCTCGATGACCGTGGCCGTCGCGCTGGCGTCGGGGACGAGCATCGCGCGGGTGTGGCCTGGGGACCCGCTGCCCGCGAGGCTGCTCGAGGCATGCGAGACTCCGGCGCGCACCCGGCCGCGACTGAGCCGATCCAGGCGCGCCAGCGGCGTGCGGTCACCGTCGGCGAGGCGGACCAGCCCGCGGGTGATCGCCCCCGCGTCGGGCGTCTCACCACCGGGTGAGTCGACATGCCACTCGTCTTCAGCCACCCCGTCGACGGTCCGCAACACGGCGGAGCGCACGGTAAACCCTTGCGCCGCAAGCAGACCTGCGACATCGGCGAAGAGCCCCATCCGGTCGCGTTCGGCGACGAGCAGCCGGTGCGCGCTGCCCAACGCCTGCACCCGCACGATCGGCTCGCCGCCCGCCACGCGGGCGCGCTCGGCACGCGACAGCGCCTCGGCCTCGGAGCCGGCTGCACCGGCATACGCAACGGCCTTCGGCTCGCCCGAG
>CAZLGB010000195.1:0-6588 GCA_964558825.1 uncultured Intrasporangiaceae bacterium
CGACCTCCTCGACCGCTGCGCCCGCGTCGCCGCTGGCTCGTCTGGGAGCCGGGCGCGGGCCTCGTGCGACCAGGTTCGCTGCCCGCCGCCACGATCGCCGATCTCGCGGCCATCGCCAGACACCCGCAAGCCCGCGAGGCGCTCACCCGGATGCTGCGCGACGGGCGGGGCGACGCCGACGGCCTGGCCCGTGACATCTTCGCCACCCTCGAGCTGCCCGGGGCCGGCCTGCTCACCGATCCCCCCGCCGCGGACGCCCCCGGTGTGCGCCGGGTCGAACCGAGCAGCAAGGATGTGGGACGTTTCGAGCGGCTGGTGACCGAGGACCGGCGCTGGCGTGAGGAGGTGAGCGGATCATGACCGGGGCAGTGAGCAAGAGGGTCGTCGTCTTCGACTACGGCAGCGGCAACGTCCGCTCGGCCGTCCGCGCCCTCGAGCGCGTCGGCGCCGACGTCGAGCTCACCGCCGATCCGCGCGCGGCCGATGCGGCCGCGGGGCTCTTCGTGCCCGGTGTCGGCAACTTCCACGCGTGCCTGGCCGGGCTGCGCGCCGCCGACGGCCCGCGGATCATCGAGCGCCGGATCGCTGGGGGTCGGGCGGTGCTCGGGGTCTGCGTCGGCATGCAGGTGCTCTTCGACGGCTCCACCGAGCCCTCCGAGGCGCGCGAGGAGGGTCTCGGCGAGTGGCCGGGCATGGTCGAGCGGCTGCGCGCGGACGTCGTCCCGCACATGGGGTGGTCACCCGTGCAGGTCGGGGCCGGGTCGCACCTGTTCGCCGGCGTCGAGTCCGAGCGCTTCTACTTCGTCCACTCGTATGCCGTGCAGAGCTGGTCGCTCGACCCGCACGGTCCTTTCGCCCGAGTCGCGCCCGTCGTCACCTGGGCCGACCACGGCGGCCCCTTCGTCGCGGCGGTCGAAAACGGTCCGCTGGCGGCGACACAGTTCCACCCCGAGAAGTCCGGCGACGCCGGAGCGCACCTGCTGGAGAACTGGGTGAGGTCCCTATGACTGGCACGACGAACAACCGGCGCCGCACGAGCACCACGAGGCGGCGCACGACCAGCTCGCGCAGCACGACGCCGCGCTGGTATCCGACCCGCAGGCGGCGGCGCCCAGGGCTTTCGTCGACCGTCGGCTCGGCGCTGGGGATGCTCATCGTCACCAGCCTGCTCAACATGTCGTGGGGCGCGCGGATCGGGCTGCTCGTGCTCGTCGTCGTGCTCGGGCTGGGCTACATGATCTGGAAACACCGGGCCGAGATCGCCGCCGATGTCGCCGCCGACCAGGCCGCGCAGGCAGCTCAGGCAGGCCAGCCGCCGGCCGCTCCCGCGGACAACGCGGCCAGGGCGACCGGCATACCCCCTGCTCCGCAGGATGGTGCCCCGGGAGCGACGCCGGGCAGCCCGGCGTGAGCCCGCGCCTGCAGCTGCTGCCTGCCGTCGACATCTCCGAGGGCGGCGCCGTCCAGCTCCAGCAGGGCGTGGCCGGATCGGGCTGGAAGTTCGGTGACCCGTGGCTGGCGGCCAAGCGCTGGCAGGACGAGGGCGCCGAGTGGATCCACCTGGTCGATCTCGACGCGGCCTTCGGACGCGGGCACAACCGCGGGCTCATCGCCGACATCGTCGGGCGGCTGGACCTGCAGGTCGAGCTGTCCGGCGGCGTCCGTGATGCCGAGTCGCTCGGCGTGGCGCTGGCGACCGGGTGTCGGCGGGTCAACGTCGGCACGGCCGCCCTCGAGGACCCGGAGTGGACCGCGCGGGCCATCGCCGAGCACGGTGACCGGGTGGCGGTCGGCCTCGACGTGCGCGGCACTCGCCTCGCGGCCCGCGGCTGGACGAAGGAGGGAGGCGACCTCTGGGAGACGCTGGCTCGCCTCGACGCCGAGGGCTGCTCGCGCTACGTCGTCACTGACGTCAACAAGGACGGCATGCTCGCCGGCCCCAATCTCGGCCTGTTGCACGATGTTTGCGCGCGCACCGACCGCCCGGTCATCGCCTCCGGGGGAGTGTCGACGCTGGATGACATCGTCGCCATCCGGGCGCTCGTGCCGGAGGGTGTCGAGGGGGCCATCATCGGATCGGCGCTCTACAAGGGCGCCTTCGGGCTGCCCGAGGCGCTCGAGCTGGCCGGCCGACCGTGACCGCTGCGGGTGACCGAGCCGCACCTGCGGCCGGTGCCGGCGATCGTCGTCGGGTGTGGTCGGGCGGGCCGTGGGAGCGGTCCTTCGGCTACTGCCGGGCCGTGCGTGTCGGCGAGCGCATCCTCGTCTCGGGCTGCACCGCAGCAGGTGATCCCGAGGTGCTCGCCTCGCGCGACGCGGCCGCCCAGTTGCGCGCGGCCGTTGCCGTCGGGCTCGCCGCGGTCACCGAGCTGGGGGGCAGTCTCGCCGACATCGTCCGCACCCGGATGTATGCCGTCGACCCCGCCGAGTGCGATGCCATCGGGCTGGCGCACGGGGCGATCTTCGCCGAGCACCCGCCGGCAGCGACGATGGTGCTGGTGCCCGGGCTGCTGCACCCGGACATGCGGGTCGAGATCGAGCTGGAGGCCGTGGTCGGATGAGTGAGCACGAGCACGGCGAGCTGCCCGAGCACGAGCACGACGTCGTCCCCCAACCCGAGCACACCTGCGGGCACGGGCCTGACCATGGGCACGGTCATGGGCATGACCATGGGCCTGACCATGGGCATGGACACGACGGCCCGGTCGACTCCTCCGGCCTGCCCTGGGCGCACCGGGAGCTGTCCGCGTCGGGCTATGAGCAGGATCACGGCGAGGCCGACCCCGCGGTGCGCGCGCTGATGGCGACGCTCACGGCATACCCCTCGTCGGCGGGCGAGCAGGAGTTGCTCGCCAAGGTCGCCGCGGCGCGCTGGTTGGTGCCGGTCGTCGCGGTCGCCAAGGACACCCAGATCAAGGACGGAATGCGCGTCGACGGGCACGCCGAGATGGCGACGGTCATCCTCACGACCCCCGATGGCCAGCGCGCGCTGCCGCTCTTCACCGGGCTGGACTCGTTGGCGGCCTGGGATCCGACGGCACGGCCGGTGCCGGTGTCGGCGGACGTCGCGGCGCAGGCTGCCGTGTCCGAGAGTGCCGACACGCTGATCCTCGACCTGGGCTCGGCGCACGGCTTGGCGTTGCGCCCGAGCATGGTCTGGGCCTTGGCGATGGCCCGCGAGTGGCTCCCGGCCCATGCCGATCCGGTGGTCGCTCGCGGTGTCGCGGCTGCGGTCGCCGAGGAATCCGACGTCGTCGGACACCTCGTGGAGGAGGGCGAGCCCGCCGCTTCCGGCATCCTGCGGGTGGTGCTCGTGCTGCGCCCAGGCCTGGACGCCGACGGGGTCGCTGCCCTCGCCACGCGCGTTGGCGAGCGGATCGCCACCGACGGTGAGCTGCGTGCCCGCATCGACGGGATTGCCTTCAGCGTCCGCCGGGAGCACCAGCCGCACTCGTGATGGTGGCACCCTGCCATGAGCGGTGGTTCGAGCCCGTCAAGCAGGTCGGGGGAGGGGCGCGGAATGGCCGTCGGAAGGCTGTCCCCCGGTGCCGGCGGCGGGGGGAGGCTGGTTGGGTGCTCGCGCGTATGCGTTGAGTCGTGGGTGACTCAGCGACCCACCACCTCTCGCGGAGCGAAAGTGCGGCGTCTCAGCGCACCCGGCGGCGCCGAGGGTGGCCGCGTCTGGCAGCCGTGATCCACTCGCTTCGATAGGAGGGAAATGCACCGGATCGGTGGGTTTCCCCCCTTGGGGGGATGGCGACCCGCAGTTGGCGCCGATCACGCGTCATCGGGTGGCTCAGCGCTGCGCAGGTCGCCTTGAGTCACAGGCGACTCAAATGCATTCGGCCCGCCTGCGGCTATCCGACGAGCCCCAGCCCGCCCGGGCTGCCGGAGGGCAGCACCCGCGCCGGGTCGGTCCCGAGGACCCCCGACAGCAGGTCGGCATAGATCGACCTGAAGTCGGTCGTCATCTTGAGATCGCCCGCGTCGAGGTCGGTGAGCGAGGGCGCATCGCCATGCAGCCCTCCGCGGACCCGCGCGCCGAGGAGCAGAACCGGAGCGGCTGTGCCGTGATCGGTGCCTTCCGAAGCATTGGCCGCCACCCGGCGCCCGAACTCCGAATAGACCAGCGTGACCACATCGCCGGCCCGCGCATGCCCCGCGAGCGCGCTGCGGAAGGACGCCAGCGCCGCGTCGAGTTGACCGAGCAACTCGGTCTGGCGGGCAACCTCGCCGGCGTGCGTGTCGAAGCCGCCGAGCGACACGGCATACACCCGGGTCGGCGCGCCGACGCGGATGCATCCGGCGACGACCCCCAGCTGGGCGGCGAGGTCGTCGCCGGCCTGACCGGCGGCGCTCTTGCCGACCTGGTCGCCGAGCAGCGCCCGCACCTTGCCGTATGCCGTGTAACTCGCCGTCACCAGCCGGGCCGCCTCCGAGTCGGCCGGGTCGGACGCGGAGAAGGCTGCGAGGGCACGGTCGACGGCGGCTGCCGTGGGACGTTGGCTCACCGCGAGGGCCGAGGCGGTGCTGTGCTCGCCGACGAGCATCGGCGGCAGCACCTCACCGATGGTGAGGGCCAGCAAGGGGTCGCCTCCGGCGGCATCGAGCCAGCGACCGAGCCAGCCCGAGGTCAGCGGCCGGGTCGGCGAGGCGGATTGCCAGATGTCCATCGAGCGGAAGTGCGAGTGATCGGGCTTGGGATAGCCGACCCCGCGGACGACGGCCACCCGGCCGGCGGCGAATTCCGTTGCGACACCTTTCAGCCCGGCATTCAACCCGAAGGCGTCGTCCAGTCGCAGCACGCTGTCCGGAGCGCAGGCGATCCCTGGCCGTGCTGCGTAGTATGCCGAATCGGCATACGGCACAACGGTGTTGAGCCCGTCGTTGCCACCATAGAGCGTGACGACGACGAGGATCGACGTGCCGGTCGGCAGCGGGTCGGCGGCGGCGCGACTCAGGACCGCGTCGAGGCCAATCTTGCCCGCGCCGGCGAGCAGAGCCGCCGCCCCGACGACCCCGGAGGCCTTGAGCAGGCTGCGCCGGGTCAGGCCGTCGACGGGTCGACCGGGCTGCACGGGTGGGGCGCTCACGTGTCGGTTCCCTTCAGTGGACGAGGTATTCGGGACTGATGAGCAGGGCCGCCACGAGCCGTTGCGGCTCGTTCTTCACCTGGGCGAGGACGGCCCGCGTGCGCGCGGTGAGCGCCGGGATCCCCAGCAGAGCGGCCCCGACAGCGGCCCGATCGGCCGGGGCGGCCGCCGTGACGGCCGACAGGTCGCCCGCGCCGGCGAGAGCGACGGCATAGCTCGCCCTGCTGCTCGCGGCGGCGGTTGAGAGCCACGCCTCGCCGGCCGGCCACCCCGCGACATCCGGAGGAAGGAGGGGCACCTGGCCGAGGCGCCGGAGACCGGCGAGCAGCAGCGGCACGCGCTGGTCGTCGAGCGTCACCCCCAGCGCGCGGATGGCGCCGATCGCCCACTCGACCGGGCTGAGCACCATCGTGCCGGCCGCTCCGGCAAAGGCCGGATCGGTGAGGATCGCCCGGATCATGCCGGTGGCGTCGCCCGCGGGACCATAGCCCTCGAGCAGCCGGGCGAGCGTTTCGGGCGTCGGCGCCGTGGGTGCCGCCAGCTGGTGCCACCAGCGGCTCACGACGTATGCCGGGCCGCTCGCCTGCGCGAGGACGACGTCGGCGAAACCCTGCGCGTCGAAGGCCCCGGTGCGCCCGAGGATCGTCTTGGCACTCGGATCGTGCCGTGCCGCAACGAATTCCGAGCCGTCCGGCTTCACCGTCCACCCGGTGAGCGCCCGAGCCCCTTCGCGGACGTCGGCCTCCGTGTAACCCCCGTCCACCCCCAGCGTGAACAGCTCCATGAACTCCCGGGCGAGGTTCTCATTGGGTGCCCTGCGGGTGTTGCGCTGGCCGTCGAGCCAGAAGAGCATCGCCGGGTCGGTGAGGATGGCCCGCGCGAGGTCGGGAAAGCTGCCGCGCGCGTGGGCCCGCAGCAGCTCGTTCTGGCGGAGCATGAGGTGAGGTGACTTGACCTTGGCCATCGACGTCGCGAAGTGCTGGTGCCAGCCCCAGGTGAGTCGCTCGCCGAGTGGGTGCTGCACCGCGGCCATGCGGCGCAGCCACCACCCGACGAGCGACTCGGCCTGCGCCCGCACGGCGGCTGGGTCGGCTTTGATCGTGGCCTCGTCGACGGCGGGGAGTGTCGGGGGCGGAGTCGCGGCCACCCCCGGGTCGCTCGCCGGGTCAGTGCCGAGCTCCCGCTCGACCCACGTGGGTATGCCGTCTCGCACGGCTGCGTCGACATCCGCCCCACGTGCGCCGAAGCCTGCGCGGCGGACCACCCGCGCGGCGGCGGTCCACTCGGGGGAGCCCCAGGCGCTGTCCATGGGATAAGGATGGGCCGGCGATGTTCGAGGAATGTCAGGGCGAGGTGAGGATCGGGCCGGCCTCCAGCGGAAGCCGGATCGAGAAGCACGCCCCGCCCTCGGGCGCCGGCCCGGCCGCGACGCTGCCGCCGTGCCGCGCGACGATCCGCGCGACGATCGCCAGCCCAAGGCCGGTGCCGACCTCGC
>CAZLGB010000196.1:0-6575 GCA_964558825.1 uncultured Intrasporangiaceae bacterium
GACACGGCATACGAGATCCTCGACACGATGTATCACCAGGGCCGCGACCGGCTGCACGCCCCGAGCCCGATCATCAAGCAGATGGTCAACGCGGGTCTCAAGGGCCGCAAGAGCGGCCGCGGCTTCTACACGTATGCCGCGCCCGGCAGCTCCGAGGTCGTCGCCGACGGCCAGACCCCCCAGGGCAATGCCGCCGACGACCCGCGCTTGGCGAGCATCCGCAAGGTCGGCGTCGTCGGCTCGGGCACCATGGCCACGGGCATCATCGAGGTCTTCGCCAAGGCCGGCTATGACGTCACCTATGTCGCTCGTGGGCAGGACAAGGTCGACGGCGTCCTCGCGGCGATCAAGAAGGGCCAGGCCCGGATGATCGAGCGCGGCAAGCTCACCCAGGAGGCCGCCGACGCCGTCAACGCCCGGCTCACCGGCTCGACCGAGCGCGAGGCGCTCGGCGACGTCGACATCGTCGTCGAGGCCATTGCCGAGGACCTGGCGATCAAGCAGCAGCTCTTCCGCGACCTCGACCGCATCTGCAAGCCCGGCGCGATCCTCGCCACGACGACCTCGTCGCTGCCGATCATCCAGTGCGCCAACGTCACCAGCCGCCCAGGCGACGTCATCGGCATGCACTTCTTCAACCCGGCCCAGGTCATGAAGCTCGTCGAGGTCGTCTCGACCGTCGCCACCGACCCGGCCGTCACCCACACGGTTGTCGCGCTCACCCTCAACATCGGCAAGGTGCCGGTCCAGTGCGGCGATCGCTCGGGCTTCATCGTCAACGCCCTGCTCTTCCCCTACCTCAACGACGCGGTGCGCATGCTCGAGGCCCACTACGCGACGGCCGACGACATCGACACGGCGATGAAGACCGGCTGCGGCTACCCCATGGGCCCCTTCGAGCTGCTCGACGTGGTCGGGCTGGACGTGTCGCTGGCCATCCAGCGCGAGCTCTACATGGAGTTCCGCGAGCCCGGTTTCGCCCCGGCTCCGCTGCTCGAGCACCTCGTCACCGCCGGCTACCTCGGGCGCAAGACCAAGCGCGGGTTCCGCACCTACGCCTGACCCTGCGCCTCGTCCCCACGAACATCCCGTATGCCGTCCGCTCACGCAGCGGGCGGCATACGGCTGTCCTCACGGGTGTGGGGGCGACGCTCGCCTAGAGTCGCGTCATGCCGTGGCCCTTGCGCAACTTCGACTGGAACCTGCGTGCGTGCGGGCTGCACGGGCATCTCACCTATGCCCCCGACGAGCCGGAGCTCGCGGAGCGGCTGCGGGCCGAGATCGCGGCGGGCGAGGCCTGGCGCTGTCTGCGCTGCGGGAGCTATGTCGTCGGGGCGCCCAACGGCCACGGCCCGGCCGACAAGGCTCCGTTGATCCTGCGGGGCAAGGCGCTGCGCGACGCCTTCATCCTGCGCCTGCTCGCCGTCGAGAAGGGCGTGCGGGGGCTGCTCATCGTCCTGCTCGGCTATGGCGTGTGGCGCTTCGACGGCTCGCGCACGGCGCTGCGCCAAGCCCTCGACGAATACCTGCCCCTGCTCACCCCACTGGCCGATCGGCTCGGGGTGGATCTGGCCGAGACCGGTCCGGTCCATGCCATCGAGGGAGCCTTCGCGATGACCCACGGGGCGCTGGTGTGGATCGCCATCGGGGTCACGGCATACGGGCTGCTCAACCTCACCGAGGCCCTCGGGCTCTGGCTGATGAAGCGCTGGGGCGAATACGTCGCGGCCGTGGCGACGAGCGCCTTCGTCCCGCTCGAGATCTACGAGCTGCTCCACCACGCGACGGCGCTCAAGTGGTTCGCCCTGTTGTTCAACCTCGCCGCGATCACCTATCTCGTCTGGTCCAAGCGGCTCTTCGGCGTGCGCGGTGGGCATCACGCGCTCGAAGCCGAGCGCAACAGCGCTTCGCTCATCGAGATCGAGCAGGCGGCCGCCAAGGCAGCCGGCTGAGGCGCCGCCGCCAGGGCGTCGACACCAACCCGGTGCTGACCTGGGCGGCCATGTCGACGGCGGTGAAGTACGAGGTCCAGGTGTCGACCGACTCGACTTTCCCCGCACCGCTCGTCTGGTCCACGACCACGGCCAACACGATGGCGACCCCGCCCACGGACCGGCCGATCGGCACCTACTGGTGGCGCGTGCGCGCTGTCGGCTCGGACGGAGTGGGCACCAACTGCAACACCGTGACCGGATTCGTCTTCGGGACCACCTGGGTGCCCGAGACGCTGAACCCCGCATGCGAGGGCCACTGGGAGTGGGCGGTCCAGGGCGTCGAGGACGACAACGACACCAACGTCACGTCGGGGGGGCTGACCCGCCTGCCGTTGAACGGATCGTTTGCTTCACGTGGGCTCCGGCACCGGCGACGGCGTCGAGCCCGGCACCGTTGTCGGTGACCCCACTGGCCACCTATCTCGCGCCGCATTGTCCTGGCCCGGGGCGACGGGGGCGACGAAGTAGCGCGTCTTCGCCTCCCCGTTGACTCACCGCTGCCGAGCGTCCACGTGTCTCCCCTGCGGACCGCGACGCTGACCGGTCCGGCCAACCGCCCGCCTGCCTCGTGCACGGCCGCAGGGGCCGCGCGGTTCAACGCCGTCACCCCGGCGCGGACCTCGGCAGCCGGGTCGCGCCCAACACCACGCTCGGCACGAACGAGACCCGGGGTCGTGCCCGTGCGCGGGCTGGGCGGCAGACCCGATGATCCCGGGGCGATCGCCGTGGTCGCGAATGTCACCGTCACCAACCCGACCGTGCCCAATCTCGCCGTCGTCGCGGCGCTGCGACAATGGGGTCATGCCCCGAGCCAACCGTCGCCGCGACGACGCCGCGCCCCTGGATCTCGGGCGCGCGACGGCCGGGGTCGCCCAGCGTGCCTCGTATGCCGGGCACGACTGGTTCGTGCGCTCGGTCGGGGGCGGCGCGGGAGGCGGCGGGAGCTACCTCTGTCCCGGCTGCCAGCAGCAGATCGCTGCGGCGACCCGGCATGTCGTCGTCTGGCCCGCCGATGGCACCGGTGGCCTGCCGGGCGTCGAGCAGCGCCGCCACTGGCACGGCGGGTGCTGGAGCAACCGGCATACGCGACCGGCGCAGGGGTCGTGGCGCTGAGCCCTAGGAGGCGAGCGACCCGAGGGTGACCGCCTTGCCGCCGGCCCGCAATTCGGCGACCTGAGCGAGGAAGAGCTCGGCGCACGCGAGGGCGTCGACGAGTGCCTCGTGAGCCGGATAGATCGGCAGGCCGTAGCGCTCGCGAGCGGTCCACAGCCGCAAGGCCAGCCGCATCGGCTCCTGGCCCCATCCGACGACGATCCGACGGTGCAGCTCGAGGGTGTCGATGCGGGCGACGGGCATCCGCGAGCCGTGGATGCGCTCGCAAGCGGCCGAGATGAAGCGCTCCTCGATGTCGGTGTAGTGCGCGAGCAACACCCGGCCCTGCAGCGCGGCGAGCACCTCGGGGAGGACCTCCTCGAGCGGTCGGCCCCGGGCGATGTCATCGTCGGTGAGTCCGTGGATGGCGGCGCTCTGCCCGACGTTGACCCCGGGGGGCGGCTTGATGATCGCCCGACGGGCTCCGGAGAGGTGGATGGACAGTCCGTCGATCGGCACCCATCCGATGGACAACACGTGGTCGCGCTGGGGATGCAGGCCGGTCGTCTCGAGGTCGACCGCGAGCAGCGGCAGCTCGTCGGCCGGCGTCGCCGGGTCGGGCAGCGGCACGCTGAGGTAGTCGTAGAGCGGGCCGGACGACACCTTGCGCAGCGCCTTGAGGCGTTGGGCGTCGGGGGAGTTCTTGGCGAAGATCATGCCGGGGTCTCGGTCGGCAGCGGTCGGCATACCCGCCCTGGCTGGGTGACGGTCACGAGATGTAGGTGGCCGGATAGCGGTGGGAGATCGAGCTCTGCGCCGAGCGCACGATGCCGAAGGCCTCGCGCAGGTGACGCTTCTCGAAGGAGCTGAGGTCGTCGGGCGCGATGTGGTTGTCCGGGGGACGCCCCGCCCGCACCTGGGCCGCCTGGTGGTGGAGGCGGACGTAGGAGATGAACTCGAAGGCATCGCGCAGGTCCTGGCCGCGTTCAGGGGCCAGCGCGCCCGCCTCGACTGCCGCCGCGAGGCGCGACTGGGTGTTGATGGCCCGTGACCCGATCGACAGCGACAGCACCCGAGCGATCTCGACCACTGCCCCCACCCCGCCGCGCTTGATGTCGAGGGTGGAGCGGTTGGCCCCGTGCCGCTCGAGGACGAAGTTGCGGAAGAAGCCCAGGGGGGGCTCGTTCTCGACCGCCCGCTTGGCCAGGTGAGCGAGGAAGAGACGACTGCTGGGCGCCTGCTTGAGGATGTGCTTGCGCAGCTTGTGGAACAGCCGCGGATCGCCGTAGACGGGGCGCATGTCGAAGAAGATGCTGGCCCGCAGGATGGCGTCGGGGACCGGCTCGGTCATCCACGTCGTGAACTCGGCCCGCCACTGCGACAACGAGACTCGCCATCGTGGATTGGTCGCCATCACTCCGCCGGGGCAATAGGGATAGCCGCAGTCGACGAGCGCGTCGCTGACGAAGTGCGCGAGGGCCTCGAAGTATGCCGCGTGCTCGGGCTGCACGTCGTTGTCGAGGACGAGGGCATTGTCCTGATCGGCCGCGAGGGCCTGCTCCTGGCGAGCTCGAGAGCCCAGGGCGATCCAGCAATAGCGCACGGGCGGCTGGCCGAGGGCCTCCTCGGCAAGGCCGAGCAGTCGTCGCTCGACCGCATCGCCGATGGCCGTGACGATCCGGCCGATGTCCTCGGCGGAGGCGTCCTGACTCACCAGCGACTCGACGACCTGAGCCAGTCGCGAGCTCACCGCCGCGACCTCGGCGACGCTGCTCGCCTGGGTGATGTCGCCGACGAGATAGATGGGGTTGGACTGCTCCAGGCGCATGAGGTCGGTCGTCGTGACGACGCCCTCGGGAGTGCCGTCGGGACCGAGGATTGGCAGGTGGTGGATATTGCGGCTGGTCATCTCCATGAGCACCTGGAAGGCGAGCGAGTCGGAGCTGCCGGTGAAGGGCTCGCGGCTCATCACCGAGCTCACCCGCCCCTGGGGGTCGACCTCGGCGGCGATGACCCGATTGCGCAGGTCACGATCGGTGACGATCCCGGCGAGGGCATCGTCCTGGGTGATGATGAGGCAGGAGACGCGCCGCTCGGCCATGACCTGGGCGGCCTCGACGATGGACGCGGAGGCATCGACGCTGACGGCCGGCCGGGTGATGATGTCGGTGACCTTGGTCTTGAGGATCGCCCCGCCCGACACGGCCGTGTGCAGCGAGGCGACCGCCCCGTGCATCCGGCTGCTGCGCTGCAGGTCGAAGTAGCCCCGGAAGCTCAGCTGCGTCTCGGACAGCTCGTTGAAGGTCGTCGCGTCCATGACGAGGCAGAGCGTGTCCTCGATGGCTGTCGCCGAGAAGCTGGCCGGGTTGCCCGAGACGAGGGTCAACGACCCGAAGGCCATCCCCTCGCCGCACCGGTCGAGGAAGCGCCCGTGGGTGTCGTGCAGCTCGACCGCACCGCTGCGCACGACATAGAGCGAGAAGTTGTCGGCACCGTTGCTGATGATCGACGTGCCGCGGCGGAAGTACTCCACCCGCAGCTTGGTGGGCAGCCGCTCGAGCACCTGGGGTGGCAGGTCGTCGAAAGGCGCGTGCGCGGCCAGGAAGTCGCGGATCTCCGCCAGCTCGACATCCAGTCCCATGCGCTCATCCTGGCAGCTAGGGCCGACCAATCACCACGAGGAGTGCAGGGGACGGCCCTCGGCGAAACCGGCCTGGCTCTGCAGGCCGACGACGGCCCGCTCGGAGAACTGCGCGAGGGTCGCGGCACCGGCATACGTGCAGGATGAGCGCACGCCCGCGGTGATGGTGTCGAGCAGGTCCTCGACGCCGGGGCGGGCCGGGTCGAGATACATCCGCGAGGTCGAGATGCCCTCCTCGAAGAGCGCCTTGCGTGCCCGCTCGTATGCCGTCTCGCCGCTCGTGCGTTGACGCACGGCGCGGGCGGAGGCCATGCCGAAGGACTCCTTGTAGATGCGTCCGTCGGGGGCGACGTGCAGGTCGCCGGGCGACTCGTGGGTGCCGGCGAACCACGAGCCGATCATGACGTTGGACGCTCCGGCCGCCAGTGCGAGGGCGACATCGCGCGGGTGACGGACCCCGCCGTCGGCCCACACGTGGGCGCCCAGATCCTTTGCAGCAGCGGAGCATTCGAGGACGGCCGAGAATTGGGGCCGGCCGACGCCGGTCATCATCCGGGTCGTGCACATCGCGCCCGGGCCGACGCCGACCTTGACGATGTCGGCACCGGCCTCGACGAGGTCGCGCACGCCGTCGGCCGAGACGACATTGCCCGCGACGAGCGGCAGCTCGACGCCCGCGGCGCGCACGGCGCGCAGCGCATCGAGCATCTTGGTCTGGTGCCCGTGGGCGGTGTCGAGGACGATGACGTCGACCCCGGCCTCGGCCAGCCGCACGGCCCGATCGGCCGCGTCGCTGCCGACCCCGCACGCCGCGGCGATGCGCAGCCGGCCCTGCTCGTCGACGGCCG
>CAZLGB010000197.1:0-6482 GCA_964558825.1 uncultured Intrasporangiaceae bacterium
CGGGCCGCCTCGGCGCGCTCGGCTGCGGCGGCCAGGACGCCGTCGACGACGACGTCGATGTCGGCCATCGGCAGGGCGCCCTCGCGCAGGACGACCGGGCGCTCACCGGTGCAGTCGAGGATCGTCGAGGCGAGCGCATCGGGGGCGGCAGGGCCGCCGTCGAGGTAGACCGCCACGGCGTCGCCGAGCTGCTCGAGGGCGTCGGCCGCGGTGGGGGCGGGCGGCATACCCGTGCGATTGGCACTCGTCACGGCCATCGGGCCGATCGCGTCCAGCAGCGCGCGCGCCACCGGGTGGTCGGGCATCCGGATCGCCACGGTGCCATTGGTGTCGCCGAGATCCCAGTGCAGTGACGATTGCGCGCGCAGCACGAGGGTGAGCGGACCGGGCCAGAATCGCTCGAGCAGCGCTCGCGCGTAGTCGGGCACGTCACGAGCGAGGCCGTCGACCGTGCGCGGGCCCGGGATGAGCACGGGCGGGGGCAGCTCGCGGCCACGGCCCTTGGCGGCGAGCACCGCGCGGACGGCGGCAGCATCGAAGGCATCGCAGCCCACGCCATAGACCGTGTCGGTGGGGAGCACGACGACCCGTCCCCCGCGGACGGCCTCGACGGCAGCGGCGATGCCGGCCGTGAGGCCGTCAGGCGTCGTGCAGTCGAGGATCTCGCTCATGACCGTCAATCCTAGGCGCGGACCGCGACGACGACCCGCGGCCGGCCGGTGAGGTCGGGGTGGTCCTGCGCGCGGGCCCACACCCCCGTCGCGACGAGGGCGCGCAGCAGGGCCGCGCCTTGGACGTCGGCATGCTCCATGACGAGCACACCTGCGGGGCGCAGGAGTTGGGCCGCGCGGGCAGCCATGGCCAGCGGGATGGCCAGCCCGTCCGCGCTGCCGCCATAGAGCGCCAGCTCGGGGTCGTGATCACGCACCTCCGGGTCTTGGGGCACCTGGTCGGTGGGGATGTAGGGCGGATTGCAGGTCACCACGTCGACCCGCCCGAGCAGCTGCGGGTATGCCGTGCGCGCATCCCCCAGCGCGATCTCGACATCGGCGCCGAGCCGGTCGCGATTGGCGACCGCCCAGGCGTGGGCGAGCGGATCGAGCTCCACGGCATGGACCTCGGCGGTCGGGCACTCGTCCTTGATGGCCAGGGCGATGGCCCCTGAGCCGGTGGCCAGATCGACGACGAGCGGTGCGGAAGGCATCCCGTCGGCAGTCAGCTCGGTGAGCGCCCATGAGACGAGCGTCTCGGTCTCCGGACGGGGGACGAAGACTCCGGGTCCGACGCGGAGGGTCAGCCGGCGGAAGCCGGCCTCTCCGGTCAAGTGCTGCAACGGAATTCGCGTGGCGCGCTCGGCGACCAGAGCGGCATACGTCTCGGGGGCGTCGACGCCGCCGAGGACGAGCAGACGCCGGGCCTCGGCGAGCGGCACCCCCAAGGCGTGCGCCGCGAGGACGAGCGCGTCGACCGCTGCCGACACGATGCCCGCCTCGCCAAGGGTCGCCGTGGCGGCCCGGACCGCCTCGCGCAGCGCGGTCACGTCAGCTGCCGACCGCGGCCATGCGCTCGGCCTCGTCGGCGGCCAGGCAGGACCCGATGACCGGGTCGAGCTCGCCGTCGAGGACGACGTCGAGGTTGTAGGCCTTGAAGCCGGTGCGGTGGTCGGCGATGCGATTCTCGGGGAAGTTGTAAGTGCGGATGCGCTCGGAGCGGTCGACGGTGCGCACCTGGGAGCGCCGGGCCGCCGACGCCTCCGCCTCGGCGGCTTCACGAGCGGCCTGGCGCAGCCGGGCCTTGAGCACGCGCAGGGCCGACTCCTTGTTCTGCAGCTGGGACTTCTCGTTCTGGCAGGAGACGACCAGACCGGTCGGCAGGTGAGTGATCCGCACGGCCGAGTCGGTCGTGTTGACGCTCTGGCCGCCAGGCCCGCTGCTGCGATAGACGTCGATGCGCAGGTCGGCCGGGGAGATCTCGATCTCCTCGTCTCCCTCGTCGAGATCAGGCATGACGAGCACGCCGGCAGCCGAGGTGTGGATGCGGCCCTGGCTCTCGGTGACGGGCACCCGCTGCACCCGGTGCACCCCGCCCTCGAACTTGAGCCGGGCCCACGGGGCCTCCCCCGCTTGCGGGATTCCCTTGGCGCGCACAGCGATCCGCGCCTCCTTGACCCCGCCGAGATCACTCTCGGTCTCGTCGAGGACCTCGACCCGCCAGCCGCGGCGCTCGGCATAGCGCAGGTACATCCGCATGAGGTCGCCCGCGAAGAGTGCCGACTCGGCGCCCCCCTCCCCGGCCTTGATCTCGAGGATCGCGTCGCGGTCGTCGTCGGGGTCGCGCGGCAGCAGCAGGCCGTGCAGCCGGCTCTGGGCGGCGGCGAGCACCGCCTCGATGGCGGGCACCTCGGGGGCGAAGGCCTCGTCCTCGGCGGCCAGCTCACGGGCAGCCTGCAGGTCGGCCTCGGCGACGACGACGGCATGCCGCGCGGCGACGACCGGGCCGAGGGCGGCATACCTCTTGTTGGTGCGGCGCAGCGCCGCGGGGTCGGCGTGCACGGCCGGATCAGCGAGCGCGACCTCGAGGGCCTCATGCTCGGCGACGAGCGGCTCAGCCGACGCGAGCAGCGTGGCGATGGCGGGGTCCTTGCTCGAATCGCTCATCGGTCACCGCCTTCGGGTCGCTGAGGGGTCGCTGGTGTGGCGCTGGTGCTGCGCGGCGGCGCCCGGGCGCCGGACACGCGAACGCCGGCCAGGCGGCATACCCCCTGCGGGGTCGCGCCGGGCCGGCGGACGGTGAGCTACTTGGCGGCCTTCTTGCCGTAGCGGGCCTCGAAGCGGGCCACGCGGCCACCGGTGTCGAGGATCTTCTGCTTGCCCGTGTAGAACGGGTGGCAGGCGGCGCAGACCTCGGCGTGGATGACGCCGTTCTTGGCCGTGCTGCGCGTGGTGAACGTGTTGCCGCAGGTGCAGCTCACCTGGGTCTCCCCGTAGGCGGGGTGGATGTCCTTCTTCACGATGTCTCCTTCGTCGCGGCGCCGGGTCGGCTCGCGTCGGCGTGCTCGCCGAGCGCGAGGGGTATGCCGTGAACCGGGCCAATGGGAAAGTGTGCCAGACCGCGGGCACATGGGCCTAAACGCCGGGGACCCTGGCGGCATTCCTGCCCGGCGGACGGGGCCGCAGCGACGCTCGGCCGGGTTAGCGTGGCCGGATGCGATTCGGATGCGTCATCCCCTGGGCCACCGAGCCGGAGTTCGTCGAGCTCGCCGCGCTCGCCGAGGGGGCCGGCTGGGACGCGGTCTTCACCTGGGAGGCCGTCTGGGGCCAGGACGCCTGGGCCCAGCTGGCTGCGGCCGCAGTGCGGACCGAGCGGATCCGGCTCGGCACGCTGCTCACGCCGGCCGCCCGCTATCGGCCGTGGGACCTGGCCACCCGGGTCGGCAGCGTCGACCGGCTCTCTGGCGGGCGGGTGACCATGACGGTCGGTCTCGGCGCCCAGCACGACAACTGGCTGGCTTTCGAGCCGCAGGAGGCCCGGAGCGTCAGGGCCGTCAAGCTCGACGAGTGCCTCGCCGGCTATGCCGGACTCATGGGCGGACAGCCTTTCTCGTATGCCGGTCGTCACTTCAGCGCGACGCCGGTCGAGCTGATGGCTCCTCCCCCGCCGGTGCAGCGGCCCCATCCACCGGTGTGGGTGGTCGGGGCGCTGCGCCCGGACGCCCAGGCGCAACCCTCGCTCGACCGCGCCGCGCGATGGAGGGGATCCTCCCCCTGGTGGCGCTCGAGGGGCACCGGCTCACCCCCGCGGACCTCGCCCGGATCCTCGAGCACGTCCGCGCCCGGCGGGTCGAATGGGGGTTGGACCCCGAGGCCTACGACGTCGTGCTCGAGGGCGACACCTGGGGCGGCTTCGCCGCCGTGCCGGGGCCCGCCTCGGACTGGGCCGCGCACGGGGCGACCTGGTGGGTCGAGAGCTGGTGGGACCTGCCTGACGAGCCGTCCGGCCGGGCCGAGTTGCGCCGTCGGCTGCAATCGGGGCCGCACGGCGGGCGCGGTTGAGCTCAGTCGTTGGGCTGAGCCGAGTGCGCGGCGAGGGTGACTGGTGCGCTGAAACCGACTGCGCGCTGAACCACCTGGGCGCTGAAACCGACTCGCGCTGAACCACCTGGGCGCTGAAACCGACTCGCGCTGAACCACCTGGGCGCTGAACCGACTGCGCGCTGAAACCAACTGCGCGCTGAACCGACTGCGCGACTACGCGGCGACGCGGCTGCTCGCCCCGGCATACCGCGTGAAGGACTAGCGTCTCGCACCATGCGCTGGATCGATCTCGCCCACGAGCTGTTCGTCGTCGTCGGCGTGCTCGCGTTTGCTGTCTCGGGGGCGGCCGCGGCCCTGGACAAGCGGATGGACCTCGTCGGCGTCCTCTCGCTCGCCGCCGTGACCGCCGTGGGCGGCGGGATCGTCCGCGATCTGCTCATCGGGGCGACGCCGCCGGCCGCGTTGACCGAACCCACGCTGCTCGTCGTCGCGGTCGTCGGGGGGCTGGCAGCCTTCCTCGCCCACGGGCGCCTTCCCATGCCGCGCCGGCCGGTCCTCGTCTTCGACGCGATCGGACTGGGGCTGTTCTGCGTCGAGGGCACGGTCAAGGCCGCGGCATACGGCCTGAGCCCGTATGCCGCGGCCCTCGCCGGGACGATCACCGGTGTCGGCGGAGGTTTGCTGCGCGATGTGCTCGCCAGCGAGATCCCGCTGATCTTCCGAGCCGACACGCGTCTGTACGTCGTGCCCGCGCTGGCCGGCTCGGCGACGGCGGCCTGGTTGGTCGCAGCCGGTGCGGCTTCGGTGTGGACGCTGGCTCTCGTCGCCGCGGCCGTGACGGCGGTGCGCCTGCTGTCCTTGCGGTTTCGCTGGAACGCCCCGGCGCCGCGCGGAGTGCGCGGAGTGCGCGGAGTGCGCGACTGAGGTCGGCGGCAGAGGTTGGCCCCGAACAACCCCCACGTGAGCAGTTTTTCGGGCCAGCAGGCCGGACCTGTCCGGACAACTCCCCACGTGAGCACTTTTCCGCGCCCAGCACGCCAGACCCGACCCCAACAACTCCCCACGTGAGCACTTTTCCGGGCCCAGCACGCCAGACCCGACCCCAACAACTCCCCACGTGAGCACTTTTCCGAGCCCAGCACGCCAGACCCGGCCCAACAACTCCCCACGTGAGCACTTTTCCGGGCCGGCAAGCCAGACCCGGCCCAACAACTCCCCACGTGAGCACTTTTCCGGGCCGGCAAGCCAGACCCGGCCCAACAACTCCCCACGTGAGCACTTTTCCGGGCCCGATCAGCCCGACCCGGCCCAACAACTCCCCACGTGAGCACTTTTCCGGGCCCAGCACGCCAGACCTACCGGCTCCATCACCCCCAGATCTGTGGATAACGACCGTCACCTCATCGTCAGAACCGGCACAGTGCAGCCATGACTGCAGCCGAATCCTTGCCGCCTCGGGATCCTCCGCGGCCCGATATCGAGTCGCCCTTCCTGCGACGGACCGCGGTCAGGGCCGGCATCTCCGACGAGCGCTTGGGCGGACCCCAGTTCAGAAGGCTCTTCCGTGGAGTCCATGTCCATGCCGGGGTGCCGGTCACGCTGTCGTTGCGCGCCCGCGCCGCGCTGGAGGCCGCGCCCCGCGGCTCGATCGTCAGCCACCACAGCGCAGCTCGCCTGTGGGGCGGCAGCGTCCCCGACACGTCCGACGTGCATCTCACCCTCCCGCCGGGAACCACCATGCGGCGTGCTGGGATCGTCGCTCATCGGCCTCGAGCGCTGCCGCCTGCTCGCCTTCGCCGAGGAGTGCCGGTCACCGGCCCGGAAGGGACCTTCGTGGCGCTCGCGGCATACCTCACGTTGATCGACCTGGTCGTCTTGGGCGACAGCCTGGTCCGAGCAGGCGCCACCGCGCCCGACCACCTCACCGCCGCCGCCAACGCCTCGCCAGGTCGCTGGAGCCGTCGAGCCAAGGCCGCCGCGGCCCTCGTGCGGGTGGGAGTTGACTCTCCGCCCGAGACTCGCCTGCGCCTGCTGCTGGTGCTCGCCGGCCTGAGCGAGCCCGTCGTCGACCATCGGATCTTCGCGCCTGACGGGCGGCTGCTCTACCGCTTCGACCTGGCCTTCCCGGCGATCAAACTGGCCATCGAATATGACGGACGCCACCACGAGCTGTTCCCTCAGCGCGGCCGCGACGTCTTCCGACGCGAGGATCTCGAGGCCGACGGATGGACCTTCGTCGTCGTGGTCGCCGAACATCTCACCGGCGATCCGGGTGAGGTGCTAGCTCGGGTGGCCCGGGCTCTGCGTCGGCTCGGTTCGCCCGTCTCGCCGCAGCTCGACCAGCAGTGGCGGCTGCACTTCTCTCAGCGAGAACGCACTGCTTGAGCTGTCGCTGTCAGCGTCGGGTGAAAACTGACCCCTGATCGACGGGTGAAAATGGACCCCCTC
>CAZLGB010000198.1:0-6439 GCA_964558825.1 uncultured Intrasporangiaceae bacterium
GTCGGGCCGGATCGGCCGTGGACCCAGGTCGGGCGGTCCTATGCGCGCGCCGCCCGCGCCCGCGCCGAGCTGCCCGCACCGCCCGACGGCGCGCCGCTTAACACTGAGGACCATCTCGTCGAGCTGCTCCTCGGGGCCGACCCAGAGATGCTCGCCGACCTGCGCACTCGGGCGCTCGGGCCCTTGGCGGGCGTGCGCCCGACAGTCCGGGCCCGGCTCGAGGAGACGCTGCGCTCGTGGGTGCTGCACCACGGCCGGCGCGAGCTCATGGCCGCCCACCTCTATGTCCACCCGCAGACGGTGCGCTATCGGATGGGCAAGCTGCGCGAACTCTTCGGCGATCGGCTCGACGACCCCGACGAGGTGCTGCGCCTGACGCTCGCCCTCGCCGGGCAGCCGCGCGCCCCGCGCTGACGGGTCGAGCTCAGGCGGTCGCTGGCATGCCGGGCACTGCTCAGGCCGAGGCGGGTATGCCGGCGACCGCGCCGAGGATGTCGGTGACGGTCGCCGGGGTGACCGGGTCGTCGAGCAGCCAGCGCACGAGCGACTCGCTGGTGGCCCGCTCGATCTGGTCGTAGGCGGCGAGCCAGCGCCGGCAGCCGTCGGCGGCGAGATGCTCGCACGCCGAGCCGACCATGGTGAGGTCGGCCGGGCGCCCGAGCCGGCCGGGACCGCCCGCCCGCAGATAGGCGGCATAGAGGGCGAGCATCCGGTGCGGATCGCCGTGGCCGAACTCGAAGACGACCAGGCCGAGCTCCTGCGAGGGGCTCTCCGGGCCGCAGTTCTCCCAGTCGAGCAGGACGAGTCCGCCGTCGGGGGTGGCGCGCAAGTTGTCCGACCACAGGTCGCAGTGACAGGTGCGCAGGTCCTTTGGCGCCTCGAAGGACCGCTCGAGCGCGACGAACTGCGGCACGAGCGCAGCCACCCGGTCGACGAAGGGCGCGTCGGCAGCACGCAGGGCGCTGACGATCTCCGCCCAGGCCGCCTCACCCACCGGCTCGCAGAACCACTCCCTGACCGGGCCGACCGCCACCGGGGCCCGGGCGTGAACGGCGGCGAGCAATGCGCCGACCGCCACGGGGTCGAGGTCGCGCTCAGGCTCGGCGACGTCGACCCACTCGTAGACCCGCACGGTCCGGCCGTCGATCTTGACGCAGACCTCGCCGTCAGGTGTGCGGATGACGGCCGGCATCGGCACGCCGGCTGCGCGGATGTGGTCCTGGTATGCCGCATCGCGCTGGGCGCGATCGGCGGGCAGGGGCTGGTAGGTGGCCTTCACGGCATACCGCCCGGTGTCGGTGGTGAGCGACCAGACCTGTCCGCGACGTCCGTGGGCCACCGGGCCCTCGAGCCGCGGCCGACCGCCCAGCCCGAAGGCCGCGGCGATGCGCGTTCCCGCCGTCGGACTGAACACCCGACTCACCTCTCTCCCCTAGTCCAGAATCTACCCGTGAGTAACTTCCGGTGGGCGGAAAGAGTGTCGAGACCTCGCTCACGTCCTCGCCGCGACAGCGATCAGCTGAGGACGTCCTTGCGGCGGAACAGCCAGCCCGCCAGGGTGAGGAAGATCGCCGTGTAGAGCAGCGACCACAGCACCCCGTGGCGCATGGCGGTCCAGTCGATCTGCGGTGTCAGCAGGTCGATCCAGGCCCGTTGATAGTGCAGCGGCAGCCCGTTGCGCAGGTCGCCGAGGCTCTCGATCTGCCCGAGGATGGCCGAGACGATCGCGGCGAGGACCGCGACCCCGACCGCGCCGAGCGGGGCATCCGTGCGCACCCCGAGCGCGAAGGCCAGTGCGGCGACCTGCAAGAGCGACGCAAAGAGGTATGCCGTCGCGAGCGCCAGCCGGCCCGCGAGCTCGCTCCACTCCAGCACTCCCCCAGCGGGATTGGTGAAGGGTGCCCATCCGTAGGCGAGGCCGCCGACGAGGATCGACCAGCCGACGAGAGCCACGAGCGCGACGGCGAGCGACAGCAGCGCGACGAGCAGCTTGCTCGTCAGCAACCGCCTGCGTGGGACCGGGGCGACGAGCAGATAGCGCAGCGTCGACCACGATGCCTCGGAGGGCACGGCGTCGCCGGCGAAGAGGGCGGCGATGACGACGAGCAGGAAGTCCGAGGCCGCCGACAGCGCGAAGAGGGTGAAGTTGGCCCCGCCGGCGGTGGCGAGATCCGACAGGCGCGTGCCAGCCGTGCCCGGCGGGCCCGACGGCTTGCCGATCGCGAAGGCCGCGATGAGCACCACCGGCAGCCCGAGCAGCACGACGAAGGACCAGAAGGTCCGCCGCCGCCCGAGCTGACGGCGCACCTCGGTGCCGATGGTCAAGGCGCGCGTATGCCGTGCGCTCCCCACCGCCGGGTCGGGGCGGCGCGACGGCACGACCGGGGGCCTCTGGTCGCTCATCGCGCCCGCACCTTTCGCAGTTGCTCGGTGACCGACACCGGTTCAGCGGCACTGCCGTCGCCGCCGCCCCGCGCGCCGTTGGTCGACGCCCCGGCGTGCTGGGCGGCCGCGATGACCCCGAGGAAGACCTCCTCGAGATGCTTGCGACTGCTCACCCCGACGACGTCCGCGCCGACGGCGGTGAGGGCGCGCACGACGTCGGGGCGCGGCATACCCGCGGTGACGACGAGCCGGACGTCGCCCTCGTCCTCGACCACCTCGACCGAGCGCACCCCCGTGACCGCGCGCAGCCGCTCGGCGACGGCGGCGGCCGCGGCGGGCTCGGTCGCCGGGTCGAGGTGCACGACGGTCGTGTCGGAGCTGTCGACGAGCTCGGCGACCGTGCCGGTGGTGACCACCCGGCCGGCGTGCATGACGACGACGTGGGTGCAGGTCTGCTCGACCTCGGCGAGCAGATGGCTCGACACGACGACGGTTCGGCCGGCCGCGGCATACCTCGAGAGGATCGGGCGCATGGCCGCGATCTGCGGCGGGTCAAGGCCGTTGGTCGGCTCGTCGAGGATGAGCAGCTCGGGCAGTCCGAGCATCGCCTGGGCGATGCCGAGGCGTTGCTTCATCCCGTGGCTGTAGGAGCGGACCGGGCGCTCGATGGCGTCACCGAGCGCGGCGACCTCGAGCACCTCGTCGACGTGTGCCTCCTGGGGCGGGCGACCGGTGGCGGCCCAATAGGCCTGCAAATTGGCCCGGCCGGTGAGGTGTGGGAGAAAACCCGGGCCCTCGACGAGCGCGCCGACCCGGCCGAGCACGGCCGCCCCGGGCAGCACCGGATCGCCGCCGACATAGGCGAGCCCCGAGTCGGGGTGGATGAGCCCGAGCGCCATCCGCAGGGTCGTCGTCTTGCCGGCTCCGTTGGGGCCGAGCAGCCCGACGCCCTGGCCGCGCTCGGCCCGCCACGAGACGTCGTCGACGGCCCGATGCCCATCGGCGTAGGTCTTGACGAGATGCTCGACGACCAGTGGCACGTCGGCGAGATCGGGCCGGCTCGGGCGCCGACGCCGACGCCGCCAGGACACGAGGGTCGCCCCTGCGGCCGCCAGCAGGACCGCGCCCAGCGCGGCCGCGACGCCGAGCGACTCGGTGTCCGTGTCGGATTCGCGCGAGAGGACGACCCCGGCGATGTCGGGCAGCCGCAGATCGCCGGCGACCGCGACGCGGTCCACGCGGGCGGCGCGGGGACCGGCATACAGCGAGTCGGTCGAGGTGACGAGCAGCCGCAGCGAGCTGCCGGCCTCGACGGTCCAGGTCGCCGGAGGCAGCGCGACCTCGACCGTCGTCGCCTGCCCGGGCGTCGTCACCACGTGGATGGGGGCGACGAGCCGGCGCGGCAGCGACGCGGCCTCGCCGGTCACCTGCCAGAGCGAGAGGAAGAGCACGACGTCGGCGCCGGTCGAGGTCACCGTGAGGGTGACACGCGGGGCGCCGACGATGGTGCGCCGCTGGGCGAAGGGCGTCGTGTCGAAGGCCGCCGATTGCCCTGGCAGAGCTGCGAGTTGGTATGCCGCGCTGGCGCTCACCGAGCTCAGCGCGCCGATCCCCGGCATCGCGCTGATCGACTCGGGCTGCCCACCTGGCGGGGTGGCGACGACTGCCGGCTTGGGCGCATTCCACGGGGCGCTCGTCCAGGAGACCGCGCCCGGATAGCTGGGTACTCCCAGAAGGGGGGCGATCGATTGGCGGCGCGGAATCGTTGCGGCATAGATGAATTCGTTGGGCCGCGTGCCGGTCTGGGTCGCCCCGGCCGGGCTGCGCAAGGTGTCGGCGAGCCAGTCGCGCAACGCCTGCTCGTCGGCGTCGGCGGTGCTGCTCGCCCCGTCGTGTCCGCCGTCGATCCACCGGACGGCGAGCCGCGGGACCTGGCCGGCGATGGCTCGGGCGGTCGCATCGGCCTGCTCGAGCCCAAAGAGGGTGTCCCGCATCCCTTGCACAAGAAGGGTGCTCGCGCGCAGGCCGGACAGCAACGGCTTAGGGCTGTGGGCGTGGAGCAGGCTCAGCAGCTCGGGGCTCGGGCTCCCGGTCTCGGCAGCCGCGAGGAAGAGCCGGCACACCGTTGGGTCCATGCGCCCGCACAGGGGATTGGCGCCCCGCCCCACCCCGCCTCCGCCGCCTGCCGCCGCTCCGGAGCCGAAGAAGCGCGCCGCCCACAGCTGTTTGAAGACCCCGACCGTGGGGGTCGGCTCGACCGTGGCAGCGTCCGACGGGCCGGCGGACTCGGTTGCGGCCGTGGCGAATTGGGGGAAGAAGGCGTCGGCGAGATCGTTCCAGGTCACCGTGCCGACGACACTGTCGACCCGAGGATCGGTCGCGCCGAGCATCACCGCGAGCGCCCCGCCGTAGGACGCCCCGACGACGGCCAGCCGCGGGTCGCCAGGCCCGTCGAGCAGCACCCCCGGCTCGGTGGCGACCCGGTCGACGATCACCCGGGCATCGGCGACCTCGAAGAGCGGATCGTTGAGATGCCCGCGCCCGGTCGACTGCCCGAAACCCCTGGCGGAGTAAGAGACCGCGACATAGCCACGGCCAGCCAGGTCACGGGCCCGTTCGATGAGGTCGGTCTTGCTCCCCCCGAAGCCATGGGCGAGCAGCACGACCGGCCAGGGTCCGGGGCGGGACGTGGCCGGGTCAGGGCGGTCGATGCTCACATCGAGCATCACGGGAGAGCCATCCGGCTCGGGCCCCACCGGCAGCTGCAGATCCCGCTCGACGAAGGACCCCGGCGCCGAGTCGGAGGCGTCCCACATCCCGCTCGAGGAGGTGGGCGGCCCGGCATACGCCAGGGGTATGCCGGTCAGCCCGGCGCACGCGGCAGCGAGGACCGACGCCAGGGCCCGCCGCAGCAGCATGGGCGGAGCTTAACCCGGTCACCCGCAGACCTTCCCGTGCGTTGCGCCGCAAGCAGGCACGCCCGAGTCCTCGCACCGGCATACTGCCGCGCATGCACGATCGTGACCCTCGCACCTGGCGACGCGCTCTCGTGGCGCTCGTGTGTCTCGTCGTCGCAGCGGGGAGCTATCTCGGCGCGACCGGGCTGCTCGAGTCGCTCTATGCCTATCGCTCGCCGCTGCCGGCGACCATCGGCCCCCAGGCCGTGACGACCGCCGCCCCGACGACCCCGGCGACGCCGCGGCTGGCCCGCAAGGTCGTCGCCGTGCTCGTCGACGGGCTGCGGGTCGACACGGCGGCCGACACGGCGGTCATGCCCTTCCTCGCCGAGCTGCGCTCCCGCGGCGCGTCGACCCAGCTCACCGTGCACACCCCGTCCTATTCGGTGCCGGGCTGGACGGTGCTCATGACGGGCGCGTGGATCGAGCAGCACGGGGGGATGGCGATGAATCCCTCCGATCCGTCGCTGGCCCCAACCTGGGTGCAGGACAACGTCTTCACCGCCGCGCACGACGCGGGGCTGCGCACGGGCGTCTCGGGGACCGACTGGTTCGCGCCGCTCATCCCCAAGGACGCGCTGACCAGCTCCTCCTTCGTCCACGACGAGACCGACGCCGCCGACCAGGCGAGCACCGACACCGCCAAGTCCTGGCTGTCCGGTGACCAGGTCGACTTCCTGCTCGTCCACCTCAACGAGGTCGACCACGCCGGCCACCACAGCGGCGGCGGCACCAGCCCCGCATGGCGCACCGCGGCGACCAAGGCCGACGCGCGGCTGCGCGAGATCGCCGGCACCCTCGACCTCAGCAAGGACGCGATGGTCGTCTTCTCCGACCACGGGCACCTCGACCCGGGCGGGCACGGGGGTCCCGAGGACATCGTCACCCACTCGCCTTTCGTCATGGCCGGCGCGGGCGTGCGTCCCGGGGTGGCGCTCGACCCGGCGCAGCAGGTCGACTGCGGCCCGACCATCGCGGCACTGCTCGGCGTGCGGGTGCTCCACTCGGCCGTCGGTGGGGCGCTCGTCGGCGGGCTCACCCTCGATGACGCGGGGCGCGAGACCCTGCGCGCCGCCCAGGCCGCGCAGCAGGCCGAC
>CAZLGB010000199.1:0-6410 GCA_964558825.1 uncultured Intrasporangiaceae bacterium
CCGGGCCCGAGCCCGGGCCGGGGCCGAGGACCTCGTCAAGGGCGGCCGCGAGCTCGGCCGGGCCGATGTCGCCGCGCAGGATCCGCCCGGGGGCCCGATCCTCATGCGGGTCCTCGGAGCCCGAGTCGTCGGTGGTGCGCTGGTCGGCGTCCACCGGCCCAGTGTCCCGGACCGCGCCGCCAACGCGCCCGGGATCCACGCAATCCATGCGAGCTGCACGCCATGGGTCGTGAGGAGAGATTGAGGATCCCCATGGCCCGTAGGGGGCCATGGGGATACTCAATGTCGGGTTCCGGGCCGGCCGGAGCCGTGGTCAGGGCGTCGTCGGCGTGGGCCCTGGTGGTTCCTTGACGTCGTGCCACGTGAAGGAGTTGGTCGCCGACTCCCCCGTCGTCGAATCCGAGCAGTCGGCCGTGATCTGATCCGGTGCGCCATAGGCGATCCCGGTCACCACCGAGGCGTTGGTGGCGACGGTCTCCGTGCCGAAGGCGTTGGCTCCGACGCTGAAGATGCACTTCATCGTGGGGGCGTCCCAGTTGGCGGAGCTGATCTGGATGTACTCGCACGACGTGCCCACCGGGCAGGTGTCCTTGTTGGTCGCGCCGCAGCCAAGGCCGTCGCACGTCTGACCGCTGAAGCTGAGCTTGATCGTCGGATCGAGCTTGGCCGGGGTCGTGATCGACATCGAGACGGCTGCGGCCGGGCCGGCCTCCGACGTCGCGGTCACCGCGATGGTCACGGGGGTCGCATAGCCGACGTTGCGCACCGTGCACGAGGTGCCAGCCGCGTTGAGATTGCATGCCGGATCGTCGACCGATGCCGTGACGTCACGCCCGTTGGCGACGAGCTTCCACGAGAAGGTCACGTCGAACTTCCCGCCCGCCTTCTTCACATAGCTCGGGGCGAGCGCGACGACCGGCAGTGTCGGCCCAAACGGATGGAAGGCCACCGGTGCGGACGACGACGAGCACGCGTCCTCGAGGTTGCACGCGCTCAACGTCAGCGTCTGCGGGTCGATCGAGCCGTTGTCGAGCGTCGCGCTGAAGGTGCAGGTCGCTGAGTTGCTACAGGGCAGCGTCACCGGGCCGGTCGCCGGAGTGCGATAGGTGAAGGACTTCCACCCGCTGCCATGGGAGTTGCCGAGGCTGAAGGACAGCACCATCTTCTTGTCCGGGTTGGGCGTCGTCACCGCGACACTGCTGGGAGTCTCCGGCACGCCGACCCCGTTGAAGACCACCGTCGGACCACGGTCGGACTCGAGACTCGCGTGGTTGACGGTCGACACGGCATACACGACGCGGGTGCCGTTGAACGGCTGGGTCTCCTCGTAGCGGGTGTCCCCGACCGTGGCGATCATCGCCCAACTGCCTCCACCGAGCTGGCGCCAGACGTGATACTCCACCGGGCCAGGGCCGTTGGGCCGCACCGCATCCCACGTGAGCGACAACAACGCCGAGTCGGCGTCGGGCGTCGGCGCGGGGAAATTCAACCGCGGGGTCACCGTCGCCGGCCGCCCGGCCGACTGGCCAGAGGTCTCGACGGTCGGGCCGGGGCCCAGCCCGTTGAAGGCGGTGACGAAGATCTTGTAGACGACCTCGTTGTCCAGACCGGACACCGTCGTCGACGTCGAACCGGCCGGCACGTCGACCGCGCGGCTGGACCCGTCGAGGCCGGAGAGCTGGACGCGATACTTCACCAGCGCCGACCCCTCGTTGGGCGGCGGATCCCACGAGATGGTCAAGGCGCCGTCAGCCACCCCGACGGGGCTGATGCCCGGCACACCAGGGAGGGTGTCGGGGGTGGCCGCCGCGCCCGCGACCCCGGGATCGGACAGCCCGGCCGCGTTGCGCGCCTGGACGGAGAAGACATAAGGCACCCCGTTGGTCAGCCCGCTCACCGGACACGGCGAGTAGTCGCAGACCCGCGGGGCGACGCCCGGCGCGGACACAAGGTATTCGAGCACCGGCAGACCGCCGTCGTATGCCGGTGGCAAGAAGTGCACGAGCGCCGAGCCACCTTGGGCCCGGTCGGCCACCGCCGAGACTCCCAACGGCGGGCCGGGCCGGGAGAGCACGCTCACCGTCACCGTGCCGGTCGTCACGCGGTCGGGTGCGTCGGACACCTCGACGGTGAAGGTCGTGACCCCCGTGGCGTCGCCGGTCGCACTCACCCGCAGCAGACACCCGCTCGGCGCCGCCGAGATGCCCGAGCCGGTGGCCGAGGACACCCGAGCCGCCTCAACCGTGCAGTGCAGGCTGCCGAAGGGGCTGTCGAGATATTGCGCGAGGTTGACGATCGTCGACTGCCCGGCGATGAGCCCCTCGACCCGGGCCGGGCGCATCGTCGCCAACGGGGGCGGCTGGGTGACCGCTCCCGGCGCCGCCGCACTCGGGTCGACGCGCAGGCTGGTCACCCGCACGCGCAACGGGAAGCGCTCGCTGGACCCCTTGACCCCGATGAGCAGGCTGCCCTTGGCACCGTGCAGAGCGTCGGCTGCTGCGCTGAGGGTGACCTTGCGCCCGCCCTGGTCGGTCTGACCGATGGTCACGCCGTCGACCGCGGCGTCCCAGCTCACGGCATACTCCACGCTCGCCGGGTCGAGTCCCTCGGGGAACCACGCCGAGCACAACCGTGGGATGTCGATGACGCGCGCCGGCGACCCGGCGACGACGTTGACCTCCCACTGCGGACACCGCAGCAGCGGCGTGAGCGGCCCGACCTGCACCGGCACGATGACGTATGCCGTGTGCGGCGCCGTGTCGTCGACCCCGGTGCGGTCGGTGACCTCGAGCATCAGCGCACCTGGCCCGACATAACCGCCCGACGAGGTGAGGCTCAGCTCGGTGGAGTTGACGACGGTTGCCGCGAGGGTCGCGCTCGGGGAGGTGCTCACCCGGTCGGGGGTGGTGACCTTGACCGTGCGGCCCCGCGGATCACCGATGTAGTCGGCCAGCGACACCTTGACGGTGGCGTCCTTGTCCATGGTGATGGTCTTGCCGGTCAGCGTGTAGGGGTTGTCGCTGCCGTTGGCCGGCACATAGATGACCGCCATCGCGCGGCCCCCGTCGCCGTCCTCGATGACATAAGGGATGGCTCGCGGTGAGTCGCTGAAACTCACCCGCACGCCCTCAGGAGTGATGGTGCCGCCGTCGCCGACCTCGACGACCTTGAGGTCGCCATGATCGCCGTCGATGTCGCGGTCGTTGGAGAGCACGTCGACGACGACCGACAGCGGGGCCGCCCCCGTGGCGACCCCCTGCTGACCTGGAGCCGCCGGGTCACCGCCGGGCTTGCCGACCTCACCCTCCGGGGTGGCGACGGGCTTGGCGACATCGTCGACCGCCACCGGCGGGTTGTTGAAGCCCTTGCGTCCACGGACCGTGATCTCGGCCCGTGACGGATCGAACAGGCCCCCGTCGATGCCGTAGACGTAGAGCTTGGACGGTCCTTCCTCGGGCACGGTCACCTTGAAGGTGTTGTCCTGCTGCTTGGCGAAGTCGGCGACCATTGCGGGGTCGTTGATCTTGCTCGTGTCCTCGAGCACCGGGTCGGTGCCGCGCGGGATGAGGTCGTTGGCGAAGGGGTCGACCGTGACGGTGCGCCCGGGGGCGGCGACGACGTCGTCGGCCACGGCGACCGGCGGCTGCGGCGCGCCCGGCTGGACGACACCGACCCGGATGAGCCCCTCGCCCGACTTGCCGAAGCGGTCGGTGACGACATAGCGGATGACCTCGGTGCCGGACGAGGTCGGATAGGACTCGTAGCGGATCGCCGAGGCGCCGAAGGACACGACCCGCCCGAGCCGCAGATCGACCGGGCCGCCGGCCTCGCCGACGACTCCCGACACGAAGCCGAGGTCGCCATCGGGGTCGATCCCGCTCGTCGGCACGGTCAGCGTGATCGCCTCACCGGCCGTCACCGTCGCCGAGAAGTCGCGTGCCGTCGGGGGCAGGTCGGGGGTGGTCGCGGTGGGCAGCGGCTTGACGGTCACGGTCACCCGGGCGCTGACCGCGCGCGCGGGCATCCCCTCGGGGTATGCCGCGTACTCGAGGATCGCGGTCTGGTCGCGGGTGATGGCCTTGGGGTCGGGCATGTAGCGCAGCACCGACCCGGTGGCATAGACCTGCCCGCCTCCGGTGATGACCTTGACCGCGCTCGCGTTGAGCTTGAGCGGCACGCCGTCGGCCATGGAGTCGTTGTCGAGCACCGGGATGGTGACGACATCGCCCCATCTGACCACCGCCTGGTCGTCGACGACCGTGGGCAGCACGGTGTCGGGCGGGGTCGGCTTCTGCACGACCGACAACTCGCCCGCCGCCGTGCGGGTGCCGTCGCTGATCGTGTAGGTCAGCACGCCGCGGCGCTCGGCCTTGTCGCCCGGCATCGGTGTGGTCGCCTGCACGCGCAGCCAGCGGCCCTGGATGACCCAGGCCTGCAGCCAGGTCTCGGTCGTCGCAACCGACTGGATGGCCAGCACGTCCGAGCGCGGGCTGTAGTCGTTGACGAGCACGTCGGCGATGGTGGGTGACTGGTCGCGGATGGTCGCCGCGTCCGGTGCGGCGACCGGAGGCGCGTCGTCGGTCGGCGGGGCCAGCACGTCGACACGGAAACGCCCGGCGCCGACGGCAGCGCCGACCTGCGCGGCATACGTCAGCAGGTAAGAGCCCGGCGCCGAGCCGGTGACGGTGACCACCCCGGTGGCGAGGTTGGTGTCGAGCATGAGCTGGCTGGGGCCGCGGATCTCGGCGGCCAGGCGCATCCGCGCCCCCGGGTCGGACGGATCGGCGCCGGGGGTGTCATTGCCGAGCGGTTGGATCTGCACCGGCTTGCCGACGACCGCTCGCACGACATCGGGCTGGGCGATCGGGGCGACCGGTGCGTCGGAGTCGCCGAGCACCTTGACGGTGACCTTGGCCTCGGTGCGGCCGCCGCGGCCGTCGTCGACTCGGTATTTGACGTCGAGGGCGCCGGCCTGACCGGGGGCGGTCACCGCGAGCGCCCCGGCGCCGTCGACCGAGGAGCTCTGGTCGAGGGCCTCGACGACGACCGGATCGTTTTCGTCGTCGCGCCAGTCGGCGAGGACCGCGACTGCGGTGTGGCCGCCCTTGACGACCGGGACCGCGACGCCGGCGACGGTGGCCTTACCGGGACGCAGATGCGGTGGGGTGTTGATCGAGTCGTCGACGACGGTGACCGTGACCGAGCCCTGGGCCCGGCCCTCGGGGCCGTTGGTGCCGTTGTTGACCCAATAGGTGAAGTGCGTGATGGCGGCCGCGGGCTTGTCCGGCACGGAGATCGAGATGGTCTGCCCGTCGACCGACGCGCTGACCTGGAAGCCGGCGACGTCGGTGGCGCTGACGTCGCCCGGGGCGATGGCCAGCACCGAGCCCTGACTGTCGGTGTCGTTGTCGAGCACGTGCAGGGTCGAGGTGCGTCCCGCCCGCACCTGCAGGTCGTCGGCGTTGGCCTCCGGCGGCCGGTGGGCCTGCTCGTCGGCGTTGTCCTGGGGGTTGGGCTTGACGTTCTCGTTGCCCGACTTGGGTGGGGGGATGACCGAGGCCCAGTCGTCGATCTTCACCGGGTGGTCGGTGTCGACATCCCACAATCCACCAGTGTCGATGTCGTTGAGCACGAGCTGACCGCGGTTGACTCGCAAGCGCACGCCGTCGGTGCGGGGTGGCCGCGCGGCCTCACCGGCCACCGGGGCCGGATCCTCGATGGTCACCGCGTCGGTGTGGTCCTGCTCGCAGTTGCGTCCGTAGAAGATCATCGTGGCGGCCGCCCAGGTCGCGTTGACGCACCGCCCGAGGCGCACCGGCGCAGCCAGCCAGAGCCGGCCGCCGGTCGCGGTGGCCGGCAGCCCGATCCGCCCGCTCACCGACCCGTCGAAGCCCACCGAGGCCGCCCCCCGATCGGTGGCCACGAGCACTCCGGCCGCGTCGTCTCCGGGCTGTTGCACGACGGTGTATGCCGTGCCGGCGCTGCCGAGCAGGTCACCGAGCACCGACCCCAGATCGATCGGCGAGCGCAGTCCGTCGGCCCGCAGCAGGCCGGAGGCCGGGTCGAAGACGACCCAGCGAGTGCCGACGACGGTGAGCTGCACCGAGGGCGCGGTGAAGCCCAGGTCTGACATGGCCGGCTCGGTGAATCCCCCCGCGGGCAACGGGTGCAGCACGGCGAGCTGCCCGCTCGCGGCGGACACGGCATACACACTGCCGTCGACGCCCACGGCGAGGGCGGCACTGCCGCCGACGGTCGCCAGCGGCTTGACAGCCGCCTGCAGTTGGTCGACGCCGCCGATGCCGCGCGCGGTGTCGACGCGCTGTGCGCGCACCTTGCCGGTCGTCGGCTCGACGACCGCCGCGGTGCCGCCACGCAGGTCGATCGGGAGCGCGACCGGCAAGGCCCCG
>CAZLGB010000200.1:0-6376 GCA_964558825.1 uncultured Intrasporangiaceae bacterium
GTCGGGCGCGCCAGTGGCGCCGTTGGCGGCAGTGCCACCAGGCACTCCGCCGGTGCCCCGCCCGCCAAAGCCGCCGCCGAGGCCGCCGACGAGGCCGCCGAGACAGCTCGCTCCGGCAGCAGGGGCGGGCATGACCTGCACGGATGCTGCCGTGACCGGGCCGGAGGCAGCTCCCGCGGCGGCGGTCGCATCACCGCTCGTCGCCTGGCGCACGACGACGCACGAGCCCACGACGATGTCCGCGAGCGTCCCGGTGGCCGTGTGGGTCACCCGGGTCGTCGCCGTCCAACTCACGGCCGTCTGCTTGGTGCTCGACTGGACCTGCATCGTCGTGCCCGAGACGGCGGCGATGAGGCCGTTGACCCCCGGCGTGCGCTGCCCGGCCCCTGGTCCACCGGTGCGGGTCCCCTGGGCGACGGGCGACGTCGCGCTCGAGGTCGCCGCCCCGCCGTTGCTGCAGGCGCCGAGGACGCCGATCCCGGCGAGAGCGACCAAGGCCGCACCGGCGGCCCTGGTGGCCCGGCGCGGGCTGCCTGAGCGGGTGACTGAACGGGTGGCCGAGCGCAGGTCGAGCGCGCGGACGGAGGACGGCATACGCATCATGGGGATCACTCGCTTCGCAGAGCGTCGATGGGGGCAAGACGGGCCGCGCGGCTCGCCGGATACACACCGGCGACGATGCCGATGACGAGGGAGACCCCGAGCCCGGCCGCCGCGGCGACCGGCGAAATCGCCACGGGGAAGGACACGACATTGGGCAGGACGGCAGCGCCGAGCATGCCGAGGCCGAGGCCGGCGAGACCGCCGACCAGCCCGAGGATGCTCGCCTCGACGAGGAACTGCTGGCGGATGGCGCGCGGGGTCGCGCCGAGAGCCTTGCGCAGGCCGATCTCGCGGATCCGCTCGGTCACCGACACGAGCATGATGTTCATGACGCCGATGCCGCCGACGAGCAGCGAGATGGCCGCGATGCTCGACAGCAGCACGGTGAGGATGCGGGTGGTCGAGGTCGCGGTGTCGACGATCGACTGCTGACTGCTCACCGAGAAGTCCGCCGTCGCCGCCGTCAGCCCGTGGCTGGCCACCAGCGCGTTGGTCGTCTCCTGGTATGCCGCCGACAGGCTCGTCTGATCGCGCGCCGAGAGGTAGATCGTCGAGACGGCGCGGGGATTGCCGCTCGTCGACAACCGGCTGGCAAAGGTCGTCTGCGGCATGACGACCAGGTCGTCCTGGTCGCCGCCGACCGTGGAGCCTTCGGCGTTGAGCAGCCCGACGACCGTGACGTTCTGGCCGCCGACGGTGATCGTCTGCCCGACGACGCTCGACACGGCCCCGAGCAGCTGGGTGGCGGTCGTCGACCCGATGACCGCCACCGGGCTCTCCGCGGCGACTTCGGCGGCCGTGAAGAAGCGCCCCTGGCTCACCGATCGCGAGCGCACGTCAAGCCAGGCGGGCGTCGTCCCGACGACCGTGCTCGTCCAGGTCGTGCTGCCGGCGACGAGGCTCAGCGACGACTGCGAGACCGGCGCGACGGCCGCGATGTCGGGGGCCACGGTCGGGTCGGCGAGCACGGCGGCGTCGTCCATGGTCAGCGTCGTCGCCGAGCCGCGCCCACCCCGGACGCCCGACGAGCTCGTCGTGCTGCCCGGGCTGACGATGAGCAGATTGGAGCCGAGCTTGCTGATCTGCTCGGTGACCCGCTGTTGGGCGCCCTGCCCCAGCCCCACGGTGAGCATGACCGCGGCGATGCCGATGAGGATGCCGAGCATGGTCAGGGCCGAGCGCAGCCGCCGGGTGCGCAGCGCCTCGTATGCCGTGCGCAGGGTCTCGATGCCGGTCACGGCATACCTCCGAGCACCCCGGGTGCCTGCTCCTCGAGCCGACCGTCGCGCATGACGACCATCCGCTGCGCCTGGGCCGCGACATCGTGCTCGTGGGTGATGAGCACGATGGTGCGGCCCTGGGTGTGCAGCTCGCGGAAGAGGGCGAGCACCTCGGCGGTGGACGTGGAGTCGAGGTTGCCGGTCGGCTCGTCGGCGAGGATGAGGGCGGGCTCGGTCACGAGGGCTCGAGCCACCGAAACCCGTTGCTGCTGGCCGCCGCTGAGCTCGCCGGGCCGGTGGTCGACCCGATCCGCGAGGCCGACCTTGGTCAGTGCCTCGACGGCCCGGCGCTTGCGCTCGGCCCGGGAGACGCCGGCATAGATGAGCGGCAGCTCGACATTGCGCCACGCCGCGAGGCTCGGCAACAGGTTGAACTGTTGGAAGACAAAGCCGATGCGCTGGTTGCGGACCTGGGCGAGCTCCTGCTCGCCCATGCGGCTGACGTCGGTGCCGGCCAGCGTGTAGGTGCCCGCCGTCGGGACGTCGAGACAGCCGATGACGTGCATGAGGGTCGACTTCCCCGAGCCCGAGGGACCCATGATTGCGAGATAGTCGCCCTCGCGGACCTGCAGGTCGACCCCCCTGACGGCAGCCACCTGCAGTGAGCCGTTGGTGTAGACCTTCCCGACGCCGCGCAGATCGAGCAGCACGTCACTGTCCGGAGCAGCGGGAAAGCTCGCCTCGGCCAGCTCGGGGAGCAGGCTCACGGGTTTCCCCCACCGGCCGGCGCGCCCTGGGGTATGCCGCCCTGACCCCCACCGGGGAAGCCCTGTCCACCACCGGTGAAGCCGCCGCCGCCCCGCGTGCGGGTGCCCGTGCTCTGCTGTCCGCCACCAGCGGTGCGGCCCTCGACGACGACCTGGTCGCCCTCGGCCAGCCCGCTGGTGACCTGGGTGAGATTGCCCTGGACGAGCCCGAGCTGCACCGGCGTCGTCGTGGCCACCCCGCCGACCATCTTGCTGACGACCGTCTGACCGTTCTCGGTGCGGATCGCCGCCGTGGGCACCGCGATGGCGTCAGCGATCTCCTTGACGATGATCGAGACGGTGGCCGAGGAACCGGCATACAGACCCTTGGGCGAGCCGGTCACCGCGACGGTCACCGGGAAGGTTGCGACCCCACTCGTCGAGGTCGCGACGACGCCGACGGTGGAGACGGTGCCGAAGACGGCCGAGCGCGATCCGGTCGGGGTGATCTGAGCCTGCAGCCCCGGCTTGATCTGCGGGAGGTCGGCCGAGGTCACCGACGTCGCGACGACCCACGAGTCGGTGGTGATGACGACGATCTGGGCGCTGCTCGACCCCGACGAGCCGCTGCTGCCGGATCCGGCGGCGGCCGCCCCCGAGCCGCTGCCACCGCCCGAGGACGTGCCACCACCGCTGACCTGGTCGCCTGCGCTGACGTTGACCGTCGCCACCGTGCCGGTGATCGGAGAGACGAGCGTCGCCGCCTTGAGGTTGGCCTGGGCAGTGGCGAGCTTGGCCGAGCTGGCAGCGACCTGCGAGTTGGCGGCCGCCAGCTGGGTGGTCGTCGTCGACGAGCTCGCCTTGACCGTCGCGAGATTGGCCCGGGCCGAGTTGTCGTTGGCTGCGGCGAGGTCGACGGCCGTCTGCAGGTCGGTGGGATCGACGGCCGCGACAGCCTGCCCCGCGGTCACCGTGTCGCCGACCTTGACGTCGACATGGGCGACCGTGCCCGTGACGGCAAAGCGGAGATTGGACTGGGTCGCCGGGTAGATCGTGCCGGTGGCGCTGACGCTCTGGCTCAGTGTCTGGACCGAGGCCGTCGCCAGGGAGGTGGTCGTCGTCGCGGTTGCCGCGGCGTCAGCGCGGCGCACGGCACGAAAGACCAGTGCCGCGGCGATGAGCAAGAGGACGACCAGGGCCGCGATGATCCGTCGATCCCGCAGCCAACTCACGCGCGTGGTCATGCCGTGCTGCCTCACCTTCCGACGCCGATGCCGTGGAGCCCACTCCGGCAACCTGGGTGCTCCCCTGGTAGAAGCTGTGTGCACGCTGTGTGCGACCTGCCCGTCGGTCTGTTGCATCTATGATAGATACATCATGGATACGACCGCCTCGCTGCCCGCAGCGTCGGACCGAGTCTACGAGCAGGTCAAACACGGGATTCTCGTGGGGACCTACCGCGGCGGCACGCTGCTCACCGAGGGTGAGCTCGCTCACGACTGCGGCGTCTCGCGCACTCCGGTCCGCGAGGCCTTGCTGCGCCTGGAGATCGAGGGCCTGCTGCGGCTCTATCCCAAGAAGGGCGCGCTCGTCGTCCCGGTCACCCTCGAGGAGGCCCGGGAGATGATGGAGGCCCGCTCGCTCATCGAGCAGTGGGCTGCGGGCGCGGCGTGGGGGGCACGGCATACCCTCACGGCGACCCTCACCGAGCACCTCCAGCGGATGCGCGCGGCCCGCGCCGACGCCGTCGCCGCCAAGACGAGCGAGGCCACCCGCGACACCGAGCTGCAGGCCTTCGCCGAGGCTGACCGCCGCTTCCACGAGGCCATCGTCGCCGCCGCCGGCAACACGCTCTTGCTGCGCACCTACCGGGGGCTGCGCGACCGGCAGCTGTGTCTCATGGCCGCCGACCTGCGCATGTCGACCGGCCGGATGGACCTGTCGATCCGCGAGCACGAGCACCTACTGCGCGAGCTCACCACCGGCACCCGTGCCGGCTTCGTCCGCCTGACCCGCGGCCACCTGCAAGGGGCCGCACACCGTTTACGAGAAAGCCGATGAGCACGACCCAGATCCACCCACCGACCCCGTCCGCCCCCATGCCTGCCGTGTCGTCGGTCAGCGCGCCCGCTGTGGTGTCGACGACGGCGCGCCGCCAACTGCACCAGGTCGGCGGCCGCCGCGCCTGGGCGGTGTGGGGCGCCGCAGCCAGCGTCTATGTCCTCGCGATCTTCTACCGCACCTCCCTCGGCGTCGCCGGGTTGGTCGCTGCGGACCGATTCCACATCACTGCAGCGCAATTGGCGACCTTCACCGTGCTGCAGCTGGCGGTCTATGCCGGCATGCAGATCCCCGTAGGAGTGTTGCTCGACCGCTTCGGCGCCCGCCGCATGCTGCTCATCGGGCTCGCGCTCATGACCGCCGCTCAGGTCGCCTTCGCCCTCGTCGACGGGTATGCCGGTGCGCTCGCTGCCCGGGGGCTGCTCGGTGCGGGCGACGCGATGGTCTTCGTCAGCGTGCTGCGCCTCGTCGCCGTGTGGTTCCCGGCTCGGCGCGTGCCGTTGGTGAGCCAGGCGACCGGCCAGACCGGCGTCATCGGCTCGATCCTCGCGACCATCCCGCTGGCCTCCGCCCTGCGCGACTACGGGTGGACGCCGACCTTCCTCGTCGGCGCCTCCTTCTCCGCCCTCGTGCTGCTGCTCCTGCTCGTGCTCGTCAAGGACTCACCGTGGAGCGGGCAGCCGGCCGAGGCGATCAGGGTGCGCACCGTGCTCGACTCGCTGCGCGCCACCTGGGCGATGCCGGGCAACCGGCTGGGCATGTGGACCCACTTCACCGCGCTCTTCGGGCCGCTGCTCTTCGGTCTGCTCTGGGGCTATCCCTTCCTCGTCAAGGGTGAGGGCCTCACCGAGGATCAGGCGGGGCTCGTGCTCATCGCGATGACCGCCACCTCGGTGCTCTCCGGCCTGCTCGTCGCCCGGATCACCTCGACCCGCCCGATCCACCGGGGCCGGCTCGCGCTCGGGATCGTCGTGACGATCATGCTGTCCTGGGCGGTCCTGCTGGCCTGGCCCGGCCGCGCGCCGATGTGGCTGGTCGTCGCCGTCGCCCTCGTCACCTCGATCGGGGGCCCCGGATCGGGCATCGGTTTCGACATGGCCCGGGCCTTCAACCCCGCCCATCGCCTCGGCAGCGCGCTCGGCGTCGTCAACCTCGGCGGCTTCGTCGCCACGCTCGGAGCGATGGCCCTCGTCGGCGCCGTGCTCGACTGGCGGGCCCCGGGCGGTCCGACGACCTACACCCTCGAGGACTTCCGGGTGGCCATGGCGGTGCAGTTCGTCTTCTGGATCGGCGGGGTCGCCCAGATCTGGCGTTACCGTGAGCGCACCCGCGAGCTGCTCGAGACCGACCACCCCGAGGCGTGGGAGGCCCTGCAGGGTGGGGCACTGCTGTTGCCCGGGCTGTCCCGACCGCACCAATCCGCCGCACCGGCAACTCCGGCGCCGCAGCCCGCCCCACCGGCGCCCACGACGCCGACCACCTGAACCGACCGACCGAGGAGCACGAGCCATGGACGCCTCCACCTGGGATGCCCGGTATGCCGCCGCCGAGCTGGTCTGGTCGGCCGGCCCCAATGCGACGGTCGCCGAGCTGACCGCGCCGCTCGCGCCCGGCCGCGCGGTCGACCTCGCCGCCGGCGAGGGCCGCAATGCCCTCTGGCTGGCCGAGAACGGCTGGGACGCCACCGCGGTCGACTACTCGGCCGTCGCGATGGACCGCGCCCGGCGCATCGCCGCCGAACGCCTC
>CAZLGB010000201.1:0-6180 GCA_964558825.1 uncultured Intrasporangiaceae bacterium
GCACCGGCACCGGGGCGGCGGGCGGCGCCCGCCGACCCCGGCCCGCTGGTGCGGGGCACGCGTCGGGTCGTCATCTGGTGGTCGCTCGGGTCAGGGACCGCATCCCACCAGTGTGACGGGTGGGACTACTGGGACTTGGCAGCGAAACGCGGGAAGGCGCCGGCACCGGCATACACCGCGGCGTCGTCGAGCTCCTCCTCGATGCGCAGCAGCTGGTTGTACTTGGCGACGCGGTCGGACCGAGCCGGCGCACCGGTCTTGATCTGGCCACAGTTGGTCGCGACGGCGAGGTCGGCGATCGTCGTGTCCTCGGTCTCGCCGGAGCGGTGGCTCATCATGCAGCGGTAGCCAGCGCGGTGGGCCAGCTCGACCGCGTCGAGGGTCTCGGTCAGCGAGCCGATCTGGTTGACCTTGACGAGCAGGGCGTTGGCGGTCTTGGTGTCGATGCCGCGCTGCAGCCGCTCGGGGTTGGTGACGAACAGGTCGTCGCCGACGAGCTGGACCTTGTCGCCGAGGGCGTCGGTGATGGCCTTCCAGCCCTCCCAGTCCTCCTCGTTCATCGGGTCCTCGATCGACACGAGGGGGTATGCCGCGACGAGCTCGGCGTAGTAGTCGGTCATCTCGGCCGCACTCTTGCGCGAGCCCTCGAACTCGTAGGCGCCGTCCTTGTAGAACTCGGTCGCGGCGACGTCGAGCGCGAGCGCGACATCCGTGCCCGGCTTGAGGCCGGCCTTCTCGATCGCCTCGCAGATGAGGTCGAGGGCCGCGCGGTTGCTCTCGAGGTTGGGGGCGAAGCCGCCCTCGTCGCCGAGGCCGGTCGACAGGCCGCGGTCGTGGAGGACCTTCTTGAGCGCGTGGTAGACCTCGGCTCCCCAGCGCAATGCCTCCTTGAAGGACGGCGCGCCGATGGGGGCGATCATGAATTCCTGGATGTCGACATTGGAGTCGGCGTGGGCGCCACCGTTGAGGATGTTCATCATCGGCACCGGCAGGATGTGGGCGTTGGGCCCACCGACATAGCGGAAGAGCGGCAGCCCGGCGGAGTCGGCGGCGGCCTTGGCCACGGCGAGTGAGACGCCGAGGATGGCGTTGGCGCCGAGGTTCTCCTTGTTGGCCGAGCCGTCCAGGGCCATCATCTCGGCGTCGATGAGCCGCTGCTCGCTCGCGTCGAAGCCCATGATCTTGGGGTTGATGTCGTCGAGCACGGCGTCGACGGCCTTCTCGACACCCTTGCCGCCATAGCGACCCTTGTCGCCGTCGCGCTTCTCGTAGGCCTCGAAGGCGCCGGTCGACGCGCCCGAGGGCACGGCCGCGCGGGCGATGGTGCCGTCGTCGAGAGCCACCTCGACCTCGATGGTGGGGTTGCCGCGCGAGTCGAGGATCTCGCGTGCTCCGACTGCTTCAATGCTGGCCACGACGTGCCTCCATGGGGACGTGAGCGGATTGGTCCGAGTCGGCGGTCGGGGCGTCGCCCGCAGCGTCGAGGGCGCGCGACTGCCGTCCCGTCAACCCTAGCGGGCGGCGTCGACGACGTCCCGCACAGCAGCGCGCAGAGCGGCGTCAGGATCGTCACGTCGGCGCACCAGCGTGGCGACGAGGGCGAGCAGCTGCGCGCCGGCCGAGTCGCCGGCAGCGACCCGATCGACCAGCTCCCCCTGCCCGGCCCGATCGAGGCGGGCGATGACCTGCGCGGCTCGGGCGAGCGACGGCATACCAGCGGGTATGCCGTCGAGCGGGCCGCCCGCCGCGCTGCCGGGTCGAGGTATTTCCCTACCTTCTGCCGGTAGCGGAATACCTCGATCCGTGGCGGCCGTGGCGGCAGCGGCGGCCTTCGCGGCCTTCTCGGCCGCCTTGATGACCTCCCAGTTGGCGGCCACCTGCTCCGGAGTGTCGGCGACGACGTCACCGAAGACATGCGGGTGGCGGCGGCGCAGCTTGGCGGCGATGCCGGCCGCGACGTCATCGATGTCGAAGGGCGCGGTGGGGTCGTCCTGGCCGATCCGGGCGTGGAAGACGACCTGCAGCAGCACGTCGCCGAGCTCCTCGACCATGTGGGCGCGATCGCCGGACTCGATCGCCTCGTGGGTCTCCTCGATCAAATAGGGCACGAGCGAGGCATGCGTCTGCTCGGCATCCCACGGGCAGCCACCGGGCGAACGCAGCCGGTCCATGACGGCGACGAGCTCGAGCAGGGCGGCCCCCCGACCTGTGGCGGCCGACTCGCCGTGGGCCGCGGCCGCGCCACCGCTGTCGTGAGGCTCGGCCGTCATCGCTGGCTCAGGCGGTCGGCGCGGGTGACGCCTTGATCCACGGCTCGGAGAGCGGCACCAGCCCGCCGTTCTGCAGGTTGATCTGCCCGTAGCGGGGATTCATCGTGATCGTCGCCTGCTGCATGGCCGCGACGACCGCTTGCTTGTCGTCGGCCGACATCGCGCTCACCGCGGAGTTGGTCCGCAGGAACTCCAGCGTCTCGGGGGTCGGCGCGGTGACCATGGCGGCCAACGAGTTGTATTGGACGTCGGGCTTCCAGCTGCCGGTCTGCGCGATCCGCTGCTCGACGAAACCGGAGACGACCAGCCAGTAGAGCACCGTCTGCTCGGTCACGGTGCCGGTCGCCGCCTGCAGATCCTTCGTCGAGTTGATCTGGCGGGCCGTGGTGGCGACCTGCTCGGTGGTGATCACCCGATCGCCGACGACGGCCGCCGTCGAGGGGTTGCCGGCGGCGCCGCACGCGGTGAGTCCGACGAGGACGAGCAGCGCGGCGAGCGCGGCGACGACAGGAGAGGCGAGGCGGCGCGCGGTCATCGGCGCGCTCCTTTCGATGCAGACCGATCCCACCGGGATCGAAGGCGAAGCGGATGTCGCCCCCAAACCTAGCCGAGCAGGACCGACCTGATCACCTCGGCCGCCCACCGCAAGACGGCGGTGTCGCGCAACGGCTGGCCGCCGACCCGTGCGGTCATCGGCTTGGGGACGAGGATGTGGTGCAACTGGTCCTTGACGATCGAGCCCGGATGGAGCCGGCCCAGCCGCAGCCGGCGGCTCTCGGGCAACTCGCCCGCCCCGACCGGCCCAAACCGCACGAAGGCACCCTGGACCGAGATGTCGGCCAGTCCGGCCTGGCGCGCGACGGTCCGCAGCCGGGCGACCTCGAGGAGGTTCTCGACGGGCTCGGGCGGCATACCGTAGCGATCGCGCAGCTCCGCCTCGATCTCGACCACACCGGCCTCGTCGGTGACCGACGCGAGCTTGCGATAGGCCTCCAGGCGCAGCCGCTCCCCCACCTCGCGCGGATAGCCGCTGCCCGGCACGTAGTCGTGCGGCAGGTGCGCGTCGACCGGCAACTCGATCTTCACCTCGGCGGGCGGGGCGATGTCCTCACCCTTGTATGCCGCGACCGCCTCACCGACGAGCCGCACGTAGAGGTCGAAGCCCACCCCCTCGATGTGCCCCGACTGCTCCCCGCCGAGGAGATTGCCGGCCCCGCGGATCTCCAGGTCCTTCATCGCGACCGCCATGCCGGCGCCGAGGTCGGTGTGGCTGGCGATCGTCTGCAGCCGGTCGTGCGCGGTCTCGGTCAGCGGCTTTTCCGGCGGGAAGAGGAAGTAGGCATAGGCCCGCTCCCGGCCGCGCCCGACCCGACCGCGCAGCTGGTGCAGCTGCGAGAGCCCGAGCAGGTCGGCGCGCTCGACGATGAGGGTGTTGGCGTTGGAGATGTCCAGGCCGGTCTCGACGATCGTCGTGCAGACGAGGACGTCGAACTTCTTGTCCCAGAAGTCGAGCACGACCTGCTCGAGCCGTCCCTCGGCCATCTGGCCGTGGGCGGTCGCCACCCGCGCCTCGGGGATGAGCTCGCGCAGCCGCGAGGCGGCCTTCTCGATCGACTGAGTCCGGTTGTGGACGTAGAAGACCTGTCCGTCGCGCAGCAACTCGCGCCGGATGGCCGCGGTGATCTGCCGCTCGTCATAGGCGCCGACGAAGGTGAGGATCGGGTGGCGCTCCTCGGGGGGCGTTGCGAGAGTGGACATTTCCCGTATGCCGGTCACGGCCATCTCGAGCGTGCGCGGGATCGGGGTGGCCGACATCGCCAGCACGTCGACAGCGGTGCGCAGCTGCTTGAGCCGCTCCTTGTGCTCGACCCCGAAGCGTTGCTCCTCGTCGACGACGACGAGCCCGAGGTCCTTGAAGCGGATCCGGTCGGTGAGCAGGCGGTGGGTGCCGATGACGACGTCGATCGAGCCGTCGGAGATCCCCTCGACGACCCGCTCGGCCTCACCGTCGGACTGGAATCGGCTCAGCGCCTTGACGGTGACGGGGAATTGGGCATACCGCTCGGAGAAGGTCTGCAGGTGCTGCTGGACGAGCAGGGTCGTCGGCACGAGCACCGCGACCTGCTTGCCGTCCTGCACGGCCTTGAAGGCGGCGCGCACGGCGATCTCGGTCTTGCCGTAGCCGACGTCGCCACAGATGAGCCGGTCCATGGGCACCTCGCGCTCCATGTCGGCCTTGACCTCGTCGATGCTCGACAGCTGATCGGGGGTCTCGACATAGGCGAAGGCGTCCTCGAGCTCGCGCTGCCACGGGGTGTCGGGCCCGAAGGCATAGCCCTTGGTCGCCATCCGCGCCGAGTAGAGCCGGATGAGCTCGCCGGCGATCTGCTTGACGTGCCGGCGGGCCTTGGCCTTCGTCTGCTGCCAATCGCTGCCGCCGAGGCGGTTGAGCGTGGGCGCCTCTCCCCCAACGTATTTGGTGATCTGGTCGAGCTGGTCGGTCGGCACGAAGAGCCGGTCGGCCGGTTGCCCGCGCTTGCTCGCGGCATACTCGACGACGAAGTATTCGCGCGTCGCGCCGCCCACCGTGCGCTGCATCATCTCGACGAAACGCCCGACCCCGTGCTGCTCGTGGACGACATAGTCGCCCGGTCGCAGGGCGAGCGGGTCGATCTGGGCGCGCCGGCGCGAGGGCATCCGGCGCATGTCCCGGGTCGACCCCGAGCTCCCGACCTGTCCGGTGAGGTCGGTCTCGGTGATGATCGCGAGTTTGCTTGCGGGATCGAGGAATCCGCGCCCAAGGCTGCCTGTCGTGACAACGACGAGGCCCGGCTCCGGCGGGCCGCCGGCGCTGCCCAACCGGGCAGGTATGCCGTGCTCCCCGAGGACTTCGTGGACGCGCCGGGCGAGGCCGTGCCCTTCGGTGACCGCCACGACCGTCCAGCCGTCGGTGACCCACTGGGCCAGGTCGGCGACCGCCCGCCCGGTGTCGCCGCGATAGCTCTCGACCTCGCGCAGGCCGAGATCCACCCGCTGGCCGGCGTCGATGTCGGGCGGCTGCGCGCCGGGATCCCCGACCGTCTCGAGCTCGGCGTCGGTGGCGAAGGACGTGCACGACCACCACGGCATACCTCCGACGATGGCCTCGTGGCGCAGCTGGGCGAGCGTGCGATAGGAGCCCTCGTCGAGGACCCCGCGCAGATCGATCGGCACGGCGTTGCCCGCGGCGGCGTTGGCCCAACTCGCGTCGAGGAACTCGGCGCTCGTCGCGATGAGGTCGTGGGCGCGCAGCCGGATCCGCTCGGGGTCCTGCAGCACGACCATGGAGCCGGCCGGCAGCACGTTGAGCAGGCTGTCCATCCCGTCGACGAGCACGGCCGTCAGCGACTCCATGCCCTCGACGGCGATCCCCTCGCCGAGCTTGGTCAGCAGGTCGGCGACGCCGGGCAGCTGGTCGACGAGCTCGCGCGCCCGAGCCTGGACCGCGTCGGTGAGCAGCAGCTCGCGACACGGCGGAGCCCACAGACCACCCTCGGCGATCTCCAGCGAGCGCTGGTCGGCGACCCGGAACCAGCGGATCTCCTCGACCGTGTCGCCCCAGAACTCCACGCGCAGGGGGTGTTCCTCGGTCGGCGGGAAGACGTCGAGGATGCCGCCGCGGACGGCGAATTCGCCACGCCGCTCGACGAGATCCGCCCGGGTGTATGCCGCCCCGACGAGCGCCTCGACGACCTGCTCGAGCGGCTGCTCGGAGCCGGCCTGCAGGACGACCGGGGTGAGGTCGCCGAGCCCGCGCGCGATCGGCTGCAGCAGTGCGCGAACCGGCGCCACGACGACCCGCAGCGCGGCTGAGCGGGAGCCGGTCGCCCGCGTAGATCGGGTAGCGCGACTCGAGGATGCGGGCGAGCGC
>CAZLGB010000202.1:0-6147 GCA_964558825.1 uncultured Intrasporangiaceae bacterium
GAGCGCGCCGGCGACCGCGCCCGCGGACGCCACCGCTGCGTCGACGCCCCCCGCGGGGTCTGCCGCGACGACCAGCGCGTCGACCTCGCCGACCGCTCCACCGGTCACTTCGCCACCCACTGACGGGGGCGATGCCGTCACCGTGCTCATGACCGGCGACGTGCTCATCCACACGCCACTGGTCACCCAGGCCGACGCCGACGCACCCGGCCCGGCGCTGGACTTCGCGCCGATGCTCGCGGCCCAGCGCCCGCGGGTCAGCGCCGCCGATCTGGCCATCTGCCACATGGAGACTCCGCTCGCGCCGCCCGAGGGACCCTTCACCGGCTATCCGACCTTCAAGGCGCCGCCGCAGGTCGTGCCGGCCCTCAAGGACGTCGGCTACGACGCCTGCACGACCGCCTCCAATCACACCCTCGACGCCGGCGCCGCGGGCATCGCCCGCACCCTCGCGACCCTCGATGCGGCAGGCATCCGGCATACGGGCAGCGCGCGCTCGCAGGCCGAGCGCGACACGCCGCTCGTCATGACGGTGAGCACCCACGGCGGCGGCCAGGTGCGCATCGGCCTCGTCGCGGCGGCATACGGCACCAACGGGATTCCCGTCCCCGCGAGCGCCCCCTACGAGATCAACCTCATCGACGTGCCGCGGATGGTCGCCGACGCGGCCGCCGCTCGGCGCGCGGGCGCCGACATCGTCATAGTCGCCGTCCACGCGGGCACCGAATACGACCAGAGCCCCAACGACCAGCAGCGCACCGTCGCGCAGGCGCTGCTCGCCTCGCCGGATGTCGATCTCGTCTACATGCACCACGCCCACGTCGTGCTGCCCTTCGAGCGCATCGGCGCCAAGTGGGTCGCCTACGGCCTCGGCAACACGCTGGCCAAGACGGCAATCGAGAGCAACACCGTGACGGCCGAGCAGGTCATGGCACGCTTCACCTTCGCCCGCGGTGCCGACGGGAGGTATGCCGTGTCCCGCGCCGCCTACGTGCCCGCGCTCATGCCCTTCACCCAGCCCTATCGGTGGGTCGATCTCGCTGCGGCACTAGCGGACCCGAGCATGCCGGCCGCTCTGCGCCAGCGCTATCAGCAAGCCGCCGACCACATCCGCCAGGTCGTCGGGTCGCGCGGGGCCTTCGCGGCGGGGCTCAGTGTCGCCGGTGCGACGGGCTGACGAATAGTCCGTTTCGGCCATTCCCCGGACGGGCCGCCGGCTGGTGTGATGCACTCGACGGACACACGACGACGAGCCTGACCGTGCCCGGGCTCGTGCGCACCTGACGATCCGGGCCGCCGATTCACCCCCGAATTTCTCCCACGGGAAAGTGCATCGACCATGTCGCTTTGGGACGAGTTGCCCGCCGGCGCACGAGACTCCGGCGAGCTCGACGGGCTGCGCCCGCTGCTCGACGGCATCACCGGCACCGGGCCGACCGAGACGACCGACGAGGACGGCAGCTGGTCGACCTACACGGCCGACTCCGACCTCACCGGCCCGCTCGCGCTCAACCCGAGCACGGGCGGCTTCAGCAGCTCCAGCGGCTCCACGGGCACGCCGATCGAGTTTCCCGACCCGCATGTCATCGTCGAGCTCGGCTTCCACCTCACCGGGCCGGGCGGCTCCCGCGACGGCGGCTGGAAGGTCGTCCTGCACGCCCCCTCGCTGCGCATCCGCATGCCCTTCCTCCGCGGAGCGATGCTCGACACCTTCGGGCACCTGCGCTTCGACTCCGCCCACCCGACCGTCGCCTTCACCCTGCCCGCCCTGCGGGTGCGGGTCCGTCAGCTCGTCGGCGCGAGTGTCGGCGTCGACCTGCTCTCGGCGACGACGGGCGGCACGCCCGTCGACCAGATCTACGAGTTCATCCAGATGGACCCGCCCTATGCCCTCGTCGGTCCGTCCGACACCGTCGGATTCGCCTTCCGCACGGCCGTGCTCGACCTGTCCGGCACAGCGGGGCCCAGCGGTGTCCCGGCGTCCGCGCGGGCGATGCCGGTCGACTGGCAGGGCTTCTTCCTGCCCGACGCCCGGCTCTTCGTCGCCCCCGAGGGTCTCGAAGGCCTCTCGGTCATGGCCGGGGTGGAGAACCTCTGGATCGGCATCGGCGTCCACGAAGGCGTCACCGGCCTCTTCGAGGCCGAGGTCGTCAACCGCGGCAGCACCCCGTCGATCGTCGTCCGCTTCGTCACGGACGCGGGGCAGGCCATCGCCTTCACCGGCGACACCGCGGCGCTCCCCGAGCACACCACGGTCTATGCCGAGGCCTCCGGCGGCCTCGGGTCCTATGACGTCGCCATCCGCGTCGACGGCGCCCTGACGAGCAGCGACCGAGCCCCGGTCACCACCCCGCCGACGGGCACCATCGCCGTCGAGGTCAGCCTCACTGCGGTCGGCGGCGGCCCGGTCATCACCTCGCGGACCATCACCGTGAGCCGCTCCACGGCGACGGTCACCCCGGGCGCCGCGGGTATGCCGGTCTCCGTCCGCACGACCTCGCACGAGACGGCATACCTCGTGCTCGTCGAGCCTTCGACTCCGACGACGGCGCGAGTTCGCCTGTCCGACAACGCGCTGGCCAACTGGACGTGGGCGGGAGGCTCGGCCAACAACGCGGCATACGCCGACGTCCCCGTCGCCAATGGCGCGACCGTCGCGGTCACCGCCCAGACCGTCGGCGCGCTCCCGCAGACCGTCAACGCCTACTTCCTCTTCGACCACCCCAAGCCGGCGGAGGGTCACGCGTATGCCGTGAATCCCACCAACACGCACACGGCGCCAGCCATCGACCGCACCCATCCGTCGGCGTCGCCGACGGTCGCGAGCGACATCGCCGCGCGGATCGGCACGATCGGCGCTGGGACCAAGCTCACCGTCAGCGGCTTCGCGTCCTGGGAGTCGCCCGGCTCGGATGCCCAAGACGCGCGCAACCTCACTCTCTCGCAGGCCCGCCGGCAGGCCCTCAAGGACCTGCTCGCCGCCGCCGGCTATACCAACCTCGTCGACGGCGAGGCCAACGGCTCGCAGCGGGCCGAGGCCGGCACCTCGCCCGACGACCAGCCGGCGCCTGCGGCCGGGTCGTCCGGCTGGTGGCGGGCCCGCGCGGTCACCGACGGCACCGCCCAGGTGACCGTCACCGGCGAGCTCACCCGCGGCACCCCACCGCCGCGCACCGACGTCGACCCCACCCCGGCGCGCTCGCAGCCACCGGATTGCTTCCACAAGCTCGGCGTGCGCGTCGAGTTGGTCCGCAGCACCTTCGTGCGCTGCGAGATCTATGGCGAGTTCGACATCGAGACCGCGGCCGAGGCGCAGCTGCGCCGGCGCAGCCAGCCGGCGCTGCGCGCCAATCCGGCCACCCGCAACCCCGCTGACGGTGTGTGCACCTTCCTCGTGCGGCTGCGCATCGCCGAGGACCAGGGGGCGTGGGAGGTCAGCGGCGAATTCCGTGCCAAGGAGGGCGATCTCGACGGCCTCGCCGAGATGAAGGAGGGTGTCGCCAACCAGACCGCCCTCGACATTCTCGGCGCGCTGTCGATCCTCGCCCCGCTCACCGCGACGGTCACTGAGCTGTCGCCGGCCGCCGGGGCGGTCGTCGCCCTCGGCTCGGTGGCGCTTGGTGCCTCTGACCTGCTGCACACCAAGCGGCTCACCCTGCGCGGTGCCGAGGTCATCGTCAGCCAGGGCATCCTCGGCTCCGACGGCATCACGACCGTCGACCAGCGCGGGACCCAGGTCACCGTGCTGCTCGACGTCGAGATCGCCTTCCACTTCGACCTCACCCTCATCCGGGTCGACCCCGCGCATCCGATCGTCACCCGCTACAAGGCCATCGGCGTGCGCTCGAGCTGGGAGACCGCGCCGGGCACCGGCAACTCTGTCGACTACATCCCGCTGCCGGTCTTCTTCCCCGACAAGGGCTACACCCTCGACATCCCTGCCGGCTCGCTCACCGCCAGCCCACCGCTCGACGCCCTGTTGCGCATCCTCGGCGTGCGGGTCAGCCGCGACAACCCGACCTATCTCGAGGTCGAGGTCGGCATGGGCTTGGACCTCGGCGTCATCACCATCGAGACGGTCCGGGTGCGCGCCCGCGTCGACGGGCCACCGCTGGACCTACAGCTGACGAAGTTCGGCGCGTCGGTCGACATCCCCAACGTCCTTACCGGCCGCGGCTATGTCGCCTTCGAGACCGGCGGCTTCTCCGGCTCCTTCGACCTGCAGATCATCCCGCTCAACATCCGCGCGACCGCCAGCCTCGCTGTCCGGCAGGGCGGCGGAGTCACCGGCGTGCTGCTCGGCATCGAGGTGCAATTCCCCGTGCCGCTGGTGCTCGGCAGCTCGGGCCTGGGGATGTTCGGGATCCTCGCCGGGGTCGGCATCAACCACGGGCGGGTCGAGGACACCTCCGCTCCCGTCCCTGCACTCAGGTGGCTGCAGGACCAATTCGCCCGGCCCGGTGGGGTCATGGACCCGCAGGGCTGGTCGCTCCAACCTGGCCACTACGCCTTCGCCGCCGGCGTGCTACTCGGCACCCTCGAGGGTGGCTACATCGTCCACCTCAAGGGCATCGTCCTCATCGAGGTCCCCGGGCCGCGGCTGCTCTTCGTCATGAAGGCCGACCTCATCAAGGCCCCGCCGGCGCTGAAGTCCAACCAGAGCGCGACCTTCCTCGCCGTGCTCGACCTCGACTTCGGGCGCGGGACGATCACCATCGGTGTCGTCGCGGCATACGAGATCGAGTCGATCCTGCAGGTGCGCGTCCCGGTCACCGCCTTCTTCGACACCAACCAGGTGGAGAACTGGTTCGTCGACCTCGGCACCTACACCGACCGGGTCACCGTCAACGTGCTCGACGTCATCACCGGCAGCGGCTATCTGATGATCCACGGCAACGGGCTGCCGCCGATCGCCGACCTGCCGCCGGTGTCGAGCGGCATCGGCATCGCCACCGGATTCCACATCAGCGCCGTGCTCATGGGCAGCAAGTCGATCGGGCTCTATCTCGAGGTCGCCGCCGGCTTTGACGCGATCCTCGGCTTCGACCCCTTCTTCCTCGCCGGAAAGATCTATGCCAGAGGCGAATTGCGCCTCTTCATCATCTCCATCGGCGCCTCCGCCGAGCTCACCGTCATGGTCGGCAAGCGGCTCGTCGGCGGCGTCGTCCACGACCAGCCCTACGTCCACGGCGAGGTCTGCGGGTCGATCGACCTGTTCTTCTTCGAGATCAAGGGCTGCGTGTCGCTGACCATCGGCGCCGAGCCCGACGACGACCCGACCGCCAAGCCGCTCGTCAGCGGGGTCAGCCTCGTCTCGCGCAGCCCCGCGCTCGTCGAGGGCACCGCCACCGACCGCGCCGTCGACGGCAAGCTCGGCGACGCCCGAGCGACGACCGCGCCCGGCGGCGACCCGCTGCTCTCGGTGCCGCTCGACGCCATCCCGGTCATCTCCTTCGCGACCCCGCCGCTCGCCGCCGCGGGCGCGGTCATGGGCGCAGATCCGTTGGGGCACAGCGGATGTGGCGCCAACCCGTGGGTGCGCATCGGCGAGCGCTGGTGGCGTTACGAGGTCCGCGAGGTCACCCTGACGGGCGCCCTGCTCCCGCCCGACGGCAAGACTCCCAGCGTCTGGTGGACGGGTATGCCGCCCGGCACGAGCGTGCCGACGACGGCGCTGGCGCTGCTCGACTGGCTGCCGACACCCTTCAGCCGCGCCGTCCCCTATGGCGAGCAGCTCGTGCGCTCGATCGAGGAGCGCTGGGGCACCGTGTGCCACCCGGCCGCACCTCCGGCTCCGGTGCTGTGGACCTTCGACGACAGCCCGGTGGGACCGTCCGACACCGGGTGGACGCTGCGCGGCATCGCGTGGCCCGACCCCCCCGACACCGTCCGCTCGGCGCCGGTCGAGGATCGGCTCGTCGTCACCGAGCCCTGGCGGGTGCCGGGTCGGCCCGACGTCGACCTCGTCCAGGGCACCGACCCGGCGATCGTCGTCGGCGACTACGTGCCGTGCACGCCCAAGGGCGGGCCTGGCACCACCGGCCCCGGCACCACCGGCCCCGGCCAACCCGGCATCGCCGTCCCGCCGGCCTTCCGGGCGGCCGATCTGCGGCGGATGTCCACCGCGGCCATCGCCCGCGCCCTGCC
>CAZLGB010000203.1:0-6143 GCA_964558825.1 uncultured Intrasporangiaceae bacterium
CGCCCCGCTCGGCGAGCCCGTCGACCGACCCGGGTGGGGCGCACTGACCCTGGCGAGACTTGCCTCGGGGGGGCGGGAGCCGCGCCTGCGCAGCGTGCGCGAGCTGCCTGCCCGAGCAGCGACCTTGGCGCCGCTGCCGGGATGGCTCGCCCCGCCGCTCGTGTCGGCGCTGACCCACTCGGGCATCAGTGAGCTGTGGGCTCACCAGGCCGAGGCGGCCGAGGCGGCCCACCGTGGTGAACACGTCGTGCTCTCGACCGGCACGGCCTCGGGCAAGTCGCTCGGCTATCAGCTGCCGGTGCTCTCCGACGTCCTCGACGGCGCATCCGCGCCGACCGGCCGCGGCGTCACCGCCCTCTACCTCTCCCCCACCAAGGCCCTCGCCCACGACCAGCTCGCGTCCATCGAGGCGCTCGCCCTCCCCGGCTTACGCGCGGCGACCTATGACGGCGACACCCCGCCCGAGGAGCGGCGCTGGGTGCGCGAGCACGCGGCATACGTGCTGACCAATCCCGACCTGTTGCACCACTCGCTGCTGCCGGGCCACGAGCGCTGGGCACCCTTCCTGCGGGCGCTGCGCTATGTCGTCGTCGACGAGTGCCACATCTATCGGGGGGTCTTCGGCAGCCACCTCGCGCTCGTCTTGCGCCGACTGCGCCGGGTCGCCGCGCGCTATCACCGCGAGCCGACCTTCGTGCTGGCAAGCGCGACCGTCGCCGATCCGGGTGCTCACGCCAGCCGCCTCGTCGGTATGCCGGTGCGCCCGGTCATCCGCGACGGCTCGCCGCGCGCCGGGGTCACCATCGGGCTCTGGGAGCCGGTGACCGCACCCTCGGCCGACGCGGAGACTGCAGTGACCGAGCGGCGGCGCTCGGCCGTGGCGGAGTCGGCCGACCTGCTCGCCGACCTCGTCGAGACTGGAGTGCAGACGGTCGCCTTTGCCCGCTCCCGGGTGGGCGCCGAGGTCATCTCGGCCGCTGCGCGCGATCGGCTCGCGCAGCGAGGCGGCGACGAGCTCGCCGGGCGGGTCGCGGCATACCGCGGCGGCTATCTGCCCGAGGAGCGGCGTGACCTCGAGCGCGATCTGCGCAGTGGCCGGCTGCGCGGGCTCGCGGCGACGACTGCCCTCGAGCTGGGGATCGACGTCAGTGGACTCGATGCGGTGCTGCTGGCGGGCTTCCCCGGGACGGTCGGGTCGTTCTGGCAGCAGGTCGGGCGGGCCGGGCGCTCGGGTCGTGACTCGCTGGCCGTGCTCGTCGCCGCCGACGACCCACTCGACAGCTATCTCGTCGCTCACCCCGAGGCGCTGCTCGACCGGCCCGTCGAGACCGCGGTCGTCGATCCGGACAACCCACACGTCCTCGCGCCGCACTTGGCGTGCGCTGCAGCCGAATTGCCGATCACGTATGCCGACCTCCAGGCGGGCACCTTCGGTCCCGGCGCGCGGGAGCTGCTCGACGGGTTGGTCGAGCGGGGGATGCTGCGGCGGCGGCCAGCGGGCTGGTTCTGGGCGCGTGAGGACCGGGCCGCCGATCACGTCTCGCTGCGCGGGATCGGCGCCACCGTGCGCATCGTCGAGCGGCGCACCGGGCGGGTGCTCGGCGTCGTCGAGGAGGCCCGCGCCGACGCGGCTGTCCACACCGGCGCCGTCCACTTGCACCAGGGCGAGCCCTATGTCGTCACCGAGCTGGACCGCGAGGACGGCGCGGCGATCGTCGTCGCCGGCGATCCGGGGTGGAGCACCCAGGCCCGGTCGGTGAGCAGCTTCGCCCTCGGCGCGGTCCGCGAGCGCGCGACCCACGGCGCCGTCGAGGTGGCCGTGGGCGAGGTCGTCGTCTCGACCCACGTCGTGTCCTTCCTGCGCCGGCTGCCGACCGGCGAGGTCATCGGGGAGCACCCGTTGGAGTCGCCGGTACGAACCTTGCGGACCGTCGGGGTGTGGTGGACCGTGACGCCCGAGGCGCTGCTGGCCGCGGGGATCGACCCGCCGCTGCAGCCCGGCGCGTTGCACGCCGCCGAGCACGCGGCGATCGGCATGTTGCCGCTCGTGGCCACGGCCGACCGGTGGGATGTCGGCGGGGTCTCGACCGTCCTGCACCCCGACACCGGACTGCCGACGGTGCTCGTCTACGACGGCTATCCCGGTGGTGCCGGATTCGCCGAGCGGGGGTATGCCGCCCTGGCCACCTGGCTGGCCGCCACCCGTGACGCCGTGGCCGGCTGTGGCTGCGCCCACGGGTGCCCCTCATGTGTGCAGTCACCCAAATGCGGCAACGGCAACGAGCCGCTGGCCAAGAATGCCGCCGTCGCCCTGCTCGACCTCGTCCTCGCGCAACTGCCCTGACCAGCCCGGGGCTTCGGGACACCCGCGCCGGTGTCGCCGGCAGCTCATCACCCTGCGAGCTCGACGCACTCGATAGTCTCGACGGATACGGTCCGCCGGGAGGGTTGCGGACCGGGCGCATCGTCAGGAGGTCGTGGTGGTCGTCTTCGGACTGGTCCTGCTGCTCATCGGGCTCGGCGGTGGGGGGCTGCTCGGGTGGCTCGCGCTGAACTCGGCCGATGGCGTCACCCTCGAGGCGACCGGCGTGCAAGTGACGGTGCTGCCGATCACCCTCTTTGCCTCCGGGGCGATCTCGATGCTGCTGCTCTGGCTCGGCGTGCGGATCATGGCCGCCGGCGCCAAGCGCCGCGCCGCTCGGCGCCGCGAGATGTCCAAGCTGCGCAACGCCGCCAACTCCCGCCCGCCGGCGCCCACCAGCACCTCCGGGACCTCGACCTCCTGACCCCGAGCCCGGCCCATCCGGGCCAGGCCCGGTGATTCCCGACCCAACGAAGGGCAGGGTCGCGCCCCAAGCGCCGTCCAGGACAGTGCTCGGGCCGGATCGCAGACCACTCCGGCCCGCCCGCGCGGCGACTGCCGGCCCCGCGATCACGGTGGTCCTGCCCTGGCGACGCCGGTTGCGGTGCGCGTCCATGGGCGCGACGACGTCACCGTGACGGCGACCCACACCGTCCCGTCCATCTCGAGCCGACACGTGGTGAGCTGGGCGCCGTTGGCCGCCGCGACCCGGGCCCCGGCGGAGCACGCGTCGACCCCACTGGTCCCGACAAGGGCTGCCGACGCTGCCGCGAGCGCGACGAGATCGGCGGCGCCCCGCGCTTGATGGGCCAGGCTGATGGCACGGGCCACCTCGAGCGCGCCCACGAGCACCAGCGCGAGCGCCGTGACGACTCCGAGGACCAGCACCGTCGCTTGGCCCCTGTCCGGGCGCCGCAGACATCGGCGCGACGCACGTTGACGCCGTGCACCCGTCACGGAGGGACTCCGCCTTCGCGCGTCGCGGCAGCCTCCCCGGAGACAGCCCACGACACCCCGAGGATCGGCACGCTCCGCCGCGACTCGACGCGCACTGTGACGACTTGCCCGGTCGCCCCGACGCTGACCCGCGCGCCCGCCGGGGCTGCGCCGGCTGCCAACCCCACAGCCGTGCCCGGCGGGTCACCGCGCGCCAGGGATCGGGCCGCCAACCGCGCGGCATCGACACACCGGACCCGATCGACCGCGCTGGCCATGCCGAGCAGACCCACGACGAGCACGAGCACGACAGCTGGGAGAGCAAGGGCAAACTCGGCCGTCGCCATCCCCGCCGAGCGCGACCTGACCCGCCGTGGAGTCACCCCGTGCTCAAGGCGGTTTGGATGATCCGGTTCAGCGCCGCACGCACCGCGTCAGACCGGATCACCGCAATCAAGGCGGCGGCGAAAGCGACCGCGGCGAGGGTGCCCACGGCATACTCCGCCGTCGTCATCCCCCGCTCCCAGCCATTCCGAGCGCGAGCCCTGACCTGCCAGGCACGCACGCGCAAGCGAGCCATCACGATCCTCACAACGCCACCTCCGGCTCCGCGCGATCGGGGTCGCGCCTCTCGGCCAAGCCTCGGCGGCCTCGGAGTGAGCGACCAGGGAGCTTCCGCAGCTGTGGACGATGTGACCAATGGTCAACCCCATGTGGATCATCCGACCCCAGGCCGTCCACCCCTGGGAGAGGCTGGGCGGCACGGCCGACGCTGCGAGGGCGCCGATCACCTCGTCATGAGCGATATACCCCAGGGGGTATGATGATCGACGGCGTTGTCAGCAGCGGAGAGGTGATCGGTAGTGCGCACGGTGGTCGTCGTGGGTGGCGTTGCAGGGGGCATGAGCGCGGCGGCCCGGCTGCGGCGTCTCGACCCCGAGGCGCGGATCATCGTCGTCGAGCAGGGCAGTGAGGTCTCCTTCGCCAACTGCGGCTTGCCCTACTTCGTCGGCGGCGAGATCGCCTCGCGTGACGCCCTGCTGCTGCGCACGCCGGAGTCGTTGGCCGAGACGCTCGGCCTTGATGTCCGCGTCAACACGGAGGCCATCGCCCTCGACCCCGCAGCCCGCACCGTCACCGCGCGCACCCGCGACGGCGACATCGAGGTGCTCGGTTACGACCAGCTCGTGCTCGCCCCCGGGGCGTATGCCGTGCGCCCCCCGATCGCCGGCCTGGACCACCCCAAGGTGCGGACCCTGCGGACCGTCCCCGACGCCACGACAATGCGCGACTGGATCGACCAGGGAGCCCGCTCCGCGGTCGTGCTCGGCGCCGGATTCATCGGCCTTGAGGCCGCCGAGGCCCTGCACAGGGCAGGCCTGCAGGTTGCGATCGTCGAAGCCGCCCCGCACGTGCTGCCGGTCGTCGACGCCGAGATCGCGGCATACGTGTCAGCCGAGTTGACCGACCACGGCGTGGCCGTGCACGAGGGCGCCGCGGCGGCGGAGATCCTCGACCGCAACGGCTCCCCGATCGTCGTGCTGGACGACGGCACCCGACTGGCGAGCGATCTGGTCGTCCTCTCGGTCGGGGTGCGTCCGCGCAGCGAGCTCGCGCGGGCCGCCGGTCTCGCGCTCACCCCAGGCGGGGCGATCGTCGTCGACGATCAGCAGCGCACGAGCGACCCGCACATCTGGGCCGTCGGGGATGCCACTGCGAGCAGCCACGCGGTCACCGGTGTCCTCGGGCCGGTCGCCCTCGCCACGCCCGCCAATCGCGGTGGCCGAGTCGCCGCCGACTCCATCGTCGGACGAGCCGGGCGGCGGTCCCCGCGCCCGCTGGGCACCGCGGTCGTGCGGGTCTTCGACCTCACCGTCGCGATGACCGGCGCCTCTCGGCGGGCCCTGACCGAGCAGCCCAGCCACACCGCTCGCGTGCACGCCGGACACCACGCCGGCTACTACCCCGGCGCCGAGACCATGCACCTGCTGCTGCACTTCGGGCCCGACGGCACCATCCTCGGGGCTCAAGGCGCCGGGCGCGCCGGCATCGACAAGCGCATCGACGTCATCGCCACCGCAGCGCGCGGCGGGCTGGGCGCCCCCGACCTCGTCGATCTCGACCTCAGCTATGCCCCACCCTTCGGCGCCGCCAAAGACCCCGTGATGATGCTCGGCATGATCGCCGACAACGTGCTGTCCGGTGTGCTCGTGCAGCACGACCCCGTCGAGGCCCTCGACCCCGAGGGCACTCTCGTCCTCGACGTGCGCAACCCCGGTGAATGGGAGGCCGGACACGTCGCCGGCGCCGTGCTGGTGCCTCAGCCCCTCGTCGCCGAGTCGGTCGAGCAGATCCGCGAGCTGGCCGCCGGGCGCCCGGTGGTCATCCACTGCGCGGGCGGCTTCCGCTCCTATCTCGCCCATCGCACGCTGGCCGCAGCCGGGATCCCCAGCTCGAGCGTCTCCGGCGGCTTCGCCTCGATCTCGGTGCTGCACCCGGAGTTGACGATGCAGAGTCCGGCGCCCGCCGTCGGCTGATCCCCCTCGGCGGCCTCAGGCCCACACCGCCGCGCTCAAGGCGATGACCAGCGGCACGACCGTCAGCACGACGAAGGCCGGCAGGTAGGCCAGCCCGAGCGGCAGCACGATCCGCACCCCGAGCCGGGCAGCCGCCAGCTCGAGGCGTATGCCGTGCTCCGCCCGCAGGTCGGCGGCGGCCCGGGCCAAGGGTGCGCCGGGCGCGGTGTCAGTGCGCAGGCTTTGCCTCCGCATCGGCGTGGCGAGGAAAGGGCAGGACGCCCATCAAGGCGCCGGTCACCCAGACCGTGAGGACCACGGCGCCGAGG
>CAZLGB010000204.1:0-6107 GCA_964558825.1 uncultured Intrasporangiaceae bacterium
GGACGTAGGTCTTCTCGTCCTCGGGGCACTGGTAGTTGACGACGTGGGTGACGTTCTCGACGTCGATGCCGCGGGCGGCGACGTCGGTGGCGACGAGCACGTCGACATTTCCATGGCGGAAGGCGCGCAGCGCCTGCTCACGGGCACCCTGCCCGAGGTCGCCGTGGATGGCTGCGGCCGCGAAGCCGCGCTCGGTGAGCTCCTCGGTGACCTTGGCGGCGGTGCGCTTGGTGCGGGTGAAGATCAGCGCCAGCCCGCGCTCGCGGGCCTGCAGCACGCGGCTGAGCAGCTCGACCTTGTCCATCGAGTGCGCGCGATAGACGAACTGCTCGATGGCCTTGACCGTGTGGGCGTTCTCGGTCTCGTCGCCCATCGCGCGGATGTGCGTCGGCTGGGTCATGTAGCGCCGCGCCAGCGCGACGATCGCCCCCGGCATGGTCGCCGAGAAGAGCATCGTCTGGCGGCCGGCCGGGGTGAGCGACATGAGCGTCTCGACATCGGGCAGGAAGCCGAGGTCGAGCATCTCGTCAGCCTCGTCGAGCACGACGATGCGCGCCTGCGACAGGTCGAGGTGGCCCTGTTTGGCCAGGTCGATGAGCCGCCCGGGGGTGCCGACGACGACCTCGACGCCGCGCTTGAGCGCGTCGATCTGCGGCTCGTAGGCGCGGCCCCCGTAAACGGTGAGCACGCGAATGCCGCGCTGGGCACCGGCCCGCTCGAGGTCGCCGGCCACCTGGACGGCGAGCTCGCGGGTGGGGGCGACGGCCAGGGCCTGCGGCTTGCCCGGGTGGCGCAGCTCGGACCAGCCGGCGTCGGTCGGGGAGACGACCCGCTGCAGGATCGGGATGCCGAAACCGAGCGTCTTGCCGGTGCCGGTCTTGGCCTGTCCGATGATGTCGTGGCCGCCGAGGGCCACCGGCAGGGTCATCGCCTGGATGGGGAAGGGGTGGACGATCCCGTGCTCGGACAGCGCGGCGACGATGTCGGGGTGGACGTCGAAGTCGGCGAAGGTCGGCTCGGGGCTCTGGGGCACCAACGGAGTCATGCGGAAAGGTCGCTTCCGATCGGGCGGACGCGGGCCGCACGGCATACGCGCGCAGCGGGCGTCTCGGCGTGGAGGGCCGATCGGAGGTCTTCGGGGTGGTCGCCGAGCCACTCGGCGGGGTCCATTGGGGCCGATCGGGCACCGTGCTCAGGTCGAGCAGCCTCCAGTCTAGCCGAGCTCAGCCGACTCGGACTGCTCCACCAGCGCTGACGGGCGGCGCACCGTCGGGGAGGGTGAGCTGCCACCAGAGCTTCGCGTCGCCGGTCCCGGTGGGCGCGGGCAGCTGCACGGCGAAGGACACCGGCACGCCGGCGGGCAGGTAGGGCCGCCCTTGCCGGTCGCGATGGGCCACCCCGGCGCAGTTGAGCCCGATCGACGGCGCCGACCCCGCCGCAAGGCCCTCGCCGCCGACGAAGTCGGGGCAGGGGTCCAGGACGAGGTCGTGCGGGGCGGTGAGGGTGATGACGACGGAGATCGGCCGGCCCACCGGCACTGGCGCCACGGGCTCGCTCATCGAGGCCACGACCCCGTCGTATGCCGTGCTCGCGCCCGGTGGGGAGACCTCCCGGGGGGCGAAGGTGCCGACCGCAAAGGGGCTGCGCGCGGTCGTCGTGGTCGGGTCGACCTGACACCCTGGCGAGCTGCCGAAACCGGGCACGGTGAGCGAGCCGCCCGAGCCGGTCCAGCTGATCCGCACGTGGGTCTGCGCGACCGCCGGAGCACACCAGTTGGACCAGCTCAGACTCACCTGGACCGGCACGCCGTAGGCCGCCCGCACCGGGTGGGGATAGACCATCGGGCTCGTCGAGTCATCGGGTGTCGTCAGCGCGGTCTGCGGGATGTCGACGACCTTTCCGTTGCGCAGCGACTCGATGCGGGGTGTGCCGACGAGCCGGCATTGCGCGCTGTCCGAGGTCATGTGGAGGGAGATGACGAGGTAGGTCGTGCCCAATCCGGCGGCGGTGAAGGAGTCGGCGGTCAGCGCTGCCGCCGTGCAGGTGGGCAGCCCGTCGGCGGCATGCGGGTCCGGGGTCGCGGGCGTCACGGTCGCAGGGATCGTCGGGTGGGTCGGTGGCAGCGCCGCCCAGGGGACCGTCGTCGCGGCGCTCGGCCCGGGACTGGGAGTGCCTTCAAGGTCGGGCGCGATGCTGATGACGGTGGACACGCTCGGCGTGCCCACAGCCACGGAGTCGGTCGGCCGCGCGCTGGTCCACGCGACCGCGAGGACCACGCCGGCGACGGCAGCAGCCGCCACAGCCGGCCACAGCCACCCACGCCGGATCCGAGCGGACGCCAGCTCGGTCGGCGGGTCCGTGACCGCTCCCGAGCGACGTCCCGGGGCGAGCGAAGAACGGTGCAGCACGACGGCTTTCGGGCCTCGTGACCGCTGCGGTGTCACGTCACCGGGCAGGGCGGGGGGCGGCGGGAGTGCGGCAGCCCAGCGGGCGGCATACTCCTGGAGGCGCTCGTCGAGGGGATCGAGTGGCTCAGTCATCGGGGTCTCCCAAGAGCTCGCGCAACCGGGCCCGGGCCTGGTGCAGGGTCGCCTGGACGGTGCCGGGGGCGCAGCCCATGACCTGGGCGGCGGCGGCCACGTCGAGGCCGACGAAATAGAAGAGATCGATCGCCTGGCGTTGCCGGGGGCTCAGCCGGGCCAGCGCCCGCTCGAGGTCGGGGTCGGCCGCGGGATCCGCTGCGGCCGTGGCGAATTCGCGGTGGTCGAGTGCCGATCCACGGTCGAATGCTCGGGTGCCGAGGCGTCGGTCCCCGCGGGTCCGCGCCCGCCGGGCCTGGTCGGCGACGATGGCGAGCAGCCAGGCGACCGGCATACCTCTGGCGGGATCGAACGTCTCCCATCGGCGCCAGGCGCGCACGAGAGCCTCCTGGACGATGTCGTCCGCGTCGCCGCCGCCGGGGGCGAGGGCCAGGCGGTGGGCATAGCGCGACATGGCCGGCAGGTGGGGCGTCACCCAGTCGGCGAAAGACCCGCCGCGCCCGGGCGCGCCAGCGGGCTCAGCGGCTGGCGCAGGGGGACCGGCACCGGTCATCGTCACACCTGTCATACGCCGGGAGGGGCTCGCTGGGTTTAGCGGTGTTTCTCGCCGTTTCGCCGAATCCGTCGTTCTCGCTGCACTCTGCCACCGCCGCTGTCGCGGTGGGGCGTTGGCGGGGGATCAGCGCGTCGATACAGTCAGCGCCATGACCGCCCCCGAGCCCGATCTCGTGCCCGAGTCCACGCACGCGGCGGTGGTCGACCTGCTGGGAGCGCTGTCCTATGCCCAGCTGAGCGGCTTCGAGGCCCTGTCAGCGGCTGCTCAGCTGACGCCGCAGCTCGCGACGAAGGTGTCCTTGGCCCGGATGGCCGCGGCGATGTTCGAGCGGTTCGAGCAGGTGGGGGGTCGGCTCACGGTGCTGGGCGCCCAGCAGACCGTCGCCATGGCGCCGTTCGTCCCGGCGATCGACTCCTTCCACGAGCGGACCCGGCCCAGCGACTGGCTCGAGGCGCTGGTCAGGGCCTATGTCGGCGACGGGATCGTCCGCGACTTCTATACGGAGATGGCGGCGCACGTCGACGCGGCGAGCCGTGACTTCATCGTCGGGCTGCTCGGCGACGCGGGTGCTGGCGACACCATGGTCGAGATCGTCACGTCGGCCATCCGCAGCGACCCCCCGCGCAGCCACCGGCTGGCGCTGTGGGCGCGGCGCATCATGGGCGAGGCCGTCCAACAGACCCAGAGCGTCGCCGTCGAGCGCGCCTCTCTCACCGCGTTGCTGCTCGGCGGCGAGCCCGGCTCGGACTTGGGTGAGGTGGGGCGGATGTTCGCGCGGATCGGCGTTGCCCACGAGGCCCGCATGGACCGGCTCGGCCTCGACGCCTGAGGCGCGGGCTGTATGCCGGGCGGCACGACATACGACCGAGCGGGCGATGCGGGGCCCGCGGAGACAACGCGCGAGGGGCCCGGCCATCCGGCCGGGCCCCTCGCGACGAGCGCTGCTGGAAGGTCAGACCTTCTTGCTCGTCATGTTGCCGTAAACGACGATGCCGACGGCCGCGAGGATCGCGCCAAGGATCACCGAGAGCCACGGGATGCCACCGTTGCTGTTGCTGTAGGTCGTCAGGCCGAGGAGCAGGCCGGCGACGAAGGATGCGACGACGCCGATGACCGTGGTCATGACCAACGAGATGTGCTGGCGGCCCGGGAGGATCATGCGCCCGAGCAGGCCGATGATGAGGCCAGTGATGATCGCCCAGAGGATGCTGGAAATCACGGATGACTCCTTCTGGCCGCTGTCGCGACCGGTGTGCTGTCCGGTGTGTCCGGTTGAGGGATCAACCCCCCACATCCAAAACTCTCACAGGATCGGGCAGATTCCCGGGAAGCCGAGGGGGGAGAGTTTGCCGGCTCAGCCGACGCCGAAGCCGACCCGGCCCTTCTCGGTCTCGCCAATGTGGACATACCCCAACACGCCGGCCGGGATGAGATAGCGCCGCCCCTTGTCGTCGGCCAGGTCCAGGACCGAGCCGCTGTCGAGGGCTGCGGCGACGGCCGCGCTGACCGCATCGGCGGACTGCTCGGTCTCGAACGACAGCTCGCGTGCGACGTTCTGCACGCCGATCCTGACCTCCACGAGGACTCCTTCTATCTGACTCGGGCCGCTCGGCCCTGTCGTCGCGCGGTGGGGCACCAGCCCCGGGGGCTGCGACACGGATGTATGCCGCAGCGGCACGGCATACATCTGCCGGCCTGATCGGCTCAACTCTAGGAGTCGGCCGGAGATTCCGAGCGCTCGGTCTTGGGGAAGCCGCCGAGCCCGCGCCAGGCCAGCTGACCGATGAGCCGCGCGGCCTCGTGCTGGGCCACCTCGGTGTCGAGGGCCACCCAATGGCGCGCTGCCACCTGGGCCATCCCGGTGAGCGCGACGGCGAGCACGCTGGCGTCCGCGCGGGTGAGGGCCGAGCCCTCGACGATCGCGTCGGCGAAGGCGTCGGCGCACCGGTGCAGCACCTGGTCGATGCGGGAGGAGACATTGGCGTCGTTGATGAGGTCGCTCTCGAAGAGCAGCCGGAAGGCCGAGCCCTCGCGGGCGACGAAGTCGAAGTAGGCCGCGACCGTGGCAAAGACCCGGGCCTTGTTGTCCGCGGTGCTCTCCAAAGCCCCGACGACGGCCGACTCGAGCTCGTCGGCACGCTGGTCGAGCAGCGCGAGATAGAGCTCGAGCTTGCTCGGGAAGTGTTGGTAGAGAACGGGTTTGGAGACTCCTGCGCGCTCGGCGATGTCGTCCATCGCGGCGGCGTAATAGCCCGACTCGACGAAGGCCGACTGGGCGGCCTCGAGCAACTGGGCGCGGCGGGCCGACCGCGGCATCCGCTGGCCGCGCGTGCGGGACTCCGTGCTCACCTGCGCCGCTCCTGGCGGTCCACACCGACGCTCATCGTTGGCCCTCGCTCGCTCGTTGCACGCCCACTGAACGTGTCCGAGGGTCATGGTACTCACGAGTAGCCGGGCCGCCCGGGTGCGCGGATGACGTAGCCTGCCGACATGGTGGAGCCCGCCGATCCACGGCGCGGCCAGGCCGCGCCCGGCCTCGCCGATGCCCTGGCCCGCACGCGCTATTCGCGCCACCTGCTGCTGCCCGAAATCGGCTCGTCCGGCCAGGGTCGGCTCGCCGCGGCCCGCGTGCTCGTTGTGGGTGCCGGAGGCCTCGGCTCGCCGACGCTGCTCTATCTCGCTGCCGCCGGCGTCGGCACCATCGGGATCGTCGACGACGACACCGTCGACCTGTCCAATCTCCAGCGCCAGATCGTCCACACCACCGCGGGAGTCGGTGCCAGCAAGGTCGCCTCGGCCGCGGAGGCGGTCGCCCGGCTCAACCCGTCGGTCCGGGTCGAGGCGCACCCCCAGCGGCTGACCGCCGAGACGGCGGACGCGCTCGTCGCGGCATACGACCTGGTCGTCGACGGGGCCGACAACTTCGCGACGCGGTATGCCGTCAACGACGCCTGCGTGCGCGCGGGGGTGCCGCTGGTGTGGGCCTCGGTGCTGCGCTTCGACGCCCAGGT
>CAZLGB010000205.1:0-6086 GCA_964558825.1 uncultured Intrasporangiaceae bacterium
CGGAGGGGCTGGCCGGCGTGGTGCCGGAGGGGCTGGCCGGCGTGGTGCCGGAGGGGCTGGCCGGCGTGGTGCCGGAGGTGTTGGCGGCGACGTTGGCGGGGTTGGAGCCGGGTGTGTCGCCGGCGGCGGCTGCGGTGGCGGTGGTGGTGATGATCGAGCGGCTCAAAGCGATGCTTGATGCGGCGGGGTTGGCGGCGTTGGCGTTGCTGCAGTCGGCGGTCGCGGCGGAGTGTGATGCGTTGTGGACGGGGTCGATGACCGCGCGTGAGGCAGCGGATTGGCGGGAGCGGATGACCCGCGACGGCACGGTGGAGGAGGTGAAGGCGGCGACCGGGTTGGGTGAGGTGGAGTGTCAACGCCGGTTGGCGTTCGTCACCGCTGACCCGGCTGCGACGGTGACCTTACGGGCAGGGTTGCGCTCGGGAGCCGTGTCGCTGCAGCGGGTGTTGCGGGTGCACGACGCCACCTGTGATCGGGATCCGCAGGTGGCGGATGAGATCGCTGCGCGGGTGCTCGCCCCCTGCCGTGACGGGTCGACCCCGTCGCAAACCCTGTTCGCCTCCCGGTTGCGTCGTCAGTTGGCCCGCCACCCGGTCACCGATCCGATCGTTGCGCGTCGGGATGCGTTGGCAGCTCGGGATGCTCGGGGTGAGGTGTTGATCGACGGGTCGGGTGAGATGAGCATCAGCGGGGATGGTCAGCGGGTCGCGGCGGCGGTGTGCCGGGTTGACGGGTTGGCGCGGGCTGCTCGCGCGTCCGGCCGGCATGGGGGCCGGACCCTGTCCCAACTGCGGTCGGACATCGCCCTGGATTTGCTGCTCTACGGACAACCACCTGGGGTGGCGTGCGGTCATGCCCACGACCACGGCGTCGCTCGGCTCGCTGATCCTCAGGCCGGCGCGACCTCAACACAGGCTGGCGCGACGTTTACCCGCACCGACATTGTCGACCCGAACCGGTTGGAAGCCAGCGACATTGGTGCTGACCCACCCGGTTGGGGGGGCGAGCCCGCAACGGGTGGGCACGGACGACTTGGGCGACTTGGACGGCGTGGACGGCATGGTGCCGGTGGTGGGGGCTTACCCGCCGGCGCGGGTGCATCTGGTGGTGTCGTTGGAGACCCTGCTCGGAGTCACCGACGGACTCGGGGAGATCCCCGGCTACGGTTACGTCACTGCCCAGCAGGCGCGCGATATCGCCTTCACCGCCGGATCGACGTGGCGGCGGTTGGTCACCGACCCGGTCACCGGGACCCTGCTGGCCCAAGACTCCCGGTCCTACACGCCGCCGCCCCGGTTACGTGCCCACGTGAGCGCCCGGGATCACAGCTGCCGCGGGCCGGGCTGTCAGATCCCCGCCACCAGTTGCGACCTCGACCACGACCACCCCTGGCCGGCCGGCCCCACCAGCGCCGGCAACCTCTCGGCGAAACACCGCCGTCACCACAACCTCAAAACCACCGGCCTGTGGCAGGCCACCCACCACCCGTCCGATGACACGTTGACTTGGACCACCCTGGCCGGGCTCACCTACACGACGCATCCCCACGACTACCGCGAGCTCGACGACCCACCCCTGGCCGGACCACCACCCCTGCCGCCAGGAGCCCCAGCAGACGCCCCGCCCACACAGCCTGAAGACACCAACACCCGCACAGGGACCTCGGCACCGGCCGACGACGACCCGCCACCCTTCTGAGGGTGGCCGGGGAGGCGCGCACCGCGGGGTCCGCGGCCACCGGGTGGCGGGCCGACTGACGACGCAACCTGGAGGCGAACAGGGTTTGCGACGGGGTCGACCCGTCACGGCACGGCGCCAACACCCGCGCAGCAATCCCATCGGCCACCACCGGGTCACGATCAGCGGTCGCGTCATGCACCCGCAACACCCGAGCAGGGTCCTACCATCAGCGCGGCAGCCGCCTCGAACCGGCCTCACCCCCCCCGCGCCCCAGCCGCGTGCGAGGGCACCAGGCCACCCGCTGACGACCCCGGCATAGCTGCCGAGCGGAGCGGCGCGGCGCGGCGACGAACCTGCCAGGTCCCACCTCGCAGGGGGCGGCGGCCCGCAACTCACGACCCAACCGGAGCGCGCCCATGCGCCAGGGCCGCTAGCCGTGGTGCAGTCGCGGACGCTGCCTGGCGCACAACGCAGCGCCGACGAGCAGGATGACAGCCGAGATCCCGAGCCCCCACTGATGCCCGCCGGTGCGGTCTGCGAGCCAGCCGGCGCCCCACGGGCCAACCACCTGGCCGGCTGCGAAGACCGTCGTCAGCATCCCGATCGCGGCCGTCGTGTCCTGCGGGTCGACCGCATCCCGCCCCGCGGCAGTGATGGCACCGACGAGCGAGAGGAAGCACAGCCCGAAGAGCCCGCCCGACACGAAAAGCGCTGGGGCCCAAGCCGTCACGGCAGGTATGCCGGTCGCCACCGCGAGCAGCACGAACAGCACCGCCGCGGCCGATCCCCCTCGAGCACCACGCAGCAGCCGAGCCCAGACCAGTCCACTCACCGCCCCCGCTGCGCCCAGCAGCACCCAGAATGCGGCGATCTGCTGGGCGCTCAAGCCCACCTGAGTCAGCAGGGCGACGACGAAGGTCATGTAGCCGATATAGCCCGCCCCGAAGAGCAGATAGCCGCTCGCCAGCCACCCCAGCCCCGGCACCCAGACTCGTCGCGATCCGGGGGCCGCCCGCGTCGCTGTCGGCGCGGCATACGCGGCGATCGTTGCGGCGGTGCTCCCCGCGAGTGCCAGCGCAGCGAGCGCGAGCCAGCCACCGGGCCACCCGCCGACCCCGCGCGCATCGAGGATCGCCGGCACCAGCAGCCCCGAGGCGACGATGCCGACCCCGCCTCCGGCGAAGTAGGTGCCGACGAGCACCGCCGCGCGATGAGGGGTATGCCGTCTGCTGATCGTCGAGGTGATCGCGCCGCCGAGGACGAAGGCTCCCGCCCCGGCGATTCCCAGAATGCCGCGGACGATGAGCAGCACCTCGAGCGAGCGGGTCGACGCGGTGACGGCGAGGCAGCCGACGCAGAGGGCGAGCGAGCCGACGAAGGCCGACCGCTGGCCGAGGCGCGCGGCCACCCAAGCCGTGCCGAGTGCGCCGACGAGATAGCCGACGGCGTTGACCGTGTTCATCAGACCCGCGGTGGTGAAGCTCCAGCCGAGGTCGGCGCGCATCGCCGGCAGCAGCAGGGCATAGGCGAAGCGGGCGCAGCCGAGGGCGACAAGCGGCGAGGCGGCCAGGCCGAGGACGACCCAGAGGTCACGGCGCCAGGACAGCGCCGCTGCCGCTGACCCGCCGCCGGCGGTCATCGCGGGTGATCCCTCGGCATGACGATGCCCGCGCTGACGTCGACCTGCCCGCGCTGGGCTGCGAGCCGCAGCGCCGCGGTGAGCCGAGCGCGCGGGGCGTCGGTCAGCCGGGTGCCGTTGAAGAGCCGCAGGGTCTGGCGCAGCAGCTCCTCCTCGGTGATCCCCATGGCCGAGCGGGCTACTGCTGCATGGGCATTGGCGAGCTCGCGCAGGGCAATATCCTCGAGCGGCCGCTGCCGCAGGGTGGCCTCCCACGTGCGGAAGCCGGTCCAGGTCTGCGGGTGCCACCCCTGCGGCCAGAGGAAGCCCTCCTCATCACGGACCACCTCGGGCGGCACGTGACGCTCGATCTCGGCGAGGCGGTATGCCGGTGGGCGGCTCAGCCCCACGCTGCGGGCGACGAGCTCGGCCGCGCGCCGCGGGGCCACCGGTCCCTCGGTCTCGATGATCGAGTGCAGCAGTTGCATCACCTGGGCGGTGGCACGCGCGTCGCGTCCCAGCCGGTCGAGCAGCCCGATGGTGCCGACGATCCGGGGGACAAACGGCTGGTAGCGAGCGACTCCGTCTGGCTGCGGCACAGTGGGGTCACCGCCGCGCAGCGAGGGGATGCCGCCGTCTTGCAGCGTGGGACCGCCGTCTTGAGGGGTGGCGGCGCTGTCCTGCGGCGCGGCGCGGTCCTCGTCCTGCCGCTGGGTGGCGCCGGCCTCCTGCCACGCGGCACGGTCGTCGTCCTGGGGCGCGGGGCGGTCCTCGTCCTGCGGCCGGGTGGTGTCGGCGCCGCCCTGCGGCGCGGCGGCTGTTCCAGCCTCGGGCGACCCCACGGCATACCCGGTGGTCGTCACTCGCCCAGCGCGCCGCCGAGGTGCCGAGAGCGCGACCTCGACCTGAGCCCGGACCTGCTCGATGACCTCATCGCGGTGAAAGAGCCACGTGGGCAACCAGATTCGCATGACCGCAGGCCACCCCATGAGGTCGTGCAAGACCGTGGTCGGCAGCGCCTCGCGATCATTGGTCGTGCGCCGGGCGCTCCACTCGGGGGAGTCGAGCAGCACGGCCAAGCAGGCCGGTCGCCCATCGCCCGAACCGACGGCCAGGTCGACCTTGAAGTCGGACATGCCGACCGCCGTCGTGACCTCCAGCCCGGCCGCGCGCAGCGCGGCGGCGACCTCGTCGCGGTGGCGGTCGACTCGCACCTCCCGCACTCGCCCCACGCCCCCGGACCCCCGCGCGCCGCCCCCGGAAGCGTTGCGCCCGGCAGCAACGCCCCCGAAAGCGTCTCGGGCCACCTCCCGCCCGGCGTCAGCCGGCTCCCCACCAGTGGCCGCGTCGGTCATCTCGGAGGCGCGGCTCGCGCCGTATTTGGCGAGCTCGAGATAGGCCCGCAGGTGATGGACGCCGACCGACGAGGTCGCCTCGACCCGCAGGTCCTCGGGCTCGAAGGAGCAGAAGACCATGACCCGCCGCCGGGCCCGGGTGATGGCGACATTGAGCCGACGCTCGCCCCCGGCGCGGTTGAGCGGACCGAAATTGAGGGGGACGATGCCGTTCTTGGCCGCCGAGAAGCCGGTCGAAAAGATGACGACATCGCGCTCGTCGCCCTGGACGTTTTCGAGGTTCTTGACGAAGAGCCCGCTGCCACCGGTGCTCAGCGAGGCCAGCAGCGCCTCGTCACCCGACTCCCAGAGCATCCGCTCGATGAGGGTGCGTTGCTGGGCGTTGAAGGTGACGACGCCGATCGAGCGCTCACCCGCCGACCAGCGCCGGCGCACCTCGGCCACGACCGCCGCCGCCTCGACGGGATTGGTCCGCAGGGGCCCGCCCGGGCCGGGCGAGCGCAGGAAGGTCCCGTCCACCCGGGTGAAGGACACGCCGCGGTCGGCGTCGGCGCCGGGCGCCGAGGGGAAGGAGTTGAGCCGGTCCTCGTAATAGGCCCGGTTGCTGAAGGCGATGAGCGACTCGTCCTGGCTGCGGTAGTGCCAGGTCAACCAGAGCCGGTCGACCCCGGCGTGGACCATCTCGGAGAGGATCGACTCCTCGTCGCGCACGAGCAGGAAGTCCTCGGCCCCCAGCGCCGCGTCGCCGGTCTCGTCCGGGGTCGCGGGGGTCGCGGGGCTCCCGGGGCTCCCGGGGCCCTGGGGGGTCTCGACGGCGCGGCCGAGCTCCTCGTCGACCTCGGCCTCGGAGGCCTGCCCGAAGCTCGTCGGCGGCAGCTGCTTGGAGTCGCCGGCAATGACCGCGGCCCGCGCCCGCCCGAGCGCCCCGATCGCGTCCGGCACGGTGATCTGGGAGGCCTCGTCGAAGACAACCAGGTCGATGCCGATGGCCCCCGGCGGCACGAAGCGAGCCAGCGAGTCGGGGCTCACCAGCAGGCACGGGGTCACCTCGCCGATGATCTCGCCATAGGTCTGCACGAGCCGGCGCACCGAAAGCCCCCCACGCGTGCGGGTCACCTCGCGCTCGAGCGCCGCGACCCGGCCGAAGAGCGCGCCCGGGCTGAAGGGCCGTTGGGTGACGACGCGCGCCGGGAGTATGCCGTGCAGGGTCTCGCGCACGGCCGCACTCGAGGCGACGAAGCGCTCGACGACCCGGTCATGGGCACCGGCGTCGAAGCCGCGCAGGCCCCCCTCGTCGACCCGGGCCTGCAACGACGCCTGCGCCACCCCGCGATCCCAGGCCGCCAGGGCCAGCTCAGCAGGGACCTCCCCGGTGAGCAGTCGCCAGCGGGCCGGCGCGAAGGGCCGGTCGAGCGCAGCGAGCGCGGCCGCCG
>CAZLGB010000206.1:0-6078 GCA_964558825.1 uncultured Intrasporangiaceae bacterium
CACCATCCCCACCTTTCACACCGAGCAAATCCTGCCAACTACTTGACGCGGGACACTCCACCGCAGTGGCACCGAGGTCGCATGGGCGCCTTCGCTCCCCCGAGTAGCACCGCATGGAACCTCCCAAAATGTTAGCGGGTGTCCCGCGCCTCCGTAGGGGATTTGCAGGACACCCGCTTGGGTCGTCAGATCGAGGTCGCGATGTTGTGGAAGAGAGTGGAGAGGTTCGTGCCGAGCAGCGTCACGGCGGCCATGATGACCAGAGCGATGAAGAAGACCATGAGGCCGTACTCGACGGCGGTGGCGCCACGGTCGGTGCGGAACTTGACGAGAGCCTTGAGCATTTGGGGTTTCCCTTCACATCTGTGAACCAGGCACCTGTTGCCTGCCGAGGTCAACCTTGCCCCTCGGCGCGGGCTGGCACATCGACTGTCCGCTCAACCTCAGGGCTCTGATTGGTCGCAGTCTGATCGGCCGAAAGGATGAGGCCGGGGCCGACTGGACGGGGGCTGGCAGCCGGCAAAGGGATTGGACATCCTGGCGGCTTGGCCCTTGCCGTATACGAGAACGCTCGTTCCCTGCTCGGCTGGGAGCCCGCAGCCAGCCCCACCGCGGTGATGGTGATGCTTAGCCGACTGACCACGCTCGCCTTCTACGTGCTCATCGTTGCGGCATACCTGCGACGGCGCGCTGCGAGCTCGACCGCGTCCTCGCCTGCCGCCAGGGTTTCAGCAATCATCGCGACCTTCTTGCCCTTTTCCTTCCCGGTGATCGGCTACCACACGAACTCCACGCTCGGGCTGATCGTGGCGAACGTCTTGCTCGTCTGCGGCACGGGCTTCGCCGCGTGGGGGGTGCGCCACCTCGACCGCAGCTTCAGCGTCATCGCCCAGGCCCGCGCCCTGGTGACGAGCGGCCCGTATCGGTGGGTCCGCCACCCGCTCTACACGGGTGAGCTTGTCGCAGCCGCCGGTGTGGCCATCCTCGTCGGAACGCCCTGGGCGGTGCTCGTCTGGCTGGCGTTGTTGGGCCTGCAGCTCTTCCGCACCCGCTACGAAGAGGCTGTGCTCACCGCGGCTTTCCCCGAATATCAGACGTATGCCGCCCGCACCGGTCGGCTGCTCCCCCGCCTGCAGCGTCAGCCCGTCGCGAGCTGACCCCGCGGCTCCCCAAGCCACACAGAGTCCTAGCCCACAGGAGCGACGGCGAGCCCCGTGGCCGAGCCGGCCTTGCGCCACAGCCCACCGATGCGCACCCACACCGACGGCGGGTCGGCGACAACGACAAGCCCCCGTTCACCGCCGGCCAGCACGACCCAGCGCGCCCCAGCCACCTCACGCAGGAGCGTCGACTGGGGGCTGGCACTGCCGACGCGCCGCAGCCCGACGCCCTGGCCCAGCTGCACGACGAAGGGCCGCACGACGTCGCCCGGCACGGCACCGAGGACCGCCAGCGCCGTGTCGTCGATCCAGCCGACATCGCCTAGCGCGGTGAGGGGCTCGCCTTGGCGCCACGGCGCCGCCAGAGCGGTCGGACGGCCCAAGCCGTCACGGGTGATCCCCGCGACGTCCAGGCGCGTGTCACCACCGCCCGCTGCCTGGCTCACCACCGCGACCCGACTGCCGTCTGCCGTCACTGAGAGCGCCACCGGGATCCGGCCGGCCAGCCAGGCGGCCGTCACCGGCGCAGCGGCGCGATCGGTGGCGTCGCTCGCATCGATGGTCCAGATCCCAGCCGCCCCGCTCGCCAGGCCGCCCACCCAGAGCCGTTGGAAGAGGTCATAGCTCGGCTTGGTCATCGCCGTCGCGAACTGCGCGACCGGCACCTGGGTGCGCCCACGCACCCGGACCAGCTCCGACCCGCTCGCCGCAACCGCCGCGATCTCGCCGCTCGTCGACACGGCATATCCGCCGTATGCCGTGGGCAGAGTCGGCAACTCGGCGGCACTCCCAGCGCCCCCGACGCCCGTCGTCGGCCCCACCGTCGCGGCGACCGTCGGCTCCGCCGTCGCGCCTGCCGTCGGCGGTGCCGAGGCGCTGTCGCCGAGGTCGTCCAAGCGCGCGAGGTCGACCCGCTCGAGCCGATCCCCCGTCCGCAGGATCCCGGTGCGCGGGGTCGGCAGCGGCCCCGCGGCATATCCGACCTGGCTCGGGCTGCGCACGGGGTCGGTGACCTCCGAGAGGGCGAGCTGCCCGGATCCCTGCACCTGGACGTCGACGGCAGCAACCCCCGGCAACGCCGTGAGCGTGGCGACCAGCTGAGCCCACATCTCGCGCTTGTGGACCAGGTCGGCGCTGGACGCCGAACCGGTGAGCGAGACCGTAGCGACGCCCGCCTCGACCGGGACCGCGTCGACGGCCAGCCGGGCCCCGTCGGGGAAACCGGTCTCCACCGCGCCAACGAGATAGTCCGGCACGACGCCCAGCTGCGCGCGTGCCAGCGCCGTCACCAGCCGCGGCCCGGCGGGGAACCACCGCACGTCCGGCACCAGCCGCTTGCTGGCCCCGCGGACGGGATAGTTGAGCTCGTGCGCCTGGAAGACCCGGGCAAAGTCGTCGGTGTTGAGCCACACGCCAAAACCGTTGTCGGGTAGCTCGACTCGCCACTCTCCCCCGACCCGCACGAGGTGCAGCTCGACGACCGACACCGTGCCAGGGGCGAGCTCGCGATAACGCCCGGTGTCGTCAATCGTCGCGACGGCGACGACGGAGGCCCGCCAACGGTCGTCGGGCAGCGACTCGACCTTGATCGTCGTCTCGCGGTCATAGACCGTGACGAGCGAGGTCGGCCGCCACCGGTCGATCGAGGTCCGCGCGAGATAGGCATTGCCGACCGGCTCCTCGTTGTCGGCGTTGTCCTGGAACGCCGCCCCGGCCCGCAGGAAGCCACGAATGATCGCCTCGGGGCTGGCTCCGACGGCCGGCGGCGGCACGACGATGAGGACATCGGGCGCGACATTCTCATCGACGCTGCGCCCGACCATGACGTCGCTGGAGCTGGGCAGCCCGGTGCACCCGCCCAGCACGAGGGCGAGTCCCAACGCCACACTCGCGCGTATGCCGTGCCGCCGGCGGATCACCGCGACTCTCCGCGCGGGGCGTCTCGGGGCGTGAGCGGCAGTGGGGCGGTGCCGATGCGCACCTCGCGCGAGCGCGGCAGGGTGAGCCGGAAACAGGATCCCTCGGCCGGGGCGCCCCACGCCTGGAGCCAGCCCTGGTGCAGGCGGGCGTCCTCGAGTGAGATGGCCAGGCCGAGCCCGGTGCCCCCGGTCGTGCGCGCCCGCGCCGGGTCGGCCCGCCAGAAGCGGTCGAAGACCCTGCTGGCCTCGCCAGCCCGCAGCCCGACTCCGTGGTCGCGCACCGACACCCCGACGGCCGTCTCGTTGTCACCGACCCGCACTTCGATCGGGCGGCCCTCGCCGTGCTCGATGGCGTTGACGACAAGATTGCGCAGGATGCGCTCGACGCGGCGCTGGTCAAAGCTGGCCTCGCACGGGTGACCGGGGTCGATGAGGGTGATGCGACTGCCCCGCCGCTCGGCCAGGGTCTGACAGGCATCGACGACCTTGGTCACCGTGCGGCGCAGGTCGGTCGATTCGACGTCGAGGACCGCCGCTCCCGCGTCGATGCGGCTGATCTCCAGCAGATCCGACAGCAGCGCCTCGAAACGGTCGAGCTCCCCGCGCAGCAGCTCCGCAGAGCGCGAGACCGCCGGGTCGAAGTCGGACCGCGAGTCGTAGATGAGATCGCCCGCCATCCGGATGGTCGTCAGCGGCGTGCGCAGCTCGTGGGAGACGTCGGAGACGAAGCGCTGCTGCAAGCGCGAGAGATCCTCGAGCTGGCCGATCTGGCGTTGCAGCCCGTCGGCCATGGCGTTGAAGGACGTCGCCAACGAGGCGAGGTCGTCCTCGCCGTGCGGCATCATCCGCTCGGTGAGCCGGCCGGCAGCGAGCCGCTCGGCGACCCCGGCCGCTTGCCGGACCGGCGCGACGACGAGCCTGGTCACGACATAGGCGACCGCGCCGATGAGCAGCAGCAGCACGAGCCCGCCATACAGGAAGGTCGTGCCGACCAGCTTGATCGACTTCTGCTCGCGCTCCATCGGATAGACCAGATAGAGCCCATAGCCCTGGGCGAGCGGCACGTCGACCTGTTGGCCGACGATGACCGACGGGATCGGTTCGGCCTGCCCCGCGTAGGTGATCGACGCGATCTGCACCTGTTGGTGGTCGGGCGATTGGGCGACGGCCTGCTGCAAGGCCTCGGGGATGTCGCTTTCGCGGACGTCCCCGGAGTATGCCGGTGGCAGCACGACCGAGCTCATGTTCGTCGACAGCCGGATGAGCACGACATGACGGGTCCCCTCGGTGCCGGCGATGTCGCGGATGATCTGCCGCGTGGCGACGGTGAGCTCGTCGAGGGTGCGGATCTTGTCGGTCGCACCGAATTGGCTGCGGGCCGTCTTGGCCAGCCCGATCGCCTCGCGGCTGGCGGTGTCCGTGCGGTCCTCGACCAGTCCGCGGCCGATCTGTTGGTAGAGATAGGAGCCGACCCCGCCGAGGACGACCATCCCGAGCAGCAAGGTCACGCTGACGACGCGGAACTGCAGCGAGCGCCGCCACCACCGGCCGAGCGACATCAACCTCGAGGCGCCGGTCGCGGTCGCGGTGCGCGCTCCCGAGGCGGCCCGGTTGAGCAGGGGGGTGACGAGCTCGCGGCCAACCTGCCCGGGGGCCTGCGGCGGGGTCACCTCACGCTCACTCATCCCGGCTCACTGGACCGCTCCACTCAGGCAGGCCCCGCCTTATAGCCCACGCCACGGACCGTGACGACGACCTGCGGGTGCTCGGGGTCGGCTTCGACCTTGCTGCGCAGCCGTTGGACGTGCACGTTGACCAGGCGGGTGTCACCGGCGTGCCGATAGCCCCACACCTGCTCGAGCAGCACCTCGCGGGTGAAGACCTGCCAGGGCTTGCGCGCGAGTGCGACGAGCAGGTCGAACTCCAGGGGCGTCAGCGACAGTGGCTTGCCCTCGCGCTTGACCGAGTGCCCGGCCACGTCGATCTGCAGGTCGCCGATCTCGAGGCGCTCGGCCTCGGCGTCGTCGGTGCGCCGCAGCCGGGCGCGCAGGCGCGCGATGAGCTCCTGCGGCTTGAACGGCTTGAGGATGTAGTCGTCGGCCCCCGACTCCAGGCCGACGACGATGTCGACCGTGTCGGTGCGCGCGGTGAGCATGACGATCGGCACGCCGGACTCGGCCCGGATGCGCCGGCATATCTCCATGCCGTCCAATCCCGGCAGCATGACGTCGAGCAGCACGAGGTCGGGCCGCACGTCGCGGAAGACCCCGAGCGCCGCCGAACCGTCGGCGACATGGCTGACCTCAAGACCCTCTTGTCGCAGGACGATGCTCAGCATCTCCGAGAGGGCAAGGTCGTCGTCGACGACCAGGACACGACCCTTCACCCCTGGCTCCCTTTCCCGCAGGCGCGCTCGGTCACATCATCACATATGCGTCACTTGTGGGTGAGCACGCGGTGCCTGGGTGAGCGTCCCCGCGCGCAGGACGGGGCGCTCGAGAACACGGAAGCTCAGCTCGACGACCACCGCAAGAGCGAGCAGCGCGACGACCGTGGTCAGCCACGGCCGCTCGAGTCCGAGGGCGCGGAACGTCACCCAGAAGACACCCACCTGCCAGAGATAGATGCTGTAAGCCCTGATGCCCAGGCCGGTCAGAAGCCGCCGGGAGAGCACCTTGGCGACCGCCGAGGTGCTTGATCGAGCCGAAGCGACGACGGCCGCTGAGAAGAGCGGAACAGCGGGCAAATCGACAAAGCGGTAGGCCGGGCCGAGAGCGTGTCCAGGAACAATGAACATCAGCACCAGGGCCCCTCCCGCCATCAGGGCAAGGTCAGGACAACCAGAGGTCGGCTGTCGGCACCTGATACCTGACGCGTCTCGACAAGCGCGAGCGCAGCACCCACCAACATGACCCCTATGTTGGCCACCGGCAACAGGTAGAGCTGTGAGGTTCCCCCCGGACCGTGGAGGCATCGGCTATAAGGAGAGCCATGCCAGA
>CAZLGB010000207.1:0-5968 GCA_964558825.1 uncultured Intrasporangiaceae bacterium
ATGTTCGACCTGCTCGTGCGGATGGGCTACAAGGAGATCGAGGTCGGCTTCCCGAGCGCCAGCCAGACCGACTTCGACTTCTGCCGCGAGCTCATCGAGGGCGGGCACATCCCCGATGACGTGACCATCCAGGTGCTCACCCAGTGCCGCGATCACCTCATCGAGCGGACCTTCGACGCGATCCGCGGCGCCAAGCAGGCGATCGTCCACTTCTACAACTCGACCTCGACGCTGCAGCGGCGGGTCGTCTTCGGGATGGGCCAGGAGGGGATCATCGACATCGCCGTGCAGGGGGCGCGGCTGATCAAGAAGCTCGAGGAGACCATCCCCGACACGGAGATCTTCTACGAGTATTCGCCCGAGTCCTTCACCGGCACCGAGCTCGACTTCGCCATGCGCATCTGCAATGCGGTCATCGAGGTCATCGACCCGACGCCCGACCACAAGATGATCGTCAACCTGCCGGCGACGGTCGAGATGATCACGCCCAACGTGTATGCCGATTCGATCGAGTGGATGATCCGCCAGATCGAGCGTCGCGACTCGGTCATCGTCTCGCTGCACCCCCACAACGACCGCGGAACCGCAGTCGCCGCAGCCGAATTGGGCCTGCTGGCCGGCGCCGACCGCATCGAGGGCTGCCTCTTCGGCAACGGCGAGCGCACCGGCAATGTCGACCTGGTGACGATGGGGATGAACCTCTTCACCCAGGGCGTCGACCCGGAGATCGACTTCTCCGACATCGACACCATCCGCCGGACCGTCGAGCACTGCAACCAGATCCGCGTCCACGAGCGCCACCCCTACGGCGGCGACCTCGTCTTCACGGCCTTCTCCGGCTCCCACCAGGACGCCATCAAGAAGGGCTTCGAGTGGATGGAGAAGGACGCGTCGGCGGTCGGCAAGACCGTCGAGGACATCCCGTGGGCCGTGCCCTATCTGCCGGTCGACCCGCACGACCTGGGCCGCTCCTACGAGGCGGTCGTGCGGGTCAACAGCCAGTCGGGCAAGGGCGGCGTCGCCTACATCATGAAGACCGAGCGGGGCATGGACCTGCCGCGCCGGCTGCAGATCGAGTTCTCGGCAGTCGTCCAGCGCGACGTCGACGAGGACGGCGGCGAGGTCACCCCGAGCGAGCTGTGGGCCAAGTTCGAGGACGAATACCTGCCGACCCCGGGCAACCCGTGGGGCCGCTTCCGGCTCGCCACGGCGCGGGCCGAGTCGGTCGAGGACGGCGACACGACGCTCACCGTCGGGCTGCGTGACCGGTCCTTCTCCGACTCGGAGGTCACCCCGCTCGAGGGGCACGGCAACGGCCCCATCGCGGCCTTCTGCAACGCGATTGCCCAGGTCGGCGTCGACGTGCGGGTGCTCGACTATGCCGAGCACGCGATGTCCGCGGGCGGCGACGCCAAGGCCGCGGCATACGTCGAATGTGCGGTGGGCGATCGGGTGCTGTGGGGCGTGGGGATCGACTCCTCGATCGTCACCGCGTCGCTCAAGGCGGTCGTCTCGGCGGTCAACCGCGCCCTGCGCGACGGTGCGGACGTGCCCGAGTGAAGCGCTCAGCAGCTCAGCTGCCCAAGGTCGGCACCCACGCCTGGTATGACACCGTCGGGGACGTGGGCGGCCGCCTCGGTTGGCTGCGGGCGGCGGTCATGGGAGCCAACGACGGCATCGTGTCGGTCGCCGGCATACTCATCGGCGTCGCCGGAGCCGCAGCCGAGCACGCGACCCTGCTCACCGCGGGCGTGGCGGGGCTGTCGGCCGGCGCGATGGCGATGGCGGTCGGCGAATACGTCTCGGTGAGCGCTCAGCGCGACACCGAGCACGGCATGCTCGAGCTCGAGCGGCGCGAGCTGGCCGAGCTGCCCGACCAGGAGCTCGCCGAGCTCGTCGGGCTGCTGCGCAAGCGCGGCATGAGCCAGGAGACCGCCCAACAGGCGGCCGCCGAGCTCACCGCGCACGACGCCTTCGCGGCCCATGCCGACCTCGAGCTCGGGCTGGACCCGACCGAGCGGAGCAATCCGATCGAGGCGGCGCTGGCCTCGGCGGCGTCCTTCACCGCGGGCGGGCTGGTGCCTTTCGCCGCGATCCTGCTGGCGCCGCGGCAGGTGGCTGTCCTCGTCGCGGTCGTTGCCGTGGTCATCGCGCTCGCACTCACCGGTCTCGTGTCGGCGCGCCTCGGGCGGGCCCGGGTCGCGCCCGCGATCCTGCGCAACGTCATCGGCGGGCTGTTTGCCATGGGCGTCACCTATGCGATCGGCAGGTTCTTCGGCGCAGCCGTCTGAGCGGCATACCTGCTCGTTGGTATGCCGTGCCGCGCCGGGTTGCGTGCGCGCCTGCGCGCCTTCTCGTGAGCCGGACGAGCGCTGTCCGGCTCGCGAGATTTCCTGTCCGCCAGTGAAACCGGCGCGAGAGCGCCCGCGTCGAAGGCCTATGAACAGCACGCGGGATGGACCCGCGGCTGTCGTGTGAGGTCTCCGTGAATATTGGTGTCGGCCTGGTGGCCGTCATTGTCGGCGTCCTGGTCGGGCTGTTGCTGCTCATCTGGCTCGCCGGCGTCCGGGTCATTCCCAGCGACAAGGTCGCAGTCCTCGAGAAATGGTGGAGCCCCAAGGGCTCACTCAAGGACGCGATCATCTCCCTGCACGGTGAGGCCGGCTATCAGCCCACCGTCCTGCGCGGTGGCATCCACCTGCGCACCCCGCTCATGTACAAGGTCCACGTCATGCCGCTCGTGACGATCCCCCAGGGCAAGATCGGTTATGTCTTCGCCCGCGACGGGGTGCCGTTGCCGGCCGGGCAGACCCTCGGCCGGGTCGTCGAATGCGCGACCTTCCAGGACGTCGAGGCCTTCCTCGCCGGTGGCGGGCAGCGTGGCCCGCAGCGGCAGATCCTCCGTGAGGGCACCTATGCCTTCAACCTCGCCCAGTTCGTCATCGTCACTGACGCGCGGATCTACTACCTGCCGATGGGATCCAAGGCCGAGCAGTCGACGATCCAGGCGATGGCCGAGCACCTCATCGAGGTCGACGGCTTCAACCCGGTCGTCATCCGCGGCACCGACGACCGCAGCGCGGTCGTCACCGTCAACGACGGTCCGTCGCTGCCCATGGGCGACATCATCGCGCCGGCGGTCGGCGACCAGATCGACGACCCGAAGTATCACAACAACTACCAGGACCCCGAGGCCTTCCTCGCCGCCGGTGGCTTCCGGGGTCGGCAGCAGCAGGTCCTCACCGAGGGCACCTACTTCATCAACCGGCTCTTTGCCACCGTCGAGCTCATCGACAAGATCACCGTCCCCGTTGGGTATGCCGGTGTCGTCGTCTCCTACTTCGGCTCCAAGGGCGAGGACGTGTCGGGCGAGGACTACCGCCACGGCGAGCTGGTGGCCACCGGTCACCGGGGGGTGTGGAACGCCCCGCTCATGCCCGGCAAATACGCCTTCAACCTGTATGCCGGTGCGGTCAGCTTCGTGCCGACGACCAACATCATCCTCAAATGGATTGCGTCAGAGACCGGTTCGCACTCCTATGACGAGAATCTGTCGGAGATCGAGCTCATCACCAAGGACGCCTTCGAGCCGCGGCTGCCGCTCTCGGTGGTCATCCACATCGACTACAAGAAGGCCCCGCTGGTCATCCAGCGCTTCGGTGACATCAAGATGCTCGTCAACCAGACCCTCGACCCGATGGTGTCGGCCTACTTCAAGAACATCGGCCAGACCAAGACCCTCATCGAGCTCATCCAGGAGCGCTCGGAGATCCAGGCGCGGGCGAGCATCGAGATGAAGGAGCGCTTCGCGCACTACAACCTCGAGCTCGAGGAGGTGCTCATCGGCACCCCGCGCTCGGCCGCCGGCGACGACCGGATCGAGACGATCCTCACCCAGCTGCGCGACCGGCAAGTGGCCTTCGAAAAGCTCGAGACCTTCGAGAAGCAGAAGATCGCCGCCGACAAGGAGCGCGAGCTCAAGCAGGCGCTGGCCGTGGCCGAGCAGCAGACGATGCTCACCCAGTCGGAGATCAACATCAAGGTCCAGGAGAACACCGGTCGCGCCGAGCTGCAGAAGGCCCAGCAGCAGGCCGAGACCGTCAAAACCCTGGCCCGCGCCGAGGCCGAGCGCACCAAGGCGCTCGCCGATGGTGAGGCGACCCGGGTCAAGCTGCTCGCCGACGGTGAGGCCACCCGGATCAAGCTCACCGCCGAGGCCGACGCCGACCGCGAGGCCCGCGTCGGCATCGGCAAGGCCATCGCCATCGAGGAGCAGGTGCGTGCCTATGGCGGCCCGCAGCTGCAGCTCACCCAGGAGGTGCTGACCAAGCTGGCCAGCGCGATCGAGAACGCTCGCATCCCCATCGTCCCCTCGACCTATGTCGAGATGGGCGGCGGCGCCGGCGAGGGTGGCGGCGGTGCGGGCATTGGCGGTGGCGCCAATGCCTTCAACCTGCTCATGACACTGCTGTCGACCGAGCGGCTGACGGGTGTGCCGGTGTCCGCTGACGCCGAGCGCGGCGAGCACGCCGACACGGCCGCAGCGATGCGTCAGGCGATCCGCTCGCACGTCACCGAGGGCTCGGGTCCCAAGGCCTGATCTGCTGCGTAAAACGTTGCTACACAAGGGTATGCCGCCCGCTCACCCGAGCGTGCGGCATACCCCTTGGTCGTTGAACGCCCGAGCCCAGCGTCAGCCGTCAGCCGTCAGGGGCCGTGAGGCCCCGGATCACCGCGAGCCCTTCGTCCGGCGAGCGGGCGGCGAAGAAGCGCGGGATGGTGTCCGCCGTGCGCCGTGGCCTGCTGAGAAACTCGAGCGGCCACTCGGTGGTCCGCTCGGTCCTCACGTGGACGAAGTGCCCTGGGGTGGGTTCGTCGAGATACTCCCTCTGGAGGATGAGCGCGAGGGGCTCGGAGCTGCCACCCATCTGATGGGCCGCAGCGATCGCGTCGTCCGCGCTGGCAAAGGCGTAGTAGTAGTCGTCGCCGTCAGCGAGATCCTCCGCGCCGTCGGCCGGGGAGCACCACACGCGATACTCGAGCACTTCGTCCCACACGTAGCCTCCGCCGGCGAACTGCACCGCGGGGTAGGAGCCAACGAGCTCGGGGTGCACTGCGTCAGGGTATGCCGGCATCAATCCCCTTCTCCTTGCTCAACCTTCGCGATGTGTCCGAGCAGGTCGGGCAGGCGGCGGAAGGCCTCGGTGTGGGCGGCGGCGGCCTGGCAGGCGGCATACCCCACGGTGAGGCGAGGTGCGGTGAGGGTGAGGACCTGCTCGATGTGCACGCCGGTGCCGGCGGGGTCGGGCACGGCGTGGACGACGGTGGTCAGGCGGGTGCCCGCCGCCGCTCGCACACGGGTCTCGAGTCGATCGGGGGCGAGCCGAATCGCGGTGGCGCCGAAGCGGATCCGATAGCCGAGCGGTCCTAGTCGGGGTCGCTCGGCGACGCGCCAGGTGGTCACCTCGTGACCGTCGATGACGTCGCGTCGGGTCTGGGTGGCCGACTCGATGAGCGGCTGGAGGCCCACAGTGTGGGTGAGATCGGCAAGCCAGTCGATCGCCTCGGCAGGGGTTACGCCGGGGACGAAGGCCCGGTGGGAGAGGGTGCGGGTCGCCACAACGCGCACTCTAGGACTCACGCACGTCGGGTGCGCGAGCGGCTCACCAGACGCCCCGCGGCCGGAACTGGATGGAGATGCGCGGCCCGACCGGCTTGGCGGTCTTGGGGATCGCGTGCTCCCAGGTGCGCTGGCACGACCCACCCATGACGGCAAGATCGCCGTGCCCCAACGGGATCCGGTATGCCGTCTGCCCGCCACCGCGCGGGCGCAGGCACAGCGGCCGGGCCGCTCCCAGCCCGAGGATGGCGACCATGGTGTCGTGGGTGGAGCCGCGCCCGACGGTGTCGCCGTGCCAGGCGACGCTGTCGCGGCCGTCGCGATAGAGGCAGCAGCCGGCGCTGGTGA
>CAZLGB010000208.1:0-5963 GCA_964558825.1 uncultured Intrasporangiaceae bacterium
CGCCGGTCGACGCGACGGTCGCGGCGGCGATCGTCGCCGCCCTGCGCGTCGCTCCGCCCCGGCCTCCGGTCGGCGCGGCACCCAGCGGAGCACTGGCCACCGACCCGCTGACGACGACGCGCCTGCTGCGCCAAGCCGCGAGCGACAGCTTGGCGGTGTGGATCGGCTATGCCGACCGCAACGGCCGCACCAACCGGCATCTTGTGCGTCCCGTGCGGGTCGACGGCGGCCGCGTGTATGCCGTGTCCGGCGAGTCACTCGCCGAGCAGGTCTTCCTCCTGCACCGGATCACCGGCGTGGCGGCGAGCTGAATCCTGCTGCGCGCCTGGCCGATTCGTGCAGGACCGGCGATCGGCGGCACCAGCCGCGGCCGGTCAGCCCCCGGCGAGCGCCCGGACCACTCGCGAGGGCGAGGGCCGCCCGAGCTCACCAGCCAGCCAGGCCGACGTCTCGACGAGCGCCGAGAGGTCGACCCCCGTCTCGACTCCGGCGCCATGCAACGCCCAGACGAGATCTTCGGTGGCGAGATTGCCCGTCGCCGACTTGGCATAGGGGCAGCCGCCCAGGCCCCCGGCCGACGAGTCGACGATGGTGACCCCCGACCGCAGCGCGGCCATGGTGTTGGCCAGGGCCTGCCCATAGGTGTCGTGGAAGTGCACGGCGATCTGGTCGCGGCCGATGCCGGCCACGTCGAGGGCGTCGAGCAGGGCCGCGACGTGGCCCGTCGTGGCGACCCCGATCGTGTCTCCGAGGCTGAGCTCGGCGCACCCGAGGTCCATGAGGCGGCGCGCGGCGTCGACGACCTGGCCGATCGGCACGTCGCCCTCCCACGGATCGCCGAAGCACATCGACACATAGGCGCGCACCCACAGCCCGGCATCGCGCGCCCGACTGACGACCGGCTCGAACATCGCGACCGACTCGGCGATGCTCCGCCCGAGGTTGCGCTGGGCGAAGGTCTCGGTCGCGCTGCCGAAGATGGCGATCGCCTGGCACCCGGCCTCCAGGGCGCGGTCGAGGCCACGGACGTTGGGTACGAGCACCGGGCGGTTGCGGCCCACCCCCGTCGGGCCGAGCAACTCGAGCACCTCGGCGGCGTCGGCGAGCTGGGGCACCCAGGCCGGGTTGACGAAGGAGGTCGTCTCGATGACCGGCAATCCCGCCGCCGCCAGCCGGCGGATGAGCTCGGCCTTGACGGCCACCGCCACGATGGTCTTCTCGTTCTGCAGGCCGTCGCGGGCGCCGACCTCGTAGATCGTCACGCGCTCCGGCAGGCCGGCTGCCGGCTCCAGCTGCGGTGCTCGCATGTGTGCCTCCGTGGGGACCGGGGTCTGGGCTCGCTGCTCGCCATTCTGTCAGCGCAACTCGTGCGTCCTTCCGCACGGATGAGCAGGTAGTCTCGCGACGACGAGCAAGGAGGGGATATGAGCGAGCAGTGGCCGCCCGACGGTCAGCCCATCGCCGGCGACGTGGCGCCCGCCCCCGTGTCAGACGCGCTGGCCGAGCCCGCGGCCGAGCCCGTGTCCGAGTCGGCGACCGACACGTCGCTCGACTGGGGTGCGGACGACCCGCTCGCCGACGAGCCCACTCGCCGAGCGCCCAGCGAGATCAGTGCCGACGAGGTCGTCGCCGATTCCCCAGCCGAGGTCATCGACGATGCCGCGGTTGATGTCAGTGGCGACGACATCGCCGCGCCGGCTCTCGGCGGGTTCGCGCCGCCCAGCCCCGACCCGTCGTTCACCCAGCCGGTGCCGGGGGGCCCCGCCACGCAGGCCATGCCCAGCGACCCGCCGCTCTGGGGACCGCCTCCTGCTCCGCCGACCGGGGCCGCGCCCTATCCCGCACCCCCGGAGTATGCCGGCTACCCCTCCCCCATGCCCGGCCCGGCTCCTACCTCAGCTCCGCTGCCCCAGGGTGCCTACCCGCCCGGCCCACCGGCCCGCCCCGGCTACCCGGCATACCCCCAAGGGCCGTATGCCGCTGCGCAGCCCTATCCGGCAGCGCCCCCGCCCGGGTCGTATCCGCCGGCGGGATATCCGCGCTACCCCGCAGCAGGCGCACCAGCGCCCTATCCGGGTCAGCAGCCATGGCCGGCTCAGCCGGGCTCGGCATACCCGGCGCCGGGCGCGCAAGCGGGCTATCCCGGGCAGCCCCGGCCGGTGGCCTATCCCGCCGCGGGCGGCTACGCCCCACCGGGCCCCAGCGGTTGGCCTGGTCAACCGGCACCGGCGGGCTATCCGGGCGCTTTTCGGCCGGCTGCAGCCGTGGCCCCCGCCAACGCCTCGGCAGTCATCCTCGTCGTCGTGTCGATCCTCGCGATCATCGCGACCGGCATCATCGGTCCGCCCAGCGCCGTCATGGGGGTGCTCGCGCTCAAACGCAACGCGGCTGACCCTGCGGGCTCGCGCAGCCAGACGGTCAAGGGGTGGATCGTCTTCGCCGTCAACGCCGTCATCGGCGGGGCACTCATCGCCGCCCTCGTCTGGTGGCGCAACAACCGCTGAGCCGAGCCGATGACCGATGGCCCGCTGATCGTCCAGAGCGACAAGACACTGCTCCTGGAGGTCGACCACCCTGGCGCCGAGACGGCGCGACGCGACATCGCGCCCTTCGCCGAGCTCGAGCGTGCACCCGAACACATCCACACCTATCGGGTCACGCCGCTCGGGCTGTGGAATGCCCGCGCCGCCGGCCATGACGCCGAGCAGGTGGTCGACGCCCTGCTGCGCCACAGCAGGTATGCCGTGCCGCAGGCGCTGCTCGTCGACATCGTCGAGACGATGTCCCGCTATGGCCGGCTGACTCTTGAAAAGGATCCTGCGCGCGGCCTCGTGCTCCACACGACCGACCGCCCCGTGCTCGAGGAAGTGTTGCGGCACAAACGGATCCAGCCGCTGCTGGGCGATCGGGTCGACCCCGACACGGTGCTCGTCCACCCCTCGGAGCGCGGTCACCTCAAGCAGGCGCTGCTCAAGATCGGCTGGCCCGCCGAGGATCTCGCCGGCTACGTCGACGGCGAGGCCCACCCCATCGACCTGCGCGAGCAGGGCTGGGAGATGCGCGCCTATCAGCGCCAAGCCGTCGAGGGTTTCTGGCACGGCGGATCTGGTGTCGTCGTGCTGCCCTGCGGCGCAGGCAAGACCATCGTCGGAGCCGGGGCAATGGCGGCCGCTCGAGCCACGACCCTCGTGCTCGTCACCAACACCGTCGCCGCACGCCAGTGGCGCGACGAGCTGCTGCGCCGGACCTCGTTGACCGAGAACGAGATCGGTGAATACTCGGGCTCCCGCAAGGAGATCCGCCCGGTCACCATCGCGACCTACCAAGTGCTCACGGTCCGGCGCAAAGGCGTCTATCCCCACCTCGAGCTGCTCGACGCGCGCGACTGGGGACTGGTCATCTACGACGAGGTCCACCTGCTGCCCGCCCCGGTCTTCCGCATGACCGCCGACCTGCAGGCCCGCCGGCGACTCGGTCTCACGGCCACCCTCGTGCGCGAGGACGGGCGCGAGTCCGACGTCTTCTCGCTCATCGGGCCCAAGCGCTTCGACGCGCCGTGGAAGGACATCGAGGCACAGGGGTGGATCGCGCCCGCCGATTGCGTCGAGGTGCGCATCACTTTGAGCGAGGGCGAGCGCATGGCGTATGCCGTCGCAGAGCCCGACGAGCGCTATCGACTCGCCTCGTGCGCGCCGGGGAAGGACCGGGTGGTCGAGACGATCGTCGCCCGGCATACCGGCGAGCCGACCCTGGTCATCGGGCAGTATCTCGACCAACTCGGCTCTCTGGCGCAGCGATTGGACGCACCCCTCATCACCGGCGAGACGAGCGTGGCCGAGCGGCAGCGACTCTTCGCGGCCTTCCGGGCGGGCGAGGTGGGGCTGCTCGTCGTCTCGAAGGTCGCCAACTTCTCCATCGACCTGCCGGAGGCGTCGGTGGCCGTGCAGGTCTCGGGCACCTTCGGATCACGTCAGGAGGAGGCCCAGCGGCTCGGTCGGCTGTTGCGCCCCAAGGGTGACGGCCGCACGGCCCACTTCTACACCGTCGTCGCTCGCGACACCGTCGACGCCGACTTCGCGGCCCATCGGCAGCGCTTCCTCGCCGAGCAGGGCTATGCCTATCGGATCGTCGACGAGGACGATCTCTAGTCAGTCGCCCCCGTCACCCCGCTCGCCCATGGCGACCTCGGGGCGCCGGTAGGCGGCATACGGATCGCTCGTCGGCGCGCCGTCGCTGGCGGCGTCAGCCGCCGACTCGCCCGGCCGCAGCCCTGCCGAGGGGCGAGCGTAGGGCGAGACCGCAGGCTCAGGCGCGCGGAAATCCGGTGGGAGTGTGGGCAACTCGTCCCAAGCGGGCTCCTCGCGACGCGTGGTCGGCACGACGACGACCACGTTGTCGGGCTGGTGCGGCTCGCCGACGAGGACGCCTGGGGCGGTCGGCGCGGTCGTCTGCTGGGGCGTGCTCGGGGCGGCCTCGGAGGCCGCGGCCGGTGGGCTGGAGCGCTCGTCGAGGGATGCCGCGGCAGGCGCCGGGTCGGCCCGGAGCGGCAGCGGGCCCCACCCGATCCGCACCAGGATCCAGGCGACGACGAGCGACACCGCCCCCGGCACGAGGAAGCGCAGCATGGACACCATGCCGAGCTCGTCGAAGGACGCCGACTGGTCGATCGCTTTCAGCGCCTCGTCTCTGTTGAGGACGACGAGGGCGGCGAGGACCGCCGGCCCGAGAGCCAGCCCGGCCCCCACGCTCGCCACGAGGCGCACCTCGGATCGGTCGCCGCGGCCGGCCAGGCGCAGGCCCAGGAAGGCAGCCGCGAACCCGAGCGCGATGACGACACCCTCCGGCGGGACCGACTGAGAGAAGCCGACCGTCAGCATGAGGACGAGGCCCATGACCGCCCCGGGGCCCTGCGGAGGCGGCTGCGAGATGAGGTTGCCGTTCTCGTCATAGACCGTGTTGCCCTGCACCTGAAAGGCGGCGCCGCTCTGCGCCACCAACCACAACGACCACAACCAGGCCACGGGCACGGCATACAGCGCCCAGATCAGCCACATCGGCACCATCGAACGCAGCCACGCCGCCACGTCCACGCGTCTCCCCTGCATGTCTTCCAACCTACGCCGCACCGTCGAGCAAGGGCGATCAAGTGTCGCCGGTGTCCCCCCCGTCACCATGGAGGCATGACACCCCCCGACCGACCCGCTGGCGGCCTTCGTCGCCGGCCTGACGGCCACCTGGACGAGCCGGACTAAGGAGCGTCGCTGCGGCCCTGCTGGTCGAGCGCGCCCAGCACGGCCTTGCCATAGGCCGACTCCGCGTCAGCGTCGGTATGCCGTGAACCGTCGGCCAGCTCGACGACGAAACCGCCTGGGGCACTGCGAAATGCGACAAATCTGCCGCCGAGCGCGGCGCGCAGTTGATCCTCGCGGGGCAGCCACACGACGTCGTCGACCGCCACCGAGTCCAGCGCCCACTCGACGGTCCCGTTGAAGCCGACGACCGCCCCGTCGACGAAGTCGACGACTTGGGCGACCATGTCAGACACGACGAAGACCTCGGCCTCCAGCTCGGGCCGATCGACGACGAAGCGGTCACCCGAGGACGGCGTCCACGGCATACCAGCTGCGCGGAGGCGGCGAGCGAGATCGAGTGACAGCACCCACCCAGTGTGCCCTCGGGTGGCACACAGCGTGCCCACAGGTCTCCCCCAGCGGGCGCTCAAGCTGCCGAGTTGTGCTGTGGCAACTGGGCCTCATGTCGACAGGAGATCCCGATGACGCAACCGGCGCACCCACAGCAACCGACCGACCCGTGGTGGGCCACTCCGCCGCCGAGCTCGGCGATGCCCTCGCCCGCGGCCCCCACCCAGACCCTCCCCCCGGCTCCGTCGGCCTTCGGAGCCGGCGTGCCTCCGGTCGCGCCGGCCCGCCCGGGCCCGAGTTTCGGGACGAGCTGGGGGCCCT